>JAIQFL010000037.1 GCA_020073365.1 Terriglobia bacterium | reverse complement strand
ACACTGTTTGCAGCACCAACCCCGTCCTACTCGAACGGTCACGCTTTTGGACAGGAGGCGGCTAACATACAGGGATAGACCTCAACCTCAAAATCCTCCTTCCCGCGAAGCAAAGCCCCCGTTCTCAACACGGGCCGCTATTTTTGTGGCTGTTTTGGACAGCAGTGATAAAAGGTAACGAAGTCATTCTCTCGAAGGCTGGCAAGCCAGTCGCTCGCTCAGTGGCTTACCAGGGTCCCGATCGGCCGCGAGAGCCCGGTTCAATGGCGGGAGAGATTTGGATTGCACCGGACTTCGATGTACTCCCTGACGATATCGCCGTTGCATTCGGAGAGAAGCCGCAGCACGAATGAGACTGCTCCTCGACACTCACATCCTGCTCTGGTGGGTCGGAAACGATCCGTCTCTGACAGCCCTGGCCCGTGGCTTGATCGGCGATCCGGAAGATACGATCTTCGTGAACGCAGTTAGTTTGTGGGAGATCTGGCTGAAGCACAGCCTCGGCAAGTTGCGGCTACCCTCGAATTTCGAGGAAAGGCTTGCGCGCGAGTCTTTCGAGAGTCTTCCGTTGGTGGCGGCTCATACCCGCGAGGTGGCCCTTTGGCCATGGCACCACCGCGATCCGTTCGACCGGATGTTGATTGCCCAAGCCCGCGCCTCGCACATGAAATTCTTGACGACTGATCAGGTCGCAGCCGCCTACGGCGACATGGCTCTGTTATCACGTTGACTCACCGCTGATTGCGGGGATCCGGCGTGCGACGCCAGGAGCAGACCCAAGGGGGACCCAACGGACCGGACGGCTCTCTCGAAGATTTGGGCGGCCCGGCCCTAGCCATATCAAGGGTAGCTCGTCTACCCGGTAGATCCCATTTCAAGGTAGAATCTCTACCAGGCTAAATGCCGAGGGGACCTGGGTTCGGAGGAACCGAAGAGGAGACGCATGGCAGGGCCGTCGATTGCGTGATTTGGCCGGCCGGAGAGGTGTGATATGCGTTGGGGGCGGAGGAAACGGGAGGAAGATCTGGATCGCGAGCTGCGATCTCATCTGGACCTCGAAGCACAGGAGCAGCGGGAGAATCACCTTATGCCGGAGGATGCCCGCTACGCGGCACAGCGTGCGTTCGGCAACACCACGCTCATCCGGGAGGCAACCCGCGAGACGTGGGGATTCACGTGGCTGGAGAGGTTATCGCAGGATTTGCGCTACGGCTGGCGGGCGTTGAACTACTCCATAGCGGGCGTCCTGCCGCGGAACTTCGAGTTTCCCGAAAATAGCGCGTCAGCCTTCTGGTCGCCATGAGTGAACCCGGCTCGCCGCAACCCAACGGTGCGACCTACTTCTACAGCGTCATTGCGCGGATGAAGCCGGGCGTCACGGCGGACCGCGCGCAAGCCGATCTGGCCCTGATCAACCAGCGCCTGGAGTCCGCCTACCCGAAGAAGTTTGGCGGGTCGAGAGCCGGCGCGCAATTGCGAGTCATCGGTCTTCATGACCGGCTGGTGGGTAATGTCCGGCCGGCGCTGCTGGTGCTGTCTGGAGCGGTCGGGCTGGTGCTGTTGATCGTGTGTCTGAACATCTCCAACCTGCTGCTGGCGCGGGCCATCGCGAGACAGAAAGAGATCGCGGTGCGGATTGCACTGGGCGCTGGCCGCAGTCGCGTATTGCGTCAATTGATGACGGAAGGGATGCTACTGGCGGCGGCGGGCGGGGCGGCGGGCCTGGCGCTGGCATTCGGAGGCGTCAGGCTGTTGTGAGCCATCGCGCCGGCTGGCGTGCCCCACATCGAGGACGCGCACATCAGCGGTGCGGTCCTCGGTTTCAATCTTGCCATCGCGGTATTGAGCGGCATTCTGTTCGGACTCGCTCCCATGCGCGCACCTTCCCGCCGCATCAGACTTTGTTGAACCTCCAGGTAAGTTTTCAAACTTCCCTACGCGTGCGCGAACTTGAGGGCATAGATCCCGAAGCCGCTCTGAAGCAGACCGCCCGAACCGCGACGGGCAGCCGCAAACACCGCCGGCTGGAGAATCTGCTGATTGTGTCGGAGACGGCGTTCGCGCTGATTCTGCTCGCTGGGGCCGGGTTGTTGATGCGGACTTTCGCCGGGTTAACCGCCATTTCCCCGGGTTTCCATCCCGACAACGTCCTCGCGGCGCGCCTCTCTCTGCCGTATTGGAAATATCCAACGGCTGAGCGCCAGCGGGCTTTCCTGGATGTACTGCTGGAAAAGGTCAGGCCGGGGCCGGGGGTGGACGCGGCAAGCGCGGTTGCCTGCCTGCCGTACGGAGGCTTTGTGCTGACCAGCACGCTCGAAATCGAAGGCCAACCCGCTCCGCAGCCGGCCGCCGGCGGCGACTCGGCCGCCGCCAGCGTGGCCGTCAATTACATGGCAGGAGATTACTTCAGAGCCATGGGGATTCCCATCCTGGAAGGCCGCGCGATCGACAGCCGCGACAGGGCCGGACGGCCGGGCGTGACGATAGTAAACCAGGCGGTAGTGCGGCGTTTTTTCCCCAACGCGTCGCCTCTCGGTGCCCGCATCCGGATCAAAGGCGTCACCGATTGGCTGGAAATCGTCGGCGTCATCGGAGGTGTGAAACAGGGCGGCTTGGCGAGCGACCCTCGCGCGGAGATCTTCCAATCCGCGGCGCAAACGGCCAGCGGCGGCAGCGCGCAAACGCTGGCCATTCGTTCCACGGCGGACCCGCGACTCCTGATCCCCTGGTTGCGTCTGCAGATTGCGGAACTGGACAAGGACCTCCCGCCGCCTGAAATCGAATCCATGCGTGCGAAGATGGCCTCGCTGGCAGCCTCGCAACTTTTTGTGATACGGCTTCTCACCTTATTTGCCGGTATCGCCATTACTCTCGCGGCCATCAAGGTTCCGGCCGACATGTTCATCTAACTCGTCCGACTTTGGGAAATGTCCCCTTGACACCGGGGTTCACCAGATTCCGTCGCCAGAAAGTGGGATTGGCATAGCGGGTTATTTTAAACGCCTATACGTTGGACCAGGGGGGCCGCCCCACAAAATTACTGCTTCTTCACCGGGTCTGCTGCCTTCGGCGGATCCACGTTCTTCTTCCCCCCACGGAACCGCGGTGCGCGCACCGTGGGCTTGGCGCTGGCCATTTCCACGTAGGTCTGGATTACCTTTTCCCTCTGCGCCGGGTCGACGATCAGATACCGGTGCCGGCCCTCGGGCGAGGGAGTGAACTTGGTCCGCCCGTCCTCCAGCACGCCGATCGTGCCCGGGTCCGACAACTTGAAGTAGCCATCCGGATGGACCGCGTAGAGCATCGCCGCCATGGATGGCGCCGGGGCATCGTAGGGCATCCGGTGGAACGCGCGGTAGGCATCCACGATGGGATGGTCGGGCGCCCACGCAAAATCCTTCTCGATACTGGAGCCGGGAAACGGCAGAGCTGCGCCCACCTCCGCGCCCGCCGCCACTATGGGAGTCGGCCACTCGGCGAACAGTCGCTTCGCCGACGCCATATCCGTCTTGACGTTGAAATCCGCGCGGCCGTCCGGAAACGATCCGGCCGCCACGGCCAGAAACTTCACCTTGCGTTTGATCAGGTCCACCGCGCCGGGGAGGTCCAGCACCTTGACCAGGCTGGTGGCCGGCCCGGCCAGCAACATCACGCAATTCTCGTCGTTCTGCGCGGTGAATGCGTTGCGGATCAGCGCCACCGGGTCGGCGGTGTCATTCATCTTCTGGATCGTGTAGGGATAGACCGGCTTGCCATCGGGGGTCTTTTTCTCCAACACCGCCTTCACAACGGCGGTATCTTCGGCCATCTTGCCGTTATCCGCCATGCCGATGGGAGGCGCGGGTCTCTGAAAACTGGCGAAAGGCCCACCGCCCGGGGGCGCCGGCGTGTAGAATTTCGCGAGCGCTTCACAAAAGGCCGCCGCCCGCAGACACGACTTGGTGGTGCTGGTGGAGATCAATCGAGCTTCGCCTTTGCCCTCGAAGCCGTACAGCATCGCCAGCGCCAGGGCATCCTCGATCCCGTTGCCCAAATCGGAATCGAAGGCGATTCCGATGGGCGGCTTTCCCTGTCCTTGAAACTGCATAGGCCGCTAGCCGATGTCCGCGAGATTGACCTGCCCGGTGGCGTCCCCGAAATGCTCCATGTGGACCCCCATCCGCTCCATCATCGCCAGATGCAGGTTGCACATCGGCGTCTCCTTGCGGTACACCACGCGGCGGCCGGTCCTGATGGTGTTGCCGCCCCTCCCGGCGATCAACGTCGGCAGGTCTTCGTGCAGGTGACGGTTTCCGTCCGAGAGCCCCGCCCCATAGACTAGCATCGAGTTGTCGAGCAGCGTGCTGTCGCCCTCTTTGATGGACTTCAGCTTCTCGATCCAGCCGGCCATCTGCTGCACGTGATAGGTATTGATGCGGGTCACCTTCTCGATCAGCTCCGGCTTGCCCTGATGGTGCGTGCAGGGATGATGCCCGTCCGCGATATCCAGCTCTCGATAGGGCCGCGAACTGCCTTCCCGGGTCATCATGAAGGTAACGACACGCGTCAAATCGGCCTGGAAGGCGATCGTGATCATGCCGGTCATCAGCTTGAAGTGCTCGGCGAAGTCGGGCGGGATGCCGTAAGGCTTCTCCATGTGCGGATCGATCTGCGCGTTGGTCTTCTCGGCCTTGTCGATCTGCCGCTCCACCTCGCGGATCGACGAGAGGTACTCTTCCAGCTTGCGCTTGTCCGTGGGACCGAGGTTGGCCTCGAGCTTGCGAGTGTCTTCGTTGACGAAATCGAGAATGCTGCGGCGGTAGTCCGACTGGCGGACTCGCGCCTCGGGGCTGAGAATCCGGCCGTTGCCGAACAGGCGTTCGAACAGAGCGCGCGGGTCGAGGATGGGCGGCAGCGGCTGCGTGTCGCTCTTCCACGCCAGGTTGTTGGTGTAGGCGCACGAGTAGCCGGAGTCGCAGTCGCCGGCCTGCCGCGCGTCTTCCATGCCCACTTCGAGCGAGGGGAACCGCGTCTTATCGCCAATGTGCCGGGCCACAATCTGGTCGCAGGACACACCGGCTTTGATATCCACCGTGGTCTTCTTGACCTGGATGCCGGTCAGGTATGACCCCGAGCAGCGGCCGTGATCGCCGGCGCCATCCAGCAGCGCGCGCCCGGTATTGTGCGTGAGGTTTCCCAGCAGGAGGAGGTCGTCTCTGTAGGGCTCCAGGGCTTTCAGAATCCGGGGGAACTCGCCGAGTTTCCCTTCGTATTCCGGATTCCACTCGTTCATGATGATGCCGTTCGGCACATACGCGAACGCCATGCGGACCGGCGGCTTCACCGGCCGCGCCTGGCTGAATGCCAGCGCCGGCACCATCGCGTCGAGGAACGGAAGTCCCACCGCCGCGCCCATGCCGCGCAAAAACGTCCGCCTGGGAATGCTTTTTCGGGTGATCATCATTTCTGGGCTACCTCCTTGGGTTTCGCCTGCTTCTCGGTTGGCCCCTGATTGTCCGTGGTAACCGACTCGCCGCGCCGCATCTGGAACGGAGTGCTCTTCACAATCTCGTAGATCGCAGTCTGGAACGGGTACCCGTCAGCCGCCAGTTTCCTCGAGATTTCGTCGATCGCGCGCCGGTCGTAGGACGCAATGCCGCGCCCCAGGCCGTAGATCATCAACTTCTCGATCACGCAGCGCGCGAATTGCGGAAGTTGCGACGTGAGCACCGCCCGCATCTCCCCGGGTGTGGCGAAGGTCTTCCCATTGGGCAGCGTGCCGCTGGAATCCACCGGGAACTTGCCGTCCAGGGTGCGCCACTTGCCGATGCCATCGTAGTTCTCCAGTCCGAAACCGAGCGGGTCCATCTTGGAGTGGCATGAGGCGCACACCGAGTTGGAACGGTGCTTCTCCATCTGCTGGCGGAGCGAAAGCGAAGTACCCACCGCCGCCTCGTCGAGAGGTGGAACGTCGGCCGGCGGAGGCGGCGGCGGAGCCCCCAGGATCTCCTGCAGAATATACTTGCCGCGGATCACCACCGAGGTGCGCGTCGGGTAGCTGGAGACCGTCAGCACACTCGCCTGGCTCAGGATGCCGCCGCGCTGATCGGTGGTCAGATCCACTTTTCGAAACTCAGGGCCCTTCACCCCTTCGATCCCGTAGTACTTCGCCATGCGCTCGTTGAGGAACGTGTACCTTGCGTTCAGGAAGTCCGTCAAGGGGCGGTTTTCCCGAAGGATGTAATCGAAGAACATGCGCGTCTCGGTGCGCATGGCCTCGCGCAATTCGGGACCCCAGTCGGGGAACCTCTGCGGATCGGGCTTCACCACGTCCAGGTTGCGAATTTCGAGCCATTGGCCGGCGAAGTTGTCAGCCAGCGCGGATGAGCGTGGATCGTCGAGCAACCGCTTCACCTGAGCGTCGAGCACGCCGGGGCCGCGGAGTTTGCCGGCTTCGGCCAAGCCCAGCAATTCGTCATCCGGCATCGAACTCCACAGGAAGTAGCTCAACCGCGACGCCAGTTCCACGTCCGAGATCTTGTGCACGGCGTTCGGGTCGGTGGGGTTGGGGTCATGCTCGATCCGGAAGAGAAAGTTCGGCGAAACCAGCATGGCCTCTAGAGCCAGTTGAATTCCCTGCTCCGTGGACTGGCCGTGAGCCTTCGCGATGCCTACGAACTTCGAGAGCGAGGCCACTTCGGCTTTGGTCACGGGCCGGCGATAGGCGTGGTGTGCCAGGTTGGCGATGATCTTGTCCACGCAGGGCCCGGAATTCGGGTTGCAGATCAGGACCTTGGCGCGGCTGGCGGGTTCCTTCTCAGGTTTGAAGGGACCAACGAAGGTCATCGAATCGAGAAACTTGTTGGTCTTGTTGTTGTAGAAATCGCGAGGCGCGAGACTCTTGACCACGTCGTCGTTGATGAACCCCGCGCGGAATACGTGGTCGCCTTCGGGAAGCAGCAGACGGATCTCCTCTTCCGAATAAGGGTTGAAGTACACCAGGCCGGAGGGCTTGGTCTCGACCATCTTGGTGGTCAGGAGCCTACCATCCATCCAGAAACCCAGTTGAACCGGCTTGGCGTCTTGGCCGCGTTCCCCCGGCAGACCGAAGCGGATGGTGTATTCGCCATCGAACTCGACGCGGTGGGTGGCTTCAATGGTGCTGGCGTCCACCCGCCGGATGCGCTTGTCCTTGGCATGATACTGTACCTCGATGGGCTTGGGCAGCGGATCGGCCGCCAGGGCGCGCGACGCAATCCGTTCCGCGGCGGCTACATATTTCTCCATGAGCACAGGCGAAATCGTCAGGATCTCGCCGATATTGTCGAAGCCCTCGCCCGAATCGTCGGTGGGAAAATCCTTTTGCGCGCGGAAGTCCACGCTCAGCAGGTCGCGAATCGTATTGGCATATTCGTTCCGGTTCAGGCGGTGTGCCACCACGCGGCCCGGGTCGGGTTTGGTATTCCGGTCGACCCTGTCCAGTTCGCCCTGGATGTACTTACCCAGGGTGTCGATGGCCGCCTCGGAGCGGGGAACACCCTTGGGCGGCATCTCGCCATCGCGAAGCTTCTGAAGGATCTTTTCCCAGCCCTCCCGCTGATCCACCACGGAACCCGGCGCCAGGAAAGGACCGGCGTCAAAGCCGCCCGAGGCCAACTGGCTGTTGTGACACTGCGCACAGGTACTGCCCAGCACGGGGGCGACGGCCTTCTCGAAGGCTGCGGCGTTGGGTGCCTGAACGGCTGCCGGCTTGGGAGACGTCGTAACCTTGGAGGCCGCTGGGCGATCCGCCGCGCACAGAAAACCAGCCGCGGATACGGCAACAACAAGGCTGCGAACGGATACGTGCATACCCCTCCCTATTTCTATATAACGAACCGCTATGCCTTAATGTTACCGCACGCCGCAAAGAATGGAACCTAACCAATTGTAGGGTATGAACCCGGCCTCAGTACCCACGGTGACGTGGTGTGTGCACGGATCACCGTGGAGCGGCCTTTTAGGACATGCCTGCATTCATTGCGGGCATGTCTTGTACCGCGACGTCATGATTGATAATAAATACAGAAGCGAGGAAGGCAACTCAAACATGACGTGCGGGATGTTCCCCCCATTTGCCGCGGCGGCTCAATTTCTTGTGCTTTCCGTTCGCGTGTGTTTACTTGCGTTCCTTATGGGCTCGGGAGCCTTCTTGACGGCACAGTCCAGTAGTTTCGCGGAGCTCAAGGCGATACGGCAGTCGGCAGTGGAAGGCGCCACGCGAGTTGTAATCGAGGTCAGCGGCGAATTCGAGTATAGTACCCGGCGGCTCCACGAGCCGGAGCGCGTCTATTTCGACTTCCCGAAGACGAAGCCGCGGATCGGGCTGCAATCAACCTATTCCAGAGAGTTCCAGGGTGGGCTGGCGAGCCGCGTTCGGGTGGCGGAAACGTCGCCGGGCGTGACCCGTGTGGTATTGGATCTGGTGGGAGCGGTAGACATCTCCACTACAAGGCTTGCCAATCCGGCCCAGCTCGTCATCGAGTTGCGGCCCGCGGCCGGGCCCGCGCCGCCGACCTTAACGAGCAGTTCAACTCTGGGAGGCGATACTCCACCGTCCGCGCCGCGTCTGGGAGAACCGCTCCTCAAACCGGTTGATCGGGAGGCGGCACCGGCGGCGCCTTCAGCTCCAGAACCGGCCCAGTCCGCTCCGAGCCCTCAGGGGGCCCTAAGAATCTCTCCGGCATCCGCCGCCCCGGGAAGCACAGCGGCGGTT
This sequence comes from Terriglobia bacterium, assembly GCA_020073365.1. GTDB lineage: Bacteria > Acidobacteriota > Terriglobia > Bryobacterales > Bryobacteraceae > JAIQFL01. The sequence goes on along the minus strand of JAIQFL010000037.1, from coordinate 39,685 downwards.
CGGGTGGAGTTGGATTTTCCCTTGGGGGCGGAGCCGGTTGCGCTTCAATGGGAGATCTCCTACCCATCCCCGCAACTGGGGCTGGAAGAGGGAGATCTGGTCATCGGTAGTGCTGCGAGCTCGGTGGGGAAATCGCTGGCCTGCGCTGGGCGGGTTGAAAGCGCGGGTGTGTATGTCTACCGCTGTGTTTTGGCCGGTGGCCAAAAGCGAGTTTCCAACGGCCCCGTGGCACTGGTCAATTTCCGGGTCCGTCCGCAGGCGCAACCCGGGCCGGCGACCGTGCGGCTCAGCAACGCTGTAGGCGTATCGATAGATCTCAGCACCGTGAAGATCCCCCCCGTTGAAGCCGATGTGGTCATCCGCTGAGGCCCGGCCCCGGCGCTGGTTGGGTCAATCGTGAACCGTCGTGCCGAAGCGCGGGCAAGAATTCTGGTGCTTCAACCAAGCGCGCATCAGCGGACGTTCTGGAACTCTGCTGTTCCATTTGGTACACCGGGTCCGTGAGGTTGGATGCGGTTTTCCTCCACTGGTTTCTGTTCCACTGGAAGGCCGTCACCCTCCTCTCGAGACCCGGCGAGTGCGGTCTGGTCAGAGGGTACCTTTACTGAACGTAATCCTGGTTTTGCTGCCACCGAGGCGGATCTCATTAATCCGGCTGACCCCGTCGACGCGTTGCGAATGGACCGCTGTTTGGTCGAACTTCTCATCCCCGTCTTCGATTTTCGCCTCTAGTTCCACCGATTTGCCGGTCTTCAATTCGGTGAAGCGAACGCTGGGCGCATCCACAATCAGCTTGTATTCCCCGCGTGCCAGTTCCGCGTCTCCGACCTTGAACGAGTCGCTGAACGTAATGCGATAACTCTTGGATTGGTCGCCACTTGCCATCATCGCCAGGAAACCGAGTGCCAGGAGAACTGCCAGGCATGTCTTCTTGATCGTCATTGAACAACCTCCATTTGTGTGTGCGGCATGGACATGGCATGTGGGATGCCACAAGTCCGCTGCGCACGGTTTGCGCGTTCAAATGCATCTTGCCCTACAGCGCGCCGGCCGATACACTGGCGATGGAACTGTAAAAGAGGTCTGAAAATCTGCCGGTCAAGCACCAAAGCCCAGTCGGTACGCTCGCCGCGGCGATCGTTGTGGGGATTCTGCTGGTCAGCGTCCTGCACCTGGTCACGCCCCTGGCCATGATGCATTGGCACAACGTATATCAGCACTTGTACTATCTGCCGATTGTGGTGGCGGGCCTGAGCTACGGCTGGCGCGGCGGTGTGGCGGCTGCGATTCTCGCGGGACTCTCGAACGCCCCCCATAACTTCTTGAGCATTCAAGAGCAGCCCAGCTATGCCATCGATCAGATCCTGGACGTTCCGCTGTTCTGGGCGGCCGGCATTCTGACCGGCGTGCTGGCGGAGCGCGGACGGAAGCAGCGGGCCGATCTGGAGCACACCACCGAGCGGCTAACAGAGGTCTACCAGGAATTGCAGGACAATTTCGAACGGATGAAGCGCGCCGAGCGGCTCTTCGCGTTGGGACAGTTGTCCGCCGGCCTGGCACATGAGGTTCGCAATCCGCTCGCCAGCATCGCGGGCGCGGCAGGAATCCTTCAACGAAACCTCCGCCTGGAGCGAAAAGACGCCGAATGCCTGGAGATCATCGGCAAGGAGTGCCAGCGGCTGAACAGTCTCCTCGCGCACTTCCTCGACTTCGCTCGACCCCGCACCCCCGAGTATCAAATGACCGATCTTCCGACGGTGATCGAGTCCGTGATGGAACTGGCCGCCCATGCGATCGGGAGTAAGCCCATTGCCCTCCGCAAAGAACTCTCCCCGCACCTCACGCCGCTCGAATGCGACCCTGAGCTGCTGCGGCAAGTGCTGTTGAACCTGATGATCAATGCGATCCAGGCGATGCCGGAGGGGGGTGAAGTACTGGTGTCGGCCGGCCCACGCAATGACCGTCTGCTGATCCAGGTGAGGGATGAGGGATGCGGGATCGGCGCGGCGGACCGCGACCGGATCTTCGACCCGTTCTTTACCACAAAAGAGAACGGAACCGGGCTGGGATTATCGGTGACGCACCAGATTGTAGAGCAGCACGGTGGCATTCTCACCGCGGAAACGAACGCCGGCAAAGGCATGACATTCTCCGTGTCCCTACCCATCCGCCACGAGAGGCTGCATGAAGCGTAGAAGCATACTGGTGGTCGACGACGATGAGAGCTTGCGCAGAATCACCCAAATGCAGCTTGAAGAAGCCGGCTATGACGCGCTCACGGCGTCGAACGGGAATGCAGCGCTGGCGCTGATTGAGGAGGAAGCTCCGGCGCTGGTCATTACGGATTTGAGGATGCCGGGGCTCTCCGGACTGGAGCTCCTCAAGAAGGTCCGGGAATCGTACCCGCACACCACGGTGTTGATGATTACCGCCTTCGGGACGGTGCAAACGGCGGTCGAGGCTATGAAGGCCGGGGCCTACGACTATATCACCAAGCCAATCGACTACGAAGAACTGGTGCTGGTGGTGAATCGGGCCATGGAGCACCACCAACTGCTCGAAGAAGTGCGGACCCTGCGTGCCAGCCTCGACAACAAATACGGGTTTGAGAGCATCATCGGGCGGTCCAAGGTGCTGCTCAACGTGCTGGAGATGGCCTCCAGGGTCGCACAAAAGAATTCCACCGTGCTGATCCGCGGGGAGACCGGGACCGGGAAGGAGCTGCTGGCCAGGGCGATCCACCAGAACAGCCGCCGCAAAGACCAACCCTTCGTCACGATCAATTGCGGCGCGATTCCCAAGGACCTCCTGGAGTCGGAACTGTTCGGCCACGCCAAGGGCTCCTTTACGGGCGCGTTCTCACCCAAGCGAGGGAAAGTGGAGACCGCCGACGGCGGAACCTTGTTTCTCGACGAGATCGGAGAGCTGCCGGTGGAGCTCCAGGTAAAGCTGCTGCGGCTGATTCAACAAGGCGAGATTGAGAAGGTAGGCGCTACCAGCCCGGCTACGGTGGACGTGCGCATCATAGCGGCAACGCACCGGAACCTGCAAAGCTTGATCGAGGATGGTTCCTTCCGCGAGGATCTTTTCTACCGGCTGGCAGTGATCCCGCTCGAACTACCTCCGCTGCGGGAGCGTTCCGACGATATCCCCGAGCTGGTCCAGTCCCTGTTCCTCAAGGCGAAACAGAAGCATGGCGTTCCGAACCTGAAGCTGCCACCCCATTTGATCCCTTACTTCTGCGGATACCGCTGGCCGGGCAATGTGCGCGAGCTGGAGAATGTGGTCGAGCGGCTGACCGTACTGGCAGTGGGCGATGAGATCGCACTCAGCGATTTGCCGGAGTTCCTGCGAGGTGAGAGACCCGGCCACGAAGCGATTCAGTTGGAACTGCCTCCGCAAGGCATCAGCCTGGAGGCCGTGGAGAAGGAGCTGATCCTCAAAGCGCTGAAGAAATTCGAGGGGAACCAGACCAAGGCGGCGGCCTTTCTGGATGTCAGCAGACGGACTCTGATCTACCGGATGGAGAAGCACGGAATCCACAGGGAATCCGACGAAACCCCCGAAGGGTGACGACGGGCTTTTTGTAGCCACGCTTCCTTTCACTGCTTTCTCCGCACCGGGGCCGCGTCACAAACGCGGGTTCGCCCTTTGATGAGTTTGAGGATCTCGAACCACATCACGCACACAACGCCAGCCCCCAGACTGAGCAGCAGGCCCCTGGCTGGAAGCGAGGCGAAATGAAAAAGCCTTTGTGCCACCGGAACGAATAGCACGACTGTCAGAAAAGCGGCCGTTCCACCGATTACCCACCAAAGTGCGGAATTGGGCACACGCAGCATATTAACGATGGTGCGGGTCCACGACCGATTGGCGAGGATAATCACGACGAAGGCTACCACAAGGGTGACAAAGGTCAGGGCGCGGGCAGCGTCCGGTTGCTGGCTCGAGCGAGAGAATAGTAACACAGCCAGGCACACCGCCAGCACGCAGAGTCCCTGTAGCACCGCAAGTCCGACTGTCGCCATCGAGAATAGCCGTTCCCGGGAACTTCGTGGTGGACGTTGCATCACGTTCGCCTCGGCCGGTTCCGCCTCGAAGATCAGTGAGCACGAAGGATCGATGATCAGTTCCAGGAAGACGATGTGGACCGGGAACAGCAGCAGAGGCCAGCCGGAGAAAAAGACAGGCAGCATGGAGAGCCCCGCGATGGGGATGTGGACGGCGAAGACGAACGCGATGGCCTTCTTGATGTTGTCGAAAATGCGCCGCCCCAGCCGGATCGCCGCCACGATGGACGAGAAGTCGTCGTCGAGCAAGACCAGGGAGGCCGCTTCGCGCGCGACGTCCGTGCCGCGGCCGCCCATCGCGATGCCGATGTGGGCGGCCTTGAGTGCCGGGGCGTCGTTGACGCCGTCGCCGGTCATGGCGACGATCTCATGGTTCGCCTTCAGCGCCATCACGATGCGCAGCTTTTGCTCGGGAACGACACGGGCAAAGATCTGCGTGTGTCGAATTCGCGAGGCGAGTTCTTCGTCGGACATGCGCGCGAGTTCGGGGCCGGTGATGATTGTCTCGGTATTCGCCAGTCCTGCCTGGCGAGCGATGCTCTGGGCGGTGGCGGGGTAGTCGCCGGTGATCATCACGATACGGATGCCAGCCGTCCGGCACTCGGAGACTGCGGACGGCACCTTGGAGCGGAGCGGATCTTCAAGGCCCACGAGGCCCACAAACTCCAATACCAACTGGTCGTGGTCGGCAGGCAGCGCTCCGGCCGTGACCCGGGCACGGGCTACTCCGAGCACCCGAAGCCCTTGCGACGCAAGAGCCGCGGCCTCACCCGCCACGAACGCGCGTCTCTCCGGCGACAGCCGGCACAACCCAGCGATCGCTTCGGGGGCGCCCTTGGAGGCGACGACGACTTCGTCGCCCACGCCGAGTTTCCACGCTTGGCTCACCGCCAGCAACTCTGGCGTGAGCGCATACTCCCGTAGCAACGACCACTCGGGATGAAGGTGTTCGGTCCGCATCAGCAGCCGGTCACCCGCCGTTTGGAGCGCAAGTTCCATCGGGTCGAACGGGTCCTGCTTGCTGGCCAGAATGGCATTTTCGAGCAAAGCGTGGAATTCCTCGTCGAGGCTAGCTGCCTCCGCGCCGAGGCTGGTGGTCCGGCCGTCCACGGCCAGCGTTTTCAGGCTCATCTGGTTCTGGGTAAGGGTTCCAGTCTTGTCAACGCACAGAACCGTGGCCGCACCCAGCGTCTCGATTACCGGCATGCGTCGCGTCAGCACCCGGCTGCGTGAGATGCGACATGCCCCAAGCGCCACGAAGACCGTAAGCACGACTGGAAATTCCTCGGGCAGGATCGCCATCGCCATCGAGATGCCGGCCAGAAGCCCTTCTTTCCAGACCTGCGCCGAACCGCCTCGCGTGACCGCATAGGTTATGACCACAACGGCGCAGGCCACCAGCCCGGCGAGAGCGAGGGTGCGTACCAGTCGCCCCGTCTCCTTCTGCAACGACGTTGCCTCGGGCTGGATTTGTTGCAAGGCTTTCCCAATCTTGCCCAGTTCAGTAAGCCGGCCTGTGTTCACCACCTCCGCGATGCCTTGGCCCGCGGTAACCAGGGTTCCGGAATATACGGATGGCAGATCGTCTCCGCCCGGCCGTTCCAGGCCTTTCGCGGCTGCCGACGGCGCCTTCCGGACCGGGACGGATTCTCCGGTGAGGAGCGATTCGTCCACGCTCAGGTTGATGGTGCGCCTGAGGATGGCGTCCGCCGGCACGCGATCTCCCTCGGAGAGGACCAGGATGTCGCCGCGGGCGACCTCGCGGCCGGCCACCCGACGCCGGATGCCGCCACGGATGACAAGTGCGCGGGGGCTGGACATGTCGCGCAGGGCGTCCAGGGCGCGCTCGGTGCGGCGTTCCTGGACAATCGTGATCGCCATGACCACGAAAACGAACCCCAAGAGCATCAGTGCGTCGCCCGGTGAGCCCATCAGCAGGTAGAGTGCGCCCGCTGCCACCAGCATCAGAAACATCGGCTCACGGACGACTTCGATCACGATCGCGAAGAGCCCGCGTTTCTCCTGTGAGGCGAGCTCGTTGGGTCCGTCTTGCTCGATGTTCCGGCGGGCGTCATCCTCGCTGAGGCCCGCGAATCCGCTGAGGTCGAGGCTCTTGCCGCCGGACCTTGGATCGTCCTTCAACCCGCTTGTTCTGAACATCCCGCTTGCGCAACCTCCAACGGTATTCAATCCCTCTGTTCTGCTGAGCCAGCTGCGGTGGGCATCCCAATATGGCGTCCGAGCGTTCTGCCGGCGAGACTGTGCGTGCATGCAAACGGCCAGTCTTTAACCCGCTCCAGTCGTGTGCGGCGGACCGGCGCTGTCCGCCATTCAGGCCGGCGGCGCCAGTCTGCCTGGCTCCTCAATCGTTCGATCGGCAGCCAGAATCGGCTACTGAAATGCCTACTGACTGATTGAAGGCCAGGAGGAACAGGCCAGAGTCGTGCAAGCGGTCGAGGGCATATCGATTCGACGGCATCCAGTGGAGATTAGTGTTTGAAGGAGGCACCTTGAGGACATCGAAAGAACTGTATATGCACGCAAAGCCCAGTGCGAGGGAAGAGGAGCACTTTGCCCGCCAAGAAGCCGAACGCAGGCGGAAATTGGCCGGGGAGCGGCAAGCAAGACTCTTGACTGAAGAACGGGAGCGAGAGCGAACGCTCCACCTTATGAGATGCCCGAAGTGCGGAATGCAACTGGAAGAGATTGCTTTCGGGGATGTTCTCGTCGATAAGTGTTTCTCTTGCGAGGGCCTCTGGCTGGATAAGGGGGAGCTCGAAGTCATCCGGCAGAAAGACGGCGGTTTCATGGGGAGAATGTTGCGTGTGTTTGACCGATGACTCAACTGACAGGAGGAGTCTGTCCGGCATGAGCTCACCAACTTCGTGCGCGGCAGATCGCTTGCATCGACGATGTGCGCTCGTTGAGCGGGAAGCGGGCGACGATTCCCAAAACGTACACCTGCAGGTCGAACTTCGCTCAAAACGGACACCGAAGCCCGGTTACCGGCCGCGGTAGCGCAGCGCCAGCCAGACATCTGGTGGTATCGGACTTGCAACAGACGAACTGGCGGTGGAACATGACGGACGAACCTGCAACGATCACGTATGCGGTCGCAGAACCTTTCGAACAAGCGGTAGAGTCACTCCGGAGGGTCTTGACCGGCGGAAATCTCAAGATAACGGGTGAATTGGACATGTCCCGCCGGATTCGGCAAAGGCTGCTGATCAGCACCGCCCCTTGCCGGGTCCTGTTCGTCAATGCGAGGGCTTCGGTTTTCGAGAATCGGGGCGCGGATCCTTACGCCGCTGCCCTCACGCCATTGCATATCGTGGTTTCGGCCCGTGGATCACAGACCGAGATCCATTTATTGCGCGCCTCGCCGGCTGACAACGGTGCGCTGGACCAGCCGGCGGCTGCCGCTTTTCAGCGGTTGCAAACCGAGACTGCTCAGGCCATTGAAAAAATCGGCATGAGGTCGACTCTCGGTGCCTGAGCGGCGGCCGCCAGCCTTACGCCGGCACCTGAGAGTCTGCAGTGGCTTCCTGGCGCTTTTCGTCGGAATCGTCCTTGCGGTGCCGCTGATCCCCGGGCCTGGAATTCCCCTGATCATCCTTGGCTTGGTGCTGCTGAGCGACCATTTCGCCTGGGCGAAGCGAATCCTGAACTGGGCGAAGCAAAAGTGGCAGCAAGTCCATCCGAAATGGCAGTGGCCCCCTAGTTGCCTGATCAGTGTCGAAAGGCAGCTTCCGCATGAATGCCGTCGCAGCCGGACCGACCTACAGGATCGCGGAGCGGTTCGACAAGGTGCTGAAACTGATTCGCGGTGCACTGGCCGACTCTGAGCTCAGCATCGTGGGAGAGATCGACTCAACAGACGCCCTCAACCGGGAAGCGGGGAAGAAGGTTGTACGTTCCAGGATTCTTTTCGTGGACTGCCCATTGCTGGTATTCGAGGCACTGGCATTGGATCGCGCCTCAGGGGTGTTCTTCCCTTTGCACGTTCTGGTTTCGGTTGACGGCGACCGAACGCAAGTTTCTGTCGTCAACCCGGCCGGGCTCTTCGACGCACGGCTTCCAGTGGGCGCTGCCGAACCGATGGAGAAGCTGCAGGCTCGCGTCACGCTGGCGCTGGAATCGGTCTTGCTACGATCTGTTGCGGACAATCATTGACAAGCAGGTAGGGAATGAAGAACAACGAACTCTTTACATTGGGGGACGCAATTTCCGGCAACACGGCCCGGGAGAGTCCGACGGTGTTGATTGTCGGCCCGGTTGAAGATGACAGCGGCCAGGACTCGATGTTCGGTCAGTTCCCGTGGCGGACAGATCGGGTAGACAACTGCCTGGAGACGATTCTCCACGTACATTGCAGTCTTCCGCGTGTAATCGTCTGCGAGCGGGATCTTCCGGATGGCGGTTGGAAAGACATCCTGGAGATTGCGGCGTCGCTACAGAGTCGACCGCCCGTCGTCGTCGCGTCACGGCAGGCGGACGATTACCTCTGGGCGGAGGTCCTGAACTTGGGCGGCTACGACGTCCTTCGGAAGCCGCTGGACAAAGGCGAGGTGAGCCGAAGCGTGAGCCTGGCCTGGGAACATTGGGCAAACCAGCGGGACTCGGCGCAACGCGCCAAGAGGGCAGACGCCCGAAAGGAGTTGAGAGTATGTTTGACAGCTTGAACGACGAAATCAGAAAGCGCGAGGGGCTGGAAAAACCGGCCACCCGGATGATTCGCTATGCGGGGGTGCTGGTCGCCTCTCTCTTTGGCTTTTGGGCGCTGTATGCCGGCATTCGTTTTTTGGAATAGACAGTCCAGAGGCAGAAAGGATCTATCGTGGAAGTCAAGACGCTGCAGCGGCACATCGTCACGCTGGCGACACTAAAGGAGACCGGGGCGCCCGTAATCAGTTGCTATCTGAACCTGGAGAGAGGTCCGTCGGCCTGCCAGGACGTGCTGAGCGAGAGAGTCCAGACGTTGAGGAAATCCCTCGGTGAGCCAGAACGCATCCAACTGGATGCAGCCTTCCGCCCCATTGAAACCTATCTGCGGTCAAGGCCAGCGAGCGACGCTTTAGGCCTCGCCCTATTCTCGCGGGCCGGGGAGCAGCCATTCTTCCTGGCGCTCGAGTTTCGGGTTCCCCTTCCCACCTGGATCAGCGTGAATCATACGCCCAGTATCTATCACCTGGTGGAGATCAAAGACAACTACGACCGGTACGTGATCCTCTTCGCTACCGAAGAACGGGCACGGATTCTCGGGATCAATCTGGGATCGATCACCCAGGAGGTCTGGAAAAGCCGCCCCGAGTTACGCCGGCGCATCGGGCACGAGTGGACCAGGGAACACTACCAGGATCACCGCCGGGAGCGGACCAAGCAGTTCATCCGCGAGCAGATTCGTATCGCGGACCAACTGATGTCCGCGGGCGGATATGGGCATCTGATTCTGGCAGGTCCTGCAAGGCTTACCGCCGCCGTCCGGCAGGCCTTGCCGAAGCACCTGGTGGCAAGACTGGTTGACATCGTTTCAGCCACCGCGGCCGACCGGCTCTCGGATATAGTGGCGGCCACTTTGCAGCCGTTCCTCGAGCACGAGGAAAGCGAGTCGCTGGCCATGGTTGACCAGTTGCTGAAGCAGATTCACACCCATGGGCTGGCCGTGGCGGGGACGCACTCGAGTCTGGCCGCCTTGTGCGCCGGGCAGGTTGATGTGCTTGTGTTGGCTAGAGACTATGCACCTGGCGAGGGGTGGAGTTGCCTCGCGTGCGGGCTTACCGTATCCGAGGCGAAGTCCGTGGCGGCGTGCCCCCGGTGCCAAAGCGGTCAACTGCGGCAGTTTGACATCAAGGAAGAAATGGTCCGGCGGGCGGAACAGCTTGGATGTGGGATCGAAGTAGTGGACCATAGCGACCTCTTGATGCAACTGGGCGGAGTAGGGTGTCTGCTGCGCTACGCCGATCCCGCTTACTATCGCGAGAAAGCTGCATGAGTCTGGACCGGTGACTGCAAAGTATACCGGGATGCTAGCCTTGGCCGGCAATCCCGCAGTCGAAGCTTTAGAAAGGAGTGTTCCATGTCGAAGCAAGATGCAGCGGTTGAACACAAGCCTGCAGCGTCCCCTGACAATTCTCCAGCGAAGCTCGAAATCGAGGCGGACGCCAATCCGTTGCTGGACGAAAAGGAGATCGCCGTACTTGCGTACCGGCGTTGGGTGGAAAAAGGGTGCCCGCAGCAAAACGACCAGGAGGACTGGTTTGAGGCAGAACGGGAGTTGCGGCTCCGGATATCGAACGGCCAATGAAGTAATCGTAGGCAGCGATTGGAACCCTTCCGCTCGATCATCACCGGGCCAAGTGGACGTGACGCCTCGTCTGTGAGGAGCGGATCGGGTCAGCGCGCCATCCGCCGCGAGCGAACCAGGCGCCGCCTGACCAGGACCCGTGGATGCCAGCGTGCATCCATGGCAGTGAGGGTAGACCTATGAAGCGGATCGACGCGATTCTGCATGTTGCCCTGGCAATGGCACTGGGCGGAGCAGCATTGGCACCGCTCGACGCGCAGTCGAAGGACAAGAAAAAAGACCCGGACCAGATCGGCAATCGCGATGTTGGCACGGGCGTCAACTTCTACTCCCTGGAGAAGGAAATCGCGCTGGGCAAGCAGTTGGCCCAGGAAGTGGAGAGAGAAGCCAAGCTCGTGGATGCCCCCATTCCGGCGGAATTCATCAACCGCCTGGCTCAAAACCTGGCCCGCAACTCCGATATTAAGGTCCCAGTCACGGCCAAGATGATCGATAGCGACCAGGTGAATGCCTTCGCCCTGCCCGGCGGGTTCCTGTTTGTCAACGCCGGTCTGGTCCTGAAAGCCGACACCGAGGCCGAACTTGCGTCCGCCATGGCGCATGAGATTGCGCATGTTGCGGCACGCCACGGGACCCGTCAGGCTTCGCGCGGCCGGATCGTCGACTTCGCCAGTCTTCCGCTGATCTTCCTGGGCGGCTGGCCCGGCTACGCCATCCGGCAGGGAGCCGGCCTGGCCCTGCCCCTCACCTTTCTGAAGTTCTCGCGCGGTTTCGAACAGGAGGCGGACCTGTTGGGTTTGCAGTATATCTACAAGGCCGGCTACGATCCCACGGCGTTCATCGATTTCTTCGAAAAAATGGAATCGCTCGAAAGGAAGAAGCCTGGAACGGTATCGGAGCTTTTTCGTTCGCATCCCAACACCGCCGTGCGAATCAAGTCCGCACAAAAGAACGTGCAGGAACTGCTGGCGCAACAGCCCCAATACGTGATTACGACCTCTGAGTTCAACGAGGTGAAGCAACAACTGGAAAAGAGTCTAAACCGCCGCAAGTCCAAACCGGGGGACACCGGCCCGACGCTTCGCCGATCCACCCAGGGCAGCCCGGATCGCGTTGACGGCCGCGAAAGCGCGCCCGATAAGGACGACGAGCGGCCCACGCTCAAGCGCCGCAATCCGCTGAACCCCGACATGCCGGCATCGGCCGTCCCAGAAGGTACAGCTAGGATCTTCTGAGGGTCGCGTCAAAACCCAACCTCGGCCCTGGCGGGCGCTCCCAGCGCCCGCCGTTTTTTCAGAAGGCATTCTCTTTTGGATTAGGAACTGAACGGACCAGGTTGTTAGCTGTTACTTCCGCTCCACAATCTGATAATTCGCGGGCACCTGGAAGATGTCCGCGCCCGGCTCGCTCCGGCTCACGTTGGTTAGCCGGAACGTCTCTTCTCCGGTCCGTGGATCGCTGTGCCTCGTCATCATCACCGTCTGCAACTCGGAAGAATACCAGCGTTCGTTCACCATCTGGATGGGCCTGTCATTGCCGACCGCGCCGGTTTCCAAGGTCGTGCTGAAGCGGGTGCCATCGGCATTGACGCCCTCCATCATCTGCTTGCCCAGAGCCTCAGTCTTCCCCGGGCTGGTGATTCTGCTCCGCAGGACGCCGCCGGCCCCAGCCGCAACGGCCATTTCCGCCTTCATTTTGTCCTGCGCTATGGCGAACGTCTGCTCATCCACGGGTGCGCCGTTGAGGGAAAAGGATCGTGTTTCCATCTTGATGGTCGACGGATCTACCGGTTTTCCGTCGACGGTTACCGAAGTGTTCCCGTCCTTGCTGGTCCTCACCTCGAAGGTCGCGTTCTCGGTCATGGTGCCTGCCGCCGAGTATGCAAAATCCCCTGTTGTGGACCCCGGCGTAACCGGCGTAACGCGCCTCCACGAAACGGATAGCGCAGCTTTCGTAACTGTTTGGGTCTTGGGGTTGAGGAAGTAGCTCGCGCCGGCCACCGGGTCCATGATGGTGATCTGATTGGGAGTTTCGCGACGCACCCGGCCCTCGCTGTCCCGATAGACGGTAGTCTGGCTTTCATTATGAATGCGGGTTCCGTCGGCCAGTACCTGATTATGCTCCGAAACCTCGACGGCTGAATAGGGCGCGCCCTTCACGGTTGGCCCCATGGCCGCCCCGGCGATGCCAATGACCTTCATCTGGCTAGCCACCGCATCAAATTCCGCCTTCACCTTCTGCAACTGTTCCATCGCCTTCATCTTCTGCGCCGCCGCATCATCCTGCGCCACAGCCAACAGCGCCAACAGGGGAACGGCTGCCGCCATCACGTAGAGTCGCTTCATCGTCTGTTCTCCTCATTACTTCGATTTGTTGTTCACCAGCCGGATGGCGTGGGGACGCCCGTCCGACCCGAAAATAACATCCGCTGGAATCCCTTTGGGTCCCAATTCCACCCGTAACACCACGCCCGTGCTGATCGGTTCGTCATCCAGAGACACGAAATCGTCGCTGGACCGGACCTCCGAGGGCATCTGCCGCCTCACCGGATGCGCCTGCCGGGCTCTGCCGGGCCGTGAGGCCGCGGTCATGACCCGCGGAACCTGCGGTTCGATGGGGTCGTCCGCCTGCGCTCCGACTGCTGCGGGAGCCGCGGGGGCCGGCAGTACGACCGTCACTTGCGGTTGGCGTTTGGGAATCGCCAAGAACCCTGCCGCGAGCCCCGCCGCCAGGGCCGCCGCCGCGCCGGCCCATCGCCACGTCGCGGCTTTCGCCCGCCGCGGCACCCGCCCAATCGACACCGTACGATCCGGCTCCGGCAGCGCGTTCATCAAGGCCGCGACCCGTGCCGCGCGGCCCGCCAGTTCCGCCCAAAGGTCGCCGCACTCCGAACACACCTCCAGGTGCGCTGCCACACGTTCCATGTCTTCCGGCGGCAGTTCGCGGTCGAGGTACGCCCGCAACTCTCCTTCAGACCAACACTCCTTCATACGTCATCTCCGTAGCGGGCGCGGTACCTGCGCTCAAACTCAGCTTCGGCGCGCGCCAGCAGCGTGCCCACCGACGCTGCCTGGATTCCCAACGTCTCCGCGAGTTCCCGGTATGACAGTCCGTTCGCCCGCAGTAACAACAATTGTGCGTCCCTGGGTTTCAGCGCGCTGAGCACCGCCCGTACGCGCACGCAACGCTCCTCCTTCAGAATCTCCTGCAGCGCATCGCCGGTCGCGGCGGCGTGTAGACTCGCCGTCCCAGCAGCCTCTTCCCGCCGCTTGCGCCGTGAGTTGGAACGTACCCCGTCCAGCCCGGCATTGGTGGCCACGCGGTAGAGCCACGGCGTCATCTGCTCGCGATCGAGCCGCAGCCCGGTCTGCTGCGAGAGCTTGCAAAACACGTCGGCCGCGATCTCCTCGGCCTGGCCGCGGTCGCCCGTGAGCCGCGCCAACAGGCCCACGACGCGCGGATAGTGGTCCCGGAACATCGTGTCGAACCACGCACCGGTAGCGCGACTATTGTCGTCCGCACTGGCTTGGGCCGGAGTCAGAGCGAATTCCTCGGCAGGCTGCACACCCTTTAAGACGATGCCCATAACGGCTTTGTGACGAGAATTTTAGCAGCTTTGCGCCACCCGCCCGGTCCTGCACAATAGAAGAATGATCTCGTGCCGCAACCTCACGCGCCGCTTTGGGGAGTTTACCGCCGTGGACCAGCTCACCTTTGAGGTCTCCGCCGGGGCCATCTGCGCCTTCCTGGGCCCCAATGGCGCCGGAAAATCGACTACCGTCAGGATGCTCACCGGCCTGCTCCCCCCGACTTCCGGCGAGGTGGAGGTTTGCGGCCTCAACGTGAAGGCCGAGCCGCTGGAAGTCAAACGCCGCATCGGCGTCCTCCCCGAAGACCTCGGGCTGTTCGACGATCTCACCGTGGAAGAGCACCTGCTCCTCACCGGCAGCGTCTACGGCGTGGGCCGCCAGGAGACCCGCTCCCGCACCGACCAGTTGCTCCACGCTCTGAGCCTCGGCCACGGCCGCAACACTTTTGCCGCATCCTGTTCCCACGGCATGCGCAAGAAGACCGCCTTCGCCATGGCGCTGCTCCCCAATCCCCGGGTCCTGTTCCTCGACGAGCCCTTCGAAGCCATCGACCCGGTAACCTCCAAGATCATGCGCGATCTGCTGGAGTCGATCTCCCACCGCGGGGTCACGGTGTTCCTCACTTCTCATATTCTTCAGGTGGTGGAGCAAATCGCCACGCAACTCGTCATGATCCGCAAGGGAAAGATCGTGTGGGATTCGCCCACCGGAGACCTGCCGCAATCGCTCGAACAGCATTACTTCGATCTGGTGGAAGCGCCCGTGGTGGAGGAACTGGAATGGCTCGGGTCTTCGCGATCCTAAGGGCCCTCGCGCAAGCCTTCCGCCGCGATCAGAAGTCGTTCCAGTCCGTGGCCGGCAACAATTTTTTCCTGGTCAGCGCTTTCCTGCTGCAGGAAGCGGGCGGCTTCCTTTTTCTGATCATGGGGCTGGTGCTGCTGTTTCCCTTGAGCACCGACCCTCTGCGCAAAATCCCCGCCTCGCGGCTCGCTCTATGGCCGCTGGAGAAGCGCGAGCATTGGGTGCTGCGTGCCGTGAGCCCGTGGATCAACCCGGTCTCCTGGATGGTTGTGGCCCTGGCGGTGTGGGCCGCGCGCGGCAAGATCACACCAGGGCTTTGGGCGCTGGGGGCTGGTTTGTTCGCGGCCGGCTTCCTGCTCTCCGATCTCCGCATCTTTTCCACGCAGAGCTTGTGGAGGCTGGTTCCCAATTTTCCGGGTCCATTGAATCAGCTCATCCGCAAGAACCTCCGCGAAATGCTCTCCACCCTGGATTTCTACTGCGCCCTGATCCTGAGCCTCCTGGTCCTGGTGTATCGCCTGTTGGGCCCGCCCTTGCCGCCGGAAGCGTTTCTGGCCATCACGGTGTTGGTGGTGCTGGCGCTCTCGAGCTACGCGCAGTGCCTGTTCGGTCTGGATGGCGCTGGGGGCCTGGGCCGTTACCGCCTCCTGCCGCTCGGAGGCTGGCAGATACTGGCCGCCAAGGATGCCGCCTTCCTGCTGGTAGCGATTCCTCTGACGCTGCCGCTCTCCCCTCTTGCCGGTACCGGTGCTGCGATGGTCGCGCTGGCTCTCGGCCATGAGCCTACGGTCCACCTCCCGCGCGCCCAAACACGCTGGCGATTCTCCACCGGCGCTGCCATGGTCTTTGGCTTGGTCCAGGCCGCCTTGATGGCGATGGCCGCCTCGGGGATCTTCTTCAGCAGCCCGCTGGTGCTGCTGGTGTGCGTCGCGGCGTGGCTGATTTCCCTTTGGCACTACGGCCGCGAGATGGACCGGGCGCCGATTGTATAGTTCCTAAGCACATTGCTTCAGCAGTTAGTCCCGTATCTCGATACCCTCGCTTGCGGGGTGCCCCCCTGTGGGCCCGGCGCCGATCGGGGCGCGGCATCCCGATGCGCGCCCCATTTCGGAAACGGAGTACTCAGATCTCGCCTGTGATTCGGGAGATCACATCGGCCGCCACGTCATTTCCACGCGGATTGGTATTTCGTTCTTGGTGGGGATCGCCAGGAGCGAGGGTGGTTCGATCTTGAAATCGGATAGCGTAGCCGGAATGGTTCCTGTGATGCGAGCCTGGTTTCCTTGCGTCACGTGTTGGAAAGGTACCTGCTTGTAATGCGCGGTCTGGCCGGCAAACT
The DNA here is from genome assembly GCA_020073365.1 of Terriglobia bacterium. GTDB lineage: Bacteria > Acidobacteriota > Terriglobia > Bryobacterales > Bryobacteraceae > JAIQFL01. Next base: position 23,581 of record JAIQFL010000037.1, on the reverse strand, counting down.
CGACATCCAAATCGGCGTGGATGGTTGCCAGGGAGGCTGCGTCTTCCGGCAAACGAAGCCGCACGGTGACCATCGGGAATTGAGCGCCACGCGCTACCTGGATCATGTGAAGATCGCGATTGCTATCTCCCGAATCAAACGACTTCACAGGCACGGCGATCAGAAGATCGCACTGTCCCGCCTGACAGACGCCCTTGCCTCTCGCCGCATGGCTGACGCCGTCGATCTGATGCAACGGGTGGGACACATGATACGTCAGAGTGGATTGTTCGAGAACCCATTGGTTGTCCGCCGGGAGCAACCAGGAAGGCGCTAGAAGCAAAAATGCCACCGGCAATTTCTTGTGCATAACCTTCCTCAGAATTTGATGGATACCGAGAGAATCGCCAGCCCGTAGGCCGCACCGGTCACGACGCCCACGGCAGAGTGCAGACTGGCCGCCCCATGGACCTTTTCCCCACGGTTTCGTTGCTCGTAGGCGAGCGCACCCAAGATGGGGGTCAGGACCATGCCTGGGCCATGAATCCAGGCAAGAGCTTTATGCAGCCGGATGGGTCCGCGCACAGGCGTCCCCGGCACCTTGGGCGCGAAGATGGCAAAGGACGCGGTCGTGAAGTACAGACCCGCCGCCACACCTCCCAAAGCGGCATGCAACTCGCGTCCGGACGCCGTGCTCTTCCTGCCAGCGGCGCCGTTGGAAGCGATAATCGCGGCGAGCAAAGGAGCAGTCGTGATCAAACCCAGCCGTTGATGGGTCTTGAGCATCCGCGACCGTTTATCGAGTCGCGCCTGCTCCTGCGCACTTCCCTTGGTCTGATCCGGAGTAAAACCCAGGTCCCCCAGTGAAGGCGCCCCGGCATTGCCGGAGGAAGCCGATAGCGCCACGTCCGTCGTCTGCCTGGCGCCTGCCGCCAGCGTCACGTTGACGGCTTTGCTGCCGAATCCCTCCGCCCGAATGGAGACCTCGTAATCCCCAGGCATGAGATCCGGCACATTGTAGACCCCCGCCGCATTGGTTTGGGCCTCCGTTACTTGACCCGTAGCCACGTTCTTGACGGAAATTCTGGCGCTGGGAACGACTGCTCCCGCGGGGCCAGTGATTGTGCCGGACAAAACGGCTCCAGCGGCCTGCGCCTGCAATGGCCGCGAGATCGGGAGAGACAGCACTAGAATACCTATCCCAAGCAGGACCTTCGCTGCGTTCGGTTTCATTTCCATTCTCCTTTTCCCACAAATGTGCCACCAAACAAGAACCAGGATACCCGTTCTGAAGGGATGAGACCCGAGCCGGAACGAAGTAGGACCTGTCACGCGTATCGCGGGACGACGGCGGCTTGGACTTGTCATGGTGCCAGGACTCGGCTGCAAGTACGCTGCCGTGGATCTATGGGCGTAAGTGTCTGATTGATGGGGATTCCCTTGTTGCTGCGTGGCCAGAGAGGCTGGCCCCACGACAAAATGCCGCCCTCATCGGAACTACGAGTGCGGCGAAATGGTCTCGGAGTGGAGTGCCATGCGCCCTTTGCCACCTGACAGGATCTTGAGCCGCGGATAGACTAACCTTCTGTTCGCCGGATCGGCAGCACGGCCTTTCGCAATTTTGATGATCTCCGACCTGAGACAGTCCAGCAGGTGCTCCCGTCGCGATCGTCAACGAGACGATGGCCCGCCAGTTCTGGCGGCCGGGATCGAGAGCCTGTCCCGCAGGTGTTCGTGCTCTATCAACCGAACCCTTACCGCTCCCTCCCGTACCCGCAGCCTTGGTGATCGCGATCGCCGGTATTTATGAACGAGCGCGCCTCTTGCGGAGTGAACGGCGCGGTAACCCGCCGCGAGTTAGTCACAACGGAATAGAATTGAGCAAAGACCTGCGGAGTAAAGCAAAGCCCTGGAACTTCCGATTCCAGGAGAGCTCGAGACGCTTCGTGTTGGGGAACCGCAGGGAAGCGGCGTAGACAAGGACATTGCCATCCACCAGTGATAGCTCATCCCGCGGTCATCGTAGATGTCTCGCCGGCTGAGGGAACCGATGACTTTACCTTTCATCAGGGGTAGATTCAACCGGCGGCCCTTATGGGGCTCGTGACTCCGGCTGGTTTCCTCGCATTCCTGGCGTTTCACGGTCTTGTCAGAGCGCGCAGTCTCAGTCGGAGGGGTTCTGCTGAAGAACGGCTGACAAAAGGTAGGCATCCAGCGAAAGCCCTCTTTGGCGGGCCTCTTCCGAGAGACGGGAAACCACGGCGCGCGGCCAATCGAGTTGGATTGTCATGAAACGGTTCCTGTTCCGATAGTATAGTAGCAAACGGAATTCGTAGGGCGGCTCCTCGACCGGGCGACGACGCGCCCTACTCCTCGCGCAAGGCGTTGGTCGGATCGAGTCCGGCGGCGCGGCGCGCGGGGATCCAGCAGGCCACTGCGGCAATCGAGAAGAAGAGCCCCGCGATCGCCGTGAAGGTGGCCAGGTCGTGCGGCTCGACGTGTAGGGCAGCGGCCGCAGGAGCACGGCGTTGACTACGCTGAAAATGGCCGCGCTGGCGCCAATTCCCAGCGCGATCGTGACCATGGCGGTCAGAGTGAAAGCGGCGTTCTTGCGGAGCGACCGCGCGGCGTAGATAAAATCCTTGGACAGCATGGCTCGATCTCCCCTTTTCCCTCTCGGGTGGGGCAGACGCTTTCGTCTGCCTTCTTATTCTCAAGGTCGGGGTGCTCGGCAGAGTGCACGTTCGCTTCCCGGCGCGCGACCGAAAGCAAAGGACGTTTTGCGGCGGGGAAGGTTAGAAACGGACCGCTGATGGGACGGACGGTCCCGCAGGCGAATTGGTGTGGCCCCGAGTCCGGATGGCCTGCACGCCGCGGCCTACCACACGAACCCAGCCCCATTTGCGAACACTCAGCCCCCCGGTAACAGCCGGTCGGGGCCGAGACCTGCTCCACCCCCCACCTCTCCCACCCGCCACCCGGGCTCGGTCCTGTGGCGATTGTTCGGAAACACACCCCCCGCCGCGCAAGCCGTGAACTGAGGCACGTAGCGTGCTACGCAAAAACGCATACGAGTGCCGGTATTCCGGCCCGATGCCAGCGCCCCAACAATGCCTAAACCTCTACTGCTGGAACCCGATCCGCTCTGGTACAAAGACGCGATAATTTATGAAGTCCACGTCCGCGCATTCTCCGATGGCTCCGGCGACGGCATGGGCGACTTCGCCGGCCTCACCCAAAAGCTGGACTACCTGCAAGACCTCGGCGTGACCGCCATCTGGGTGTTGCCCTTCTGTCCCTCGCCGTGGCGCGACGATGGATACGACATCTCCGACTACGCCGGCGTGCATCCGGCCTACGGCACGCTGCGCGATTTCCAGGACTTCCTGCGCGAAGCGCACACTCGCGGCCTGCGCGTCATCACGGAACTGGTCCTCAACCACACCTCCGACCAACACGTCTGGTTCCAACGCTCGCGCCGCGCTGCGCCAGGGTCGCGCTGGCGCAACTTCTACGTCTGGAGCGACTCGCCGGAGCGCTATAACGACGCCCGCATCATCTTCAAGGACTTCGAAACCTCCAACTGGACGTGGGATCCGGTTGCCAAGGCATACTTCTGGCACCGTTTTTATTCACACCAGCCGGATCTGAACTTCGACAATCCCGAAGTCCGCACCGCCATGCTAAACGCCATGGACTTCTGGTTCGATATGGGTGTTGACGGTCTGCGCCTGGACGCCGTGCCCTACCTTTTCGAGCGCGAGGGCACCAATTGCGAGAACCTCCCGGAGACGCACGCGTTCCTCAAGGATCTGCGGGCCCACATCGATTCCCGTCACCCCGGCTGCATGATCCTGGCCGAGGCCAACCAGTGGCCGGAGGACGCCATCGCCTATTTCGGAGCGGCCGACGAGTGCCATATGGCGTTCCACTTCCCTCTGATGCCGCGGCTCTTCATGGCCACCCGCATGGAGGACCGTTACCCCGTCACCGAGATCCTGCAGCAGACGCCGCCCATTCCCGACGCCTGCCAGTGGGCGCTGTTCCTGCGCAACCACGACGAGTTGACGCTGGAAATGGTCACCGATGAGGAGCGCGACTACATGTACCGCGTGTACGCGCAGGACCGCCACATGCGGATCAACCTGGGGATTCGCCGCCGCCTGGCTCCGCTGCTCGAGAACGATCGCCGCCGCATCGAGCTGATGAACGCGCTGCTGTTCTCGCTGCCCGGAACGCCCGTGATCTACTACGGCGACGAGATCGGCATGGGGGACAATATTTACCTGGGCGACCGCAACGGCGTGCGCACTCCCATGCAGTGGAGCGGCGACCGCAACGCCGGTTTCTCTCGCGCCAATCCGCAGAAGCTGTACCTGCCGGTCAACATCGACCCCGAGTACCACTACGAAGCCATCAACGTGGAAACCCAGCAGAACAATCCGCACTCCCTGCTCTGGTGGATGAAGCGCATGCTGGCGCAGCGCAAACAGTCGCGGGCCATGGGACGCGGCAGCCTCGATTTTCTGTATCCCGAGAACCGGCGCATCCTGGCATTCGTACGCGCCTATGAAGAGGAACGCGTGCTGGTGGTCGCCAACCTGTCGCGATTCGCCCAGTGCCTGGAGCTCGATCTGGCGAAGTACCGCGGGCTGGTGCCCATGGAACTGCTCGGCCATAGCGAGTTTCCCGCCATCGCCGATCGCCCCTACTTCTTGTCGCTCGGGCCGCACGCTTTTTACTGGTTCGCGTTACAGCCGAAGGAGGCCCGCCAGGAGACCCTGCGCATCCGCACGGGCGAGCCGCCCACCCTCGCGGTCCATTCCTGGGAGCAGGTGTTTACCGGCTCGGCGCGCGCCAACTTGAACGGGATGTTGCCGTACTTCCTGCGGGAGCGGCACTGGTTCCGCGGCCAGAACCGTACCATCCGGCTGGCGCAGATCCATGAAGTCGTCCAGTTCCCCAAATCGAGATCGTATCTGCTCCTGATCCGGGTCGAGTACACCGATGGCGAGCCCGAATTCTATACCCTGCCACTATCGGTCGCCACCCGGGATGGCGCCGATTTCCAGTGGGTCCTGGCGCACCTGCAGGCCGCTGACGGGACCACCGGCGTACTGTACAGCGCGCTGCAGAATCGCGACTTCGCGGATGAGCTGTTGGGTGGCATTCTGCGGCGCCGCCGCTTTGCCGGTGAGCGCGGTGAACTGCTGGCCTCGCACACTCGCGCCTTCCGTGCGCTGTGGGGTGACGGCCGGCCGCCGCTGGAGCCGTCCCTCTCCAAAGTCGAACAGGACAATACCACCCTCTTCTATGGCGACCGTTTTGCGCTGAAGGTTCTGCGCCGCGTGGATGAAGGCCCACATCCCGAGCGCGAAATCGACGCCATGCTGACTCAGGCGGGCTTTCCGAACGCGGCGCCCCTGGCGGGCACGCTGGAGTATCGCGGTTCGGGCGAGCCCGTCACGGTGGCCCTGTTGCATGGATTCGTAAGGCACAGCACCGATGCGTGGCAATATACGCTCGATCACCTGGGCATGTTCTACGAGCATGCCCTCGCTCGGGGACAGTCGGGACCGGCGGATGCCCCGTCGGAGGATGAGTGGGCACAGGACCTGATCGGGTCGTACCTGGAGATCGTCCGGCTGCTGGGCAGGCGCACCGGCGAGCTACACGCGGCGCCCGCCACTCGTGCCGAGGATCCGGCGTTCGCCCCCGAGCCGTTCACCGATTTCTACCGGCTGGGCCTCTACCACGGTATGCTGGCGCGCATGGGACGAACCTGCGACCTGCTTCGCGGGAGCCTCGAAAGGTTGCCCGAAGAGGTGCGTGCGGACGCGCAGGCCGTCCTGGAGCGGCACCCGGCGATTAACGATAAGCTCCGTTTTCTGCGCGACCAGCGCATCAACGCGGCACGCATTCGCATCCACGGCGATTATCATCTGGCGCAGGTGCTCTACACCGGGAAGGATTTCGTGATGATCGATTTCGAGGGCGACCTGGCCCGCCCGCAGAGCGAACGGCGCATCAAGCGCTCGCCGCTCGAGGATGTTGCCGGCATGCTGGACTCCTTCTACCACGCCTCGCATGGAGTGCTCTTCGGAGAAGCGCCCGGCGTGATTCCGAAGCCCGAGTCCCTGAACGCCCTGGAGGCGTGGGCCAAGTTGTGGTACCGGCTGGTCAGCGCCGAGTTCCTGGCGGCCTACCTGGCGACCCCGGGCGTCTCCGCGTTATTGCCGCAGAATCCGGAGCAACTCCGGACGCTGCTCGGCATCTTCCTCCTGGATTTCGCGATGCGCAAGCTGTCTTCTATCTTGGCCCACGCTCCCGAGCGCATTCGCGTCCCCTCCCACGCCATCCTGGAGTTACTGGCCACTTCATGAGCCCGTTCATCCACCCAACACAGGCAAGCATGCCCGTGTCACAGCGGATTCTCGGGCCAGGCGTGCTTGGGGTATCTTCTGGCCAGCTCTTTTCTCACCTGCGGATACAAGCGCTGCCAGAAGCCTGCCAGGTCGCTGGTCGTCTGCACCGGCCGTTGATTGGGCGCCAGCAGCCGCACCACCACCGGCGCCGCGCCCCGCGCCACGGCGGGCGTTTCCCGCATTCCAAAAAAGTCCTGCAACCGCGATGCGATCCAGGGCGGCTGACCGGCTTCATAGTTCACGCGCACCTGCCGCCCGCGCGCCAGCCGGATACGCTCCGGGGCAAGTTCGTCGAGCAGCCGCCGCGCCGCCGGTGGGAGTTGCTGTTCCAGCGCGCGCAGCAGACCGCCGTCGCGCGCCGCGGTCTCCAGTTCGGCAAAGCTTTTCAGCCCTGCTGTCAGACGCTGCAGCGCGCTCTCGACGGCTTCCGGACCGAGCGCCGGAACCGGCCCATGCTGCGATGCGAACCGCACCCGCGCCAGGAACGCATCGATCTCTTCGACGGGCGCGAAACGCGCGATACCGGCTTCCACTGCCTTCTGCGCGACCAGCGCCGCAGCCTCCTCGAGATCCGGCGCGCCCCGGCTCTCTTCGATTGCGATCTCGCCGAACAGCAGGGCGCTGACGCTCTCCACCCGCTCCGCCGCGCGGTTCCATTCCACGCGGCGAACCTCGCGCACCCGATCCGGAAATAGATCCAGCAACCAACCCGGCTCGACGCCGCTCGCGACCCGCACCAGGGGCATCTTCTGATCGCGCCGGTCCTCGGCCTCCACGGCCACCAGGAATTCGGCCGCGGTTACGGTGCTCGATGGCGCAAGCTGCGCCGGTCCTCCCGTGGCAAGCTGAAGCTCGCTGCCCTGGCGCCGCCGCGCCACCCGGTCCGGGAAAGCCGCCAGCACCGAGATCAGCAATGCGTCTTCATCCGCGTCACCCGTGTCGCATCCCCGGCCCCTGGCCCCTGGCCCCCGGCCCCGCTTCCCAGGCCCCTGGCTCACGATGCGCCGTACCTGCCGGACCATCTGTTCGGTCCTGGGCTCCCACTCGGATTCCATCAGCACCAGCAGGTCGGAGCGAGTCGCATGATCAGCGCGCGCCGGCAAGCGCTCGCCTGCGCTGAGCAGTGCGGCCACGGTGCAGCCGTCCTCCGCCACTCCGCGCCGCCGGGACTCTACGATCAACCGGCCCAACCGGGGATGCAGCGGGTAGCGCGCCATCTCTCGGCCCGTCGCGCCACGCGCCCCCAGCAGCTCCAGAAGTTCCTCGGCGCGCTCCACGCCCGCCGCCGGCGGAGCGTCAAGCCACTCCAGCGAATCCAGGCGCCCCACTCCCATAGCGTGCAAGAGCAGCGTCACCGGGGCCAGGTCCGCCCGCGCCACTTCGGGAGTGTCGTGCGCCGGGCGTCGCACGAAATCCTCCATCGGATAGAGCCGAATGGCGCGCCCCGGACCGGTGCGTCCCGCGCGCCCCGCTCGCTGGTTCGCCGACGCCTGGCTGATGCGTGTCACTTCGAGAGTCGGCAGACCCGACCACGAGGAATGGCTGGCCACCCGCGCCAGCCCACTATCGACTACCGCGCTCACGCCCGCGATGGTGATGGAGCTTTCGGCCACATTGGTCGAAAGGATGATCTTCCGCTGCTTGGAGGGCGCCACCGCACGGTCCTGTTCTTCTGGCGACTGGTCCCCGTAAAGCGGCAGCAGAAGCCACCCGTTTCGCTGCGCCAAGGCAGCGCATGCCGATTGTGCCCGGCGGATCTCCGCGCCGCCCGGCAGGAAGACCAGCACGTGTCCGGCGAGTTCGTGGGCCGTCAACCGCTCCAGGGCGCCCGCCACCTGCTGCTCCAGCGCAGCCGCCGAATGCGGCGTGTACTCGATTTCGAGCGCGTACTGGCGCCCCTCCGATCGCATGACCCGCGCCTCGCCGAGATACTCCGCGATGGGCCTCGCATCCAGTGTTGCCGACATCACCACCAGCCGCAGATCCGGCCGTTCGGTCCGCTGGAGCCTTCGCAAAAGAGCCAGCGCCAGGTCCCCCTCCAGGTGCCGTTCGTGGAACTCGTCGAGCACCACCGCGGACACTCGTTCGAGCGTGGGGTCCGAGAGCAGCCGCCGCGTCAGCACCCCTTCGGTCAGGAACCGCAATCGCGTGCGAGGACCGGCGACCTCCTCGAACCGCACCTGGTAGCCGACCGTACCACCGGCGCTCTCCCCCAGTTCGGCGGCGACGAACCGCGCAGCCAGGCGCGCGGCCAGGCGACGGGGTTCGAGCACCAGCACTTCGCGATCCGACAACCCCAGCAGCGCCAGCGGCACTCGCGTGGTCTTTCCCGCCCCAGGTGGCGCTTCCACGACCAGGTTGTTAGTGGAACGAAGATGATCGAGGATTTGAGGAACGAGGCAGTCGATCGAAAGCCGCACGCATTTTCATCTTGGCACACCCGGTTTCTTATTCATGTCATTCGTGGCCTTGTTTCTTTCGCCTGGCTCGACATTCATTCCACCGCCCACAAGTACATGGCCGCGTAACCGCGATACGGACGCCAGGCTTCCGCAAGCTTCTCGAGCTCGCGAGGGGTCTTGGTCCCGGTCGCCCGCATCAAGCCGAGGTCCTGGACTGGGAAAGCGTCGGCGTCCCTTCCCAGCCGAATCGCGAGGTACTCAAGCGTCCACGGCCCGAAACCCGGTACTCCCGCCAATTGACCGGCCACTTCATCCCAGGACTGCCCATGCAATCGGATATCGCCGGCGGATACTCGTTCCGCGAAGGTCCGAAGTGTCTGCAAACGGCGGGCGGGCAGGCCGAGAGTGCCGATATCGGTCGCCGCCAGTTGGGCCGGCAACAGGCTGGGACAGAGCGCGGCCAGCCGCCCCATCAGCGTGTGCGCCGCTTTGACGCTCACTTGCTGGCCGAGAATCACGCGAAGGCACAGCTCGAAAGGCTCCCAGCAGCCCGGCGCTCGCAGGCCGGGCAGTTTGCGGACCCGCGCGCGAAGCAGGGGACTGCGCCCAAGCGCGCGATCGACCGGGCTGGGGTCGTGACCGGCATCGAAAAGCCGCTGGATGCGCGCCCGCAGGTCCGAGGACTCGCGGACGCCCTCCGCGGGGCTCTCCGGCGAACAGCGCAGAGCCTGCGCCGGCGAGTCGAATTCGACGGTAACGACTCCCGCAGGCGTCTGCCTGGTATATCGATCCGCGGCGATGGTCTCCAACCGCGGCGTCGAGCGATACGTCAAGTACCGCAGGATGGACTCCCATGGATACGGAGGCTCGACCGGGATCGAAAAGGTGTGACTCATGCCGCGTCGTGGAAAATAATGCCCATGGTCCATCGCTGGCCCGCGGTTACCGGGCTGACACCGTGGCGGACAGCAACCTTGTAGACGCCGCGTTTGCCCGTGGCCGGGCGATGGCGCGTGGTGATGATGACCGCGTCGCCGCGGTTGGGCCGCAGGGCGCGGCCCATTGCCTGGGCCCTGGGAGGATTCTCCACCAGGAGAAACTCTCCGCCACAGTACTCCTCGTGAGGCTGCGAAAGAAAAAACACGACTTGAAACGGAAAGGCCACCTGTCCGTAGATGTCCTGGTGCAGGCAGTTGAAATCGCCCGCGCCATAGCGCAGCATCAGCGGCGTGGGTCGCGTCTGGCCTCGTTCATGGCATCGCTCCAGCAGGGCGTCGAGTGTGTCCGGGAAGCGATCGTCAGACTGGAAGAGTCCGGCCCAGGTGTTGGCCACTGCCGCCAACCTTGGATAAAGGCGTTGGCGTAGTTCTTCGACGAGGGGCGGGAGCGGGTAGCGAAAATACTGATACTCGCCCTTGCCAAACCGGTACTGGGCCATATCGATGCGGCTGCGGAAAAGCTCCTCCCGCGGGTACAAGGCGATGAGATCCTGGCACTCCCGCGCAGACAGCATTTGAGGCAGTTCGGCGAACCCAAGGTCCGTTAAAGACGCTGACGCCCGGTCCCAGTCGATTTCCATATCCCTATGGTACGGTTCCCTGCCCGCCCAAGACTATCCGCTTGTTGCGGTGTTGCCGAGGGCCTGCGCTCGCGAAAGGCGTTCCCCGGAGCTGTGAAGGAATCCAGATACGCACTTAAATGGAATAGCGCGGTTCCATAGTAAAATATGAGTTAGTTGGCGTCCTTCACGATGATGCGAACTGTCGAAGAGGAGAAGGCTGAACGCTTGGCGCGTGTCGAGCGCGCGACAGCCTCGGCGCGACTGGAAGGGTTGGAGCCAACCGAAGCCGCGAAGTCGATCTTCGACCGGTACGTGTCTGGCGAATTGACGATCGAGCAAATGGGTACGGAGATTCGAGAGCTGAATGCCCGGGAGTTTGGACCCGTACACGTACCCGGGGACTGACGTCCTTCGGAACATCCCCGACATTCGCGATCCCCAACGCCTGGCAGCTTTCGAAGCCAACGCGACGGTAGCCCGCCTCGTGGCGGCGGATGCCGCTCCACTGGAGGGACGGTTCGACGCCGCGCACCTTAAAGCCATCCACCGATACATCTTTCAGGACGTCTATCCGTGGGCCGGCCAGTTCCGCACCGTCAATATTTCCAAGAGCGGCGCAATGTTTGCAGCCGCCCAATTCGTCGACCCGGCATTGCAGGCGATCCTTCGGAAGTTACCGGGTGAGAACTATCTTGCGGGAACCGGCATCGAGTGGTTCGCCATTCGCGCCGGCTTCTATCTGGGCGAGATCAACGCCGTTCATCCGTTCCGGGACGGGAATGGGCGAGCCCAGCGCGAGTTCATTCGTGAACTGGGCGTGAAAGCCGGATTTCCGATCGACTGGAGCAAGACTGACCGGGATGAGATGATCGCCGCGTCTCGCGAGAGCCTGGAGACAGGACGTAGCTCCCGCCTCGCGGCGCTGGTCCGTGCGGCGACCGTGGAGCGCTCAATCCAGCGGCCATAGCGCGATCGGCCTATTTCGGATAGCCTGGAGCGTTTTTGACTTCCTCCATCTGGGCGGTGTGGCGGGCCGAGTGAGCCGATAGCAGAACCAGGTATCCATAGGCATCCAGGAAATGCAAGCTGGGGTTGGCGGTGCCATGCCCGCGCAAATCCACCTGCGTGGTGCGCACCCACTCGATGGTATCTCCCCTGACTTTTGAGAACTGCGCGATGCCTTCCTCCACCGTCGCCAGTTTGCCGTGAGGAACCACGGACTCGCCGGCGCTGACCTTCTGGCTGCGGTCCGTCATGAACTGAATGATCCGTTCATCCTGCTCCCGGTTCGCCCGGGCCTGGCCATCCGGCAGTGGAATCTTGACCACCTTCTGGGTTATCGCAGGGAACAGCGTCCGCTCCTCCAGGACCAGATGTTCCACACACTCCTCGATCGACCAGCGGCTGGGGTCCGGCTTGTAGGTCCATTGCGACGCGCTAAGGTGCGCAATGGACCGGATTACGCCATCCTCCGTCTTCTTCAGGTATCCCAACAGGAACTGCCGGTCTTCATCGGACATGGGCAGGCTGGGCACGACGGCGGTGGCCGGCGCGCGTTTCAAACTCAGCGGGAACCGATTGGAGCCCTGCTGCCATTGGCCTTCGAACTGGAGAGTGGAGGGATTCCACTCCCCGTCGAAGCGAGCGCTCAGTTTGCTCATTTCGAAGTGCAGACGCGTGCCGTCCCGGAGAACCGAATCCACCGGCAGTCCGAACGCGCCCTGATCCAGGCTGTCGAAAGACGCCACAGGCCCGGACTCCGTCTGGGTAACGTGGAAGACCAGACGCAGCTTCGTTCCGTTGACCTCCAGCGATGCTTTCCAGTCACCCACAAGATCCGTGGGAGGCCCGCTCTGGCTAAAGGCGGCCCCGCTCAGGGCCGCAAGGGCCAGCGCAATCGCGACCCGGTGTGCTACGCGTTTTGTGTTCATCTCATACCTCTTTCCTGTTTCTCGGCTACTTCCTCCGGACGTTTCTCGTCCGGCCGGAATATTTCTTCGATTCGCATCTGGAACAATTCGGCCATCTCAAAGGCCAACGGCAGGCTGGGATCGTACTTCCCGGTCTCTATGGCATTCACCGTCTGGCGCGACACTCGCAGGCGGGCGGCCAGGTCCGCCTGCGACCACTCGCGTTCGGCGCGCAAGACGCGCAACCGGTTCTTCATCGATACCGCCTGACGCCGCTGATGTACCCCATAATGCCGAGGACCACCATCAGGACCAACACCACGAAATAGTCGAGCGGACCCACGAGGTTGGCGGCCTGCAGCAGGGGGTAGGTGATCATGAGAAGGAAGAGGCCGCAAACCACCACGGCCGCGGCCTCCAGGTAGATGCGGAGCTGCAACTCGTCCATCTGGTGGCGGATGTCGCTCACCAATACCCGCACATATTGCACTCCGGCGAAGAGCGGAACCGCGGGGATCAGATATCGGACGGCGGCCGGTAGGGTCAACAGCCGCAACACGGCTCCGCCAAGTGAGAGTGTCGCGCCAAAAAGGATCACCCAGAATATCTGTCGGCCAGAGGGCCGTCCGCAACCCTCCAGAACGTGTCGTCTTGAAGGGGTCGGTTTCAATTCTGTAGTCATGCCTGAATAGTAAAGCAAGCTGAGCATAATGTCAAGCATTCTTTACTTATTGACAAGCGTACTGTGCGCAGGAGCGTGAGCGAAGGAGGTATTGCGGGCACAGCAACGTGGTAGCCTTGCCATGGTGCGTCGTCCAACATGATGAATTCGACGGTTTGCATCGAGACAACCATCGTCAGCTACCTCGTTGCTCGGCCAAGCAGGGATCTAATTGTGGCAGCGCATCCGAAGACCGCTTCAGAAGATGCCTTGCACATTGCGATCGCCACGGTCCACGGAGTCGACTACTTACTGACCTGGAATTGCCGGCACATGGCGAATGCTCAGATATGGCACGCTGTGGTTTCAACCTGCGCCTCACGGGGGTACGAAGCACCAATCATTTGTACGCCGGAAGAGCTCATGGGATGATAAGGACATGTGGTTGGATCCGATCGTTGAGGAAGTCCGGAAGGTTCGAGAAGCTCACGCCGCCAAATTCAACTATGACTTGCGTGCCATCTATCAGGACCTTAAAGACAGGGCAAAGCAGAGCGGCTGGCGACTGGAATCGCGCCCTCAAAGCGGCCTCTGCGAGCGCGTTAGTTCTGGAACAGCTTGCGTGGGACTGCAAGTATTGGTGCGCCCTCAGCACTCGAACTCCCAACCTGCTGGCACGAAGCCAAATCCGGCCTCGGGGCGCTACGGCTCTGCCACCACGGGGTTCACCAACTCGCCGATCCCCTCCACCCGTACGGCCACTTCATCTCCGGGTTTCAGCCAGCGAGGGGGTTTGCGCGCGAAACCGACGCCGGGGGGTGTGCCGGTGGCAATGATATCACCGGGTTCCAACGTGAAAACGCTCGACAAGTAGGCGATCAACTGCGGGACCTTGAAGATCAGATTGCTGGTGTTGGAGTCCTGCATCAGTTCGCCGCTCAACGTAAGCGAGATGGCCAGATGGTGCGGGTCCTCGATTTCGTCAGCGGTCACAATGGCGGGGCCGATGGGCGCGAAAGTGTCGAACGTCTTACCGATCATCCACTGGCTGGTGGCCATCTGGAAATCGCGCGCGCTGACGTCGTTGAAAATGGTATAGCCAAAGACGTGGTCCCGCCAGCGCGCTTCGGGAATGTGGCGGCCGCCCTTGCCGATCACAACGGCGAACTCGGCTTCGTAGTCCGGCTTGGTGGAGTTCTTGGGCAGCACGATGGGATGGCGGTGCCCGGTCACGGCGGTCGGAAACTTGGCGAAGACCGTCGGCACGGCGGGAATCGCCATCTTGGCCTCCTCGGCGTGATCGCGATAGTTCAACCCGATACAGATGATCTTGGGCGGTCTGGGAATGGGGGCCGCCAATCTGGTGGTCTGCGGGTCGAGCGTCTCGCCGGCGGGTGGCCTGTCGATCCAGCGCAGGGCGCGGTCCATGGCGTCGGCGCCGCCCGCGATCACCGATATCACATCGTCGAACCCGGCGCCTCGAAGGCCGATCACCCGATCGTCAAACCAAATGCCGGGTTCGTTGTAGCCTGCTCTGTGAATGGTAACGAATCGCAAGGGAAAGCCTCCGGTCGAACGAGTTTTTTGAGGCAGTATTCGAGTTTAGCGCCGCGGTGCGGCCGAAGAACGCCACAGCACAACACAGGAACTATCCAGATTTCAGAAGGTGTACGTCGTCGGGGTGATGCCCTTGAGCCGCAGGTAGACCTCCGCCTGCCCGCGGTGGTGCGCGGTGTGGGTGAAATACGCCCACAACCATTCGAAGCCGGTCATCTTGCGGGTTCCTCTGCCGACCACCGCATCCAGTTTCTCGGGGGTCATGGAAGCCACCGCGTCATTGCAGAATTTGAACGTATCGGTCAGAAACTGCACGGCCGCGTCCTTGTCGATATCGATCCTCTCGTCTCTCAGGGCTTGAGAAAGCTTCTCCGGGACAGCAGGCCCCTGCATCCCGCTGGCCTGGCTGCAAGCGCTCAGATTCGCGCCGGCGATCTGGACCATCAACGCGCCGAAGCTGAGTTCCGCGGGGACCGGCCGGAAGCCGTAGGAGTCGGCGGGCATCTGCTTGGCTACCGCTATGGTGAAATCCGTGGTGACCTTCCAGTGTTTCACCAAGGCGTCTTTGACCGTGGCTTGGGCGAGGGCCGGAATGGCCAGCGCCAGTAGGGTTAGCAGTTTTTTCGTCATATCTTTAGCTCAGGATATAATTGTTATCGCACACTTCACAGCGGAAGACTCAGTTCGATCTCGGTTCCACGCTCCTTGACCGATTCCACGCGCAAGGCGCCGCGCAGTTCGCCGGCGCGATAGTGCAGGCCCTTGAGGCCATAGCCGGAACGGGGCTGCTGAGGATCGAAGCCTCGGCCGTTATCGCGAATCGACATCCGCAAGCGACCGCGGCCGGCTTGGATCTCAACACGGACAGCGGTGGCCTCCGCGTGGCGCGCCACGTTGGTGACCACTTCCTTGAAAAACAGCAGCACATGGCGGCGCACGGCAGGCGCCAGTTCTATCTCAAGCTGTTCGTCGCCAGGGGCCAGAAACTCCACGCTCCGCTCGTCGCTTTCGAGCATGGTGAAGGCAGTCTGGCGCAATCGCAGCACCAGGTCGGCCAGGCAATCCTCGCGCGGGTCTACCGTCCAAACGATATCGGTCATGGATTCGCGCAGAGCACGCGCTCGCCCGGCGATGCCATCCAGTAATTCCATGGTCCGGGGACGCTCCTGCCTCTTGGCGACTTCGCTCAGGATGGCAATTTCGGCGAGGCCGGCTCCCAGGTCGTCGTGGAGATCGGTCGCCAGACGCGTACGCACCCGCTCCAGGGCCAGCAGATGATTCAGGCGATACCGGTGCAAGGACACCGCTCCGCTCACGATGGCCAGCATCGCCATCCCCAGAAACCAGCTTCTCCGCCAGAAAACGGGCAATACCTGGAACGTCAGAGTCGCCTGCCCGGTGCTGATTTGGCCCGACTCGGTGATGCTGCGAACCGCGAAGCGGTAACGGCCCGGAGCGAGGTTGGCATAGCGCACCGTCTGGTCATCCGAGGGCTTGCTCCAATCGGTGTCGGCGCCCTCCAGCCAGTACTGGTAGCGAAGAGCCTCGCCGATATCGAAGTGTAACGCGCGGAATTCGACTTCCAGACTGTTATGCCCCGGCGTCAGTTCCATGCCGGTCACCGCGGGTTCTCCCGTCTCCGAAATCGGAAACGGGTCGCCTCCCACGCGCAGTGCGCGAACGAGTG
Source organism: Terriglobia bacterium (assembly GCA_020073365.1). Taxonomy (GTDB): domain Bacteria; phylum Acidobacteriota; class Terriglobia; order Bryobacterales; family Bryobacteraceae; genus JAIQFL01. Next base: position 7,399 of record JAIQFL010000037.1, on the reverse strand, counting down.
GGGCAGGCGTCTCCAAAGTCTGGTCCGGTTCGGGGCGGTAGCGCGCGAGGCCATAGAACGAAGCGAACCAGATACTGCCGTGGCGATCGCGGAAGAGGAACTGCGTGTCCCCTGGCGGAAGACCGCTCGAGGAGGTGTAATGGTGCAAGGTTGCGGTCTTGGGATCCAGTCTGTCCACGCCGCGCCCGCCTGCCACATAAATCCGCCCCCCATCGTCCTCAGCCAGGGAAAATACGTGCTCGCTCGAAAGCCCCTGTTCCAGGCCATAGCTCTGGATCCGTGGTGCGGTCTCTGTGGGATGGTCCATGCGCCCGACACCACCCTGGCTGGATCCGATCCACAATCGTCCCTGGCTATCGGAAAGTAGCGAATTGATGGCGCCGCGGGGAACTTCATGGGTGATCAGCTCACAGCCGGGTCCGCGAAAACGAACCAGGCCGCTCGGGTACATGCCGGCCCACACGTTGCCGGAGCTGTCCTCCGCGAAGGAATGCACTGCAGCAGTGCTTGTGGATCCTGGGATCAAGTCGGTGGTTCGAAAGCCTCGCCATCGGTTGGTGGCGCGGTTCCAATGTCCCACACCATCCGTGGTCCCGGCCCAAATGTCGCCGCGCGAGTCCTGGAAAACTCGCAGAATCATCGAACTGGGCAGCCCGTCGCGAACGGAATAGACCCGTTCGGGTGGCTTCCCCTTCAGATCGCGGGGGTCCGTGGCGGCCGCATATCGTGCAACCCCCGCGCCGCTAGCCGCCCACCAGGCGCCCTCACGATCTTGCACAAGGGTCTGGCCTATCCCCCAGGTACCACCCCCGGAACTCGGCACCCGAAGCGGGATCGGAACGAAGCGGCCGCCACGGAGTTCATTGAGTGTCCACTGCCCCGTGATTGCGTAAAGAGTCCCCCGGAGGCTCTCCACCAGGCCAAACACCTCGGCCGACTCCAGACCATCGGCGGGAGTGAAGAGTTCAAACGACCCCGCCGCGATTCGGACCAGCCCCAGCGTACCCACTGCGAGCCAGAGATTGTGCCTGACGTCTTGTCCGATGGCCCCTACGTGCTCGATCGGAAATGCATCGGAAGGCGGATAGGAGAGGACGTCCGGCGGCGAGGCGTCCGGACGCAATCGGACTAATCCGGTGCTCCTGCCAATCCAGATCTCGCCGCGCTCGCCCTGGTAAAGGGCACTGATCAAGCCCGGCGTCTTGTCGGGAATCTCCTCGGGCCGCAATACCCGCGGCGGTTCGGATTTGGTGTCAATGCCTGCCAGTCCGAAGCCGCCGACCCACAATCGGTCATGCGCGTCGGCCAGCAGTGTAGTGATGCGCATCAGGCGACTGGGAACCCGGAGGGAATCAATCTCTCCGTTGGGCCGGCGCCGAAAGAGGACGAGGGGTGTGGCCACCCAGAGGTTTCGCCGCGAATCCTCCGCCAGCGCGAGCACGGCCAGGGGACCCGAACTATCCAGCTTCGTCAGGCGTAGAGCAGCTGCCCCATCCTGGGGCCGGAAGCTGTAGAGTCCCGCGAGCGTGCCGCTCCAGATGGTTCCATCGTGACCCTCATACAAGGTTTGGACCTTGTTGGACTCCTTGCTGTCGCCGACGCGAATTGCGTCGAAGGCCAGAGCATCCCGATGGTCCTTATGGAATCGTGCCAGGCCGGCGTCGGTGGCGAACCAGTAGTCCCCCCGCCCGGTCTCGATCATGTCGGACACCAGCCGGCTCGGCAGGCCGTCCCTGGTGGAGAAGTTGGTGAACCGGTAACCGTCGAACAGCGAGATTCCCTCGACGGTACAAAACCAAAGATATCCCTTGGAATCCCGGTGAATCTTGGTCACCCAATTCCGAACCAGGCCATCCTGGGTGCTGAAGATGCGGAACGAGGGCTGTTGCGCACGAAGCGAGTGGGCAGTGGCGATCGCGAGAAGCAGAAAGAGTCGAAAGTGCCGTCCCATCGGGCTGCGGGCACAGGCCAGCGCAGGTCTTCAGGATACTGCAAATCGGGGCATCGCATATTCATACGCCAAGAGAGCACCACGGTGATTCCCCTTCGGCTGCAAATCCTCTCCCGGTCGCCGGTTAGGGCAAATCGATCGCGTAGCCGGATACACTGCCCACACAAGAGTGAGCGCCAGCGCCACTCGCAATGCCGTTGGGCGTCCCTTCTAGGGTGATGAAGTCGGCCGGGTCCGCATACAAGCGTGTAGTTGCGCTCGCCGCCCATTTTATTTGACTGGGGTTGATGTTACTGAAGTCAATGGAGTGAGGCGCGGATGCATGGTCCTCTACGGAAGCGCCGAGGCCATTGGCGACAGTGACGGATACGTCACCCAACGCCCCACCATTAGCCCTATCGACGCTACAGAGCATTGAGTACTGTTCGATGACGTAGCGCTTTTGTGCTGGGACTTTCCACTGCTCGCCAGAAAAGCCGCCCGTCACTTGAAGTTTGAACGGCTGCCGCGCCGGTTCATCCCGGTTCTGCACGAGCGCCGCTCTGACCGCTTGCGCGATGGCGGGGCCCGCGCTAAAAATGCCCACCACCATTACCAACACGGCGAAACCAACCGCCATCAAAACATAGTGTCTGAAACGATTCATCTAGATCTCCTTTGTGTTGAGTTTCCAGTTCGTTTTCTGGCCATTAGGAACACCAGCAAAACGGCGCAACCCATCAGACCCAAACTCGCGGGTTCCGGGACCGGAGACGGGGACGCGTCCTGAAGAGTCACGTCAAAAGCGTAGTGCATATCCTCGCCGGGAGCCAGGTTGCCGAGTCCCGTAAACCCGTCCGCCAGACTACCCACGCCCGAGTTCTCGGCAAACGACATATTCTCGAATGCGCTAAGGGTAATGGCGTAATTGCCGGGCCCGAGAACACCTGCGTCGAGCAGGACATCGAAGCATTGGCCGGAACCGATGTTGATGTTCGCGCCAGGCGGGCAGGTAACTCCGAAAAGTGTGGATGCCAGAAAGACTCCCGAAGCATCGAAGAGGCTCAAGTATGGCTCGAAGCCCCCTGGACCGATTGCCAAGCCGTGTCCGTTTGTGCCTCCACCATAGCTGAAGGTGATGGCTTGAACCATCGAAGATGCCGCTACGGTGAAGTCGCGTTCGACGGCAGCCCACTGCGCATAATCGGAATCGGAGTTGCCCGCACCCAGGGTGCAGCCGTTTCCGCAAGAGATAAAGGTGGCATCGGTCCGTAGATCGCCGGTAAAAGAGATGATCCCTGCCTGAGATTGTCCAACTCCAGCAGCAAATGCAGTCGCAATGATCGCCAACAAACGCTTGGTCATGATTTTTGAGGTCCGTTCCGCATCGGCGAGCCCCTCCGGTGCTGATTTATGTTAGGCTGGCGGCCGGTTCCGTTCAATCGCATAAACATGCGATGGGGAAGAACCGGCGATATAGGCCGCAGAAAGCGGCAACCGCATGTTTATGCGACTACCCTCGGGTTCACTCTCTCTGTAAAGTTATTTCAGCGCGCACACTCGGAGAGATTTCATGGACAGGCAACTGACGGTGGGCATTGTGGCACTGAAACGGATCGAGCGGCAGGCAGGCCCCCTGATGTCCTGGGCCCAGTCGCTGGACTTCGGGAACCTGGTTTCGCTAGCCGACGGCTTCACGAGACTCGGCAAGCTCGCTTCAGGGTGAGGAGTTGCATTTCGCCTTGGACCTTATCTGCTGGAATGGAAATTCAAGACACCAAACGGGAGAATTCGATGAATCGATTCAGAAACTACGTTTTGATGGCCGCCGGTTTCGCCGTGTTGGCGATGGTGGTGGGCGTATTTAGCGTCGGTCCCGCCATTGCGCAAGCGGTGAGGGCAGCGCTCGTGTCAAATGTGGATGACCCGGGCCGTATCCCTTATCAGAGCCAACGAATCTGTACCTTTTCAGGTCTCTCTTGCCTCGCTAGTTTCCCAGTGGTGCTCCCTGGGAAGCGCCTCGTGATCACGCATGTGTCGGGACAAATAGCCGAAGACCTGCCGGACGGCACTCTAATTTTGGCGGTGCTTAACTTGGGCAACGGCGGTAGTATATTTATGCCTGTCACATTCACGGGCAATTCAGCGGGCTTAAACTATTTTGTGTTTGACCAGTCGACGCTTCTGTCCTACGATACTGGGCAATTCCCAAGGCCATCCGTCATCCTGGGCAGAAACCCGCCGACGGAGGGCCTTACTGCCGTATTTACTTTGACGGGGTACATGCTGGATTGCAACACCGGCCCATGCGTCGCGATTGCTCCATAACGTAGTTGACTACCATCTGAAAGCGAATGGCCTCCGCTGAACCGGGCTTGCGCAGAATGCCGAGTCTTCTGCGCAGGCTACTATGGGCTCTGCCTTCTTGCATGTGACGCAGCTCAGGAATGGCTGCCTTTTCCCCGGCGCAAGAGTCCTTCTTGGAGCGCCTTCCACACGGCCTCCGAGCGCGAGTGCACGTGCAGCCGCTCGTAAATCTTGCGCACGTGCGAGCGTACCGTGTCCAAGCCGACGTTCAGGGAGTCCGCGCAGGTCTTATAGCTGTGGCCTTCCGCCAGCATCCGCAGAATCTCCAACTGGCGGGTAGAGAGTTGCAGATCCTCCTGTTTCGGGGGCGCAGTCTTCTGGAACATCAGCACCACCTTGCGCGCAATTCCGGGTGACATCGGCGCGCCCCCGCTGTGCAATTCCCGAATGCTCTCGATCAGACGTTCTGGTGGAGTCTCCTTGAGCAGGTAGCCGCAGGCACCGGCACAGACCGCGTCAAAGATCGAGTCGCTGTCTTCGTGAACCGTCAACATCAGAATGGGCAACTCGGGCGACTGCTCGTGAATGCGCCGCACACCCTCGATGCCTGACATGCCCGGCAGCCCGATATCGGCCAGCAGGACGTCCGGGGGACTGCTCTGAATGCCCGGGAAGGCCTCTTCCATCGAGCCGTATGCCCCGCAAACCTCGAATCCCGGCGAGCCACCAATCAGGAGGCTGAGCCCTTCGCGGGTGCCCACCTGATCTTCCACCAGCGCCACTTGGATCGCCTCTGACACGAATGCAGTGTAGGCGAATAGCCCACGGGAAGCAACCGCATGTTGATGCGACTACCAACCGAGGCGCTCCCGGCGCCCTCCAGGATCCAGGCCCATCCCCAAAACCGGCAAAACGCGAATTCGGCGGTTCGGTCTTGGTGTCAACGCCTGCCAGGCCGAAGCCGCCGGCCCACAAGCGGTCATGCCCGTTGACCAGTATCGAGTTGATGCGCGCTATGAGACTGGGGATCGGTAGGGAATCAATTTCTCCGTTGGGATGGCGCCGAAGAAGGGCTTGGGGCGTGGCCACCCAGAGGTTTTGCCGCGAATCTTGCGCCAGAGCCAGCACTTCCGGGGAGATCGCAGCATCCAGCGGCGCTACGTGCGGACCGGCTTCCCCATCCTGGGGCCGGAAGCTGTAGAGTCCCGCAGCCGTACCGCACCAGATGGTTCCATCGTGACCCTCGTACAGCTCTTGGACATCATTGGACTCCTTACTGTCGCCGACACGAATGACGTCGAAGGCCGGAGCATTCCCATGGTCCTTGTGGAATCGCGCCAGGCCGGCGCCGGTGGCGAACCAGTAGTCCCCCTGCCCGGTCTCGATCATGTCGGACACCAGCCGGCTCGGCAGGCCGTCCCTGGTAGAGAAGTTGGTGAACCGGTAACCGTCGAAAAGCGAGATTCCCTCCACCGTGCAAAACCAGAGATACCCCTTGGAGTCCCGGTGGATCTTGGTCACCCAATTCCGAACCAGGCGATCCTGGGTGCTGAAGACGCGGAACGAGGGCTGTTGCGCACGAAGCGCGTTTACGGCTGTCAACGCGAGAAGTAGAAAGAGTCGAAAGTGCCGTCCCATCGGGCTGCGGGCACAGGCCAGCGCAGGTCTCCAGGATACTGCAAGGGGGGATCGCATATGTATGCGATGGGCCCACCCACGGGATCAGATTGGTTTGCCGCCGCGGAGGAGGCCCCCGTGCAGCGCTTTCCACACGGCCTCGGACCGCGAGTGGACATGCAGGCGCTCGTAGATCTTGCGGACATGGGAGCGCACCGTGTCCAGGCCGAGATCCAGCGCGTGCGCGCAGGCTTTATAACTGTGGCCTTCCGCGAGCATTCGCAAGATCTCCAGTTGCCGCAGGGAGAGCTGCATGTCTTCTTTGGGGGGCGCGGTTTGCTGAAACATCAACACTACCTTGCGCGCGATTCCAGGCGACATGGGGGCGCCACCCTCATAGAGTTCACGGATGCTTTCGAGCAGCCGGGCGGGTGGAGTCTCCTTGAGCAGATAACCGCAGGCACCGGCACACACGGCGCTGAACACCGAATCGCTGTCCTCGTGGACCGTGAGCATCAGGATGGGCAGTTCCGGCATCAGATCATGAATCCGCCGTACCCCCTCAATGCCCGACATGCCGGGAAGCCCGATATCGGCGAGCAGAACGTCGGGAGAGTTGCCGGGAATTCGCTCGAGGGTGTCCTCCATGGAGCCGTACTGCCCGCACATCTCGAATCCCGGTGAACCGCCGATCAGCAGGCTCAGCCCTTCCCGCGTGACAGACTGATCCTCGACGAGCGCCACGCGAATAGGTTGCGACACGCTTCGAGTGTAGGCTGACTGGCGCCGCCGGGGCAACCGCATGTTTATGCGACTACCATTTCATTGACTCTCCCTGTACAGTTGCTCTAGCTGCATAATCGGAGGGTTTCAATGAACGGACAAGACCGCAAGGCGACCGCATCTTTCCGATTTCCCGTTGCGTTGGCGGTGCTGCTGATGGTGCCAGGCATCGCCCCCGCCCAAGGGAAGGGCTGGATCGAAGGCACCGTTTTGAATAAGTCGGGCAAGATAGTGTGGGACACTGCGCGTGCTGCGAGTATAGTGACCGTGCGAGCCCTCGGACCCAGCAAAGTCGAGACCCACCCGGATTACGCCATGGGGAATTTCTACACCATGCGCGACCTCAAGCCGGGGGTTTACGAGGTTTTTGTGAGCTCAACAAAGGACGACGAGTCCCAGTATCGCCCGCAACACATCATGGGCCTGGTGGTGAAACCCGGCGTGCGCACCCTGTTGAACGTTGTAGTCCACGAAGGGCGGTCAGACGCCTTAGACGAGGTGGGTAAGGCCGTTCCCACCGAGACGGCCACGACGCTGGCGGAAATGGTGGAACACCTGACTCGGGAGGTGGAACTGCTGAAGAAGCAGGTTGGGGAATTGAGAAAATAATGATCGTCGAGGGCGATGCCGCTCGCCGAAGGTCCGAAGAGGGGCGCGCCTTGGCGACGTCACCACCCTCCACCTGTCAGGCTCACGGCAGTTCGCAGCCGTAGGCCCCTGAAAAAAAGCCTTCGCCGGGGCTGATTCAGGTGAACAGTTAAC
>JAIQFL010000433.1 GCA_020073365.1 Terriglobia bacterium | reverse complement strand
GAGGATCCCGCCCTCCTGCAGGAAGCGCGCATGCTGGCCCGCCTGCGCCACCCCAACGTCGTCACCGTCTACGGCGTTGACCGTCACGACGGCCGTTCCGGGGTGTGGATGGATTTCGTGGAGGGCGATACGCTCGCCGCTATCGTCGAAGAGCGCGGATCCTTCGGGGCCATGGAAGCGCTGCTGGCCGGCCTGGACGTCTGCCGCGCGCTCGCCGCCGTGCACCAGTGCGGTCTGCTGCACCGCGACATCAAGGCGCAGAATGTCATGCGCGAACGCGGCGGCCGCATCGTGCTGATGGATTTCGGGCTGGGCCACGAGGCGGCGGACGGAGCGTCGGCCCAATTCGGCGGGACACCCGTCTATATCGCGCCGGAGTTGTTCGAAGGGGGACTGGCTACCGTCCGCAGCGATCTTTACTCTGCCGGCGTGCTGCTGTTCTACCTGGTGACACGCGCCTATCCGGTGGAGGGCGCCACACTGGAAGCCCTGCGAACGGCACATTCCTCGCACACGGCGAAAACACTGCGCGACCTTCGCCCCGACCTGCCTTCGTCCTTCGTGCGCGCGGTGGAGAAGGCCATCGCTCCGGAGCCTTCTCGCCGTTACGCCACTGCCGGTCAGATGACGGCCGCGCTCGAAGCGGCGCTGGGCACGCGGAGGTTCCCGCTGGCCATCTCCCGGCGTACGTTCTGGTGGACTGCCGCGCCGCTCGGCGGGCTCGCCGCCGGTGCCGGATGGTTCCTGTGGACCCGCCCGAGCGCCATTGTAAAAGCCGGGGCGTCGCTGCTGCTGACGGACATTTCGAACGCCACAAGCGATCCGCAGTTGAACGCCCTGACGGACGTCCTGCGCGTGCAGCTCGCGCAATCGGCACATTTCAATCTGCTGGACAATGATCGCGTGAAAGAGACGCTCGCGCGGATGACGAAGCCTGCGGACACCAAGCTGGATCTGACCGCCGCGCGCGAGGTGGCGCTACGCTCAGGTACGCCTTTGGTAGTGTACGGAACACTCTCGCCGCTCGGCGCCGGCTATGGTCTGAGCCTGGTGATCGAGAGGATCGAGGGTCAGCCCCGCACACCGCAGGCCACGGAATCGAAGCTCTTCGAAGCGCGTAACAAGAATGGGTTGTTCGACGCGATTCACGAGGCCGCCACGTGGATTCGGCATACCGCGGGTGAGGCGGCCAAGGACATCGCGGCGGCGGATACACAGCCTGAGGAGGCAACTACCAGCTCGTGGGAGGCGCTGGATTATTTCACGCAGGGCGAGAGGTTGAAGGCGCAGAACCGTCTTCGGGATGCCATGACTATGTACCAGCAGGCCGTGCGCATCGACCCGGGTTTTGCCCTTGCGCACGCCCGATTGGCGGGGGAGCAGAGTACACAGCGGCTCATCAAGGAATCGTTTGGTTCTTACAGGAACGCGGTGAATTCTCTTGCGACCCGCCGCGTTACTCGTCGGGAGGACCTGCGCATTCGGGGCCTCTACGCGATTCAAACTGAGGACTACGCCACAGCGGAGAACTTGATGCACACGTTCACGCTACAGTATCCCACGGACCCGCTCGCACACCACTACCTCGCCTTGGCCATGCGGTATCTCGGACGCTTGGAAGAGGCGCGAGCGGAATTGCTCGAATCGCGAAAGCTGCAACCGACCGAATTTACCTTGAACAACCTCGTCGTCGTCGCGCTTCTTCTCGGAAATCCGAGTGAGGCCGCATCCTACATCAAGGGACTGCAGCCCGCCGCGGCCGGCAACTACGAGGGGCGAATGAGATTCCTGACTCGCGACTACTCGGGAGCCGAGACGGCCTTTGTGGCCACCGCTTCGACGCCGAAGGACGCACGATGGCGTAGCTTGGCGCTCGGAGCTCTAGCGGCTTTGTTCGCCGAGCTGGGGCGCTACCACAACGCGACGCAAGCGCTAGAGGAGGGGATTGCCATCGACTCGACCGCAGGCAACCAGCCCGAGCAGGCACGTAAACGACTGGCGCTTGGGCATCTTCGCCTGGCTTCCGGTCAACGTGATGCCGCGCGGGCTCAGGCGCTCGAAGCCGTCCGCCTGGACTCCGACACCCTGTGTTTGCTTCGCGCCGGAAGCCTACTGGCGCGCGCCGGTCTTCCTGCCGACGCACGCCAACTAAGGATGAGCATGAATGCGCCTGACGAGGGAAGGCGATTCGAGACCGCCAGAGCTATCCTCGACGCTGAAATCGCGTTGGCCGAGGGTCGGACTGCGGATGCGGTTGCCGGCTTTGAGGAATCCGACCGGCTGACGGCCCCTATCCGCCCGCGCGAGTTCCTTGGGCGCGCCTGGGAACGAGCGGGTCGTAGAGAGGAAGCGTTAGCTGTTTGGAGCCGGATCGCCGGGAATCCCGGGTTGGTGTGGAGCACACCGCCAGACCTGTACGACCCGGGACTCTGGAGCGAGTCACTTCTTCGAGTTGCCGAGCTCGGCTTACAACTGGGCTCACGCGTAGAGAGCCGCGCGGCCCTCGACCAGTTCCTTAAGCTTCGCCAGCACGCTGATGCGGAGTCACCGCAGTCCGTCCTGGCGACGAAATTGCTAGAGTCGTTCCGACACTAGCACCAAAACCAAAGGAGAACCGAATGCACGAGCGCGATCCCATCAACTTCGACTTCCGCGTCGTGGCGCTGCTGACTATCATGGTCACACGCCCCGACCTCCTTCAGGAGTACCTCGCGGGTGCTCCTCTAGAGCCGGACAACCCCAGTAAATGGGTTACCCTGCGGGGCCTGGGGCTTTCCGCCGAGCTGCTTTCCGAGATGTTGTTTCTCTTCCAGCGCCACGATGTTCAGCAAGCGTTGCGCACCATGCAGCGACTGTTCCGGACCATGGAGGCCATCGAATCCTATTGTGAGGACCAGTGCCCGGATGACGACTGGCTCGCGCCGTACGTGGCTTCCACTGGCCGGATACCGCAGCAACTGAGCCCTGCCGGTGTGCAGGTGGAGGCGTAAGACCATGCCAAAGATTACGAACGCCAAGGTATTGGCAATACTGCAGGACCCGTATTTCGACCATCACGTCGCCATGCACCTTGGGCGTGAGCGCCTGGTGCTTCCAAATGGCGACCCAGAGCCGCTGTTCTTACCATCGTCCTCCTGCGACGACTGCGCCCACATGACCGAGGTCGGCAAACCCGGCAGCGGACGTGAGTTTCTGCAGATGCACCACGAGATGATTCGCGTCTTTCGCTTCCTGCTGGAACATCATGACCTTAAGTTCTTCGCGAACTGGGAGGACGGCGCCTGGCATCAGGAGGGTGACCCCGGCGGGGAGAGCTACGCGCCGCTGTTGTGGAACCTGGACGATCCCGGCAGCTTGCCCCACGAGATTGTCGGCATGCTGAATGTGACGGATCCGGACTTCCTCGGCAAGGTATTCGCCGGGGTGAAAGACCGGACAGGGCGCAATCCGAACTTCAATGTCGATTGCAGAACGCTTGATGATGCCGTGGACAAGCTTGGCATGTTCATCGAGCGCGGCATCGATCGGAAGGCGAATCCGAATCAGGTTCCGGACGGCTCAGGATTCCACAACACCATGCACGAGTTTCTGGCTTCTCGGGAGGGTAAGGCCGCCCAAGGCGCCGAGATGAACAAGCTCCGCAACTCGATGTTTAACGACTATTTCTGGAGCCTGCACCTGTGGATTGACGGGCAATACGGCCGGCTGCTCGAACACTGCGGGCAGGGCTTCAATAGCAGCGGTCTCGATCCGATGAATGCAGGCATGCTCACCCACGGCAACCCGCACGGAAAAGCGACCGGAATGAGTATGCCATGACGACTACCGATCCCATCGCTGCAGCGGGGGCTCTCTTGGGCGCAAGCTGGCCTATAATCCAAGGCAGCCCCGTTATGCCGAAACTGATCGCGATCGAGGGGCCGGCGCGCGGCGCCGTCTACGCGCTGGAGAAGGCCGAGGTGTCGATTGGCCGCAGCTCGACGAACGACATTGCGGTGGCGGACCTTTCGCTCTCGCGCCACCACAGCGCCATCCGCTGTGAGGAGGGCGTCTATTGGGTGTCCGACCTCGACAGCAATAACGGCACATTCGTTAACGGAGCGCCGGTCACGCGGCGCCAGCTTACGCATGGGGACCGCATCGCCATTGGCGATTCCGTGTTCCTCTTCCTGGTCGGTGACGACCAGGACCCCGCGTCCATGGTGGACTCCAGGATCTCCGTCGGCGAGACCATCCAACTCAGCCGTGAGGAGGCCTTCTATCTGCACCCGGAGCAGTTCGCTCTGTCCGGGGCACCGACGACCCGGTTGGTGCGCGACCTCCAGTTGCTGCTCCAGATTGGCAACCTGATTGCCCCGGCGAAGTCCGTGCAGGCGCTGGCGCGGCAGTTGCTTGAACTGATCCTTGAAGCCGTGCCGGCGGAGCGTGGCGCGATCCTGTTTGTCGAGGAAGGTGAAAACCATATCTCGACCGTTTACGGCTGGGACCGCCGCGCCGGCGCCGATCTGCATGTCCCCATCAGCGCCACGGTCATCGACCGGGTGCTCAAGGAAGGCGCCGCCATCTCCAGCAGCGACGCGCGATACACCCAGGCGATTGGCGGGGCGGAGAGCCTGCGCTCGCGCGGCGTGAAGAGCGTCTTAGCCGTGCCCATCCTCCGCCAGGATCGTGTTTTGGGGGTAATCTACCTCGATTCGAGCGACCCAGCGGTCACTTTCGACATAGGCCATCTGCAGTTGCTCACGGCGGTTTCCGGAATCGCGTCCCTGGCGCTCGAGAACCTGCGGCATCTGGAAGCGCTGACCGAGGAAAACCGGCGGCTGGAAGCCGAGGTGGGGCTGGAGCACAGCATGGTGGGCGAAAGCGCCCCGCTGCGCGAGACCATCCGCCTGATCGGCCGCGTGGCGCCCACCGACTCCACCGTGCTCATCTTCGGCGAAAGCGGCACCGGCAAAGAACTGGCTGCCCGCGCGATCCACCAGAACAGCGCGCGCGCGAAGAAGCCGTTTCTGGCCTTGAACTGCGCCGTGCTATCCGAGAGCTTGCTGGAAAGCGAGCTGTTCGGCCACGAGAGGGGCGCGTTTACGGGCGCCATCGCGCAAAAGAAAGGCAAGCTGGAACTGGCCGACGGTGGCACCGTCTTCCTGGACGAAGTCGGCGAGCTGGCGCCGTCGCTGCAGGCCAAGATGCTGCGCGTCCTGCAGGAGCGCGAGTTCGAGCGCGTCGGGGGCTCGCGGCCGATCAGAGTGGACGTGCGCCTGATCGCTGCCACGAATCGCGACCTCAGCGCCGCGATCAGGAACAATCTCTTCCGCCAGGATCTGTTCTACCGGCTCAACGTGGTTTCGCTGACCATGCCGCCGCTGCGCGACCGTCGTGAAGACATTGCCCTGCTGGCGAATCACTTTCTCCAGAAGTTCAGCCGCAAGGTGACCACGCGGCGCGTCCGTGGTTTCTCCGCGAAGGCTCGCGTGTTGCTCGAGAACTATGACTGGCCGGGCAACATCCGCGAGCTCGAAAACGTGATCGAGCGCGCGGTAGTGCTGGGCACGGGCGACCTGATCGTTCCCGAGGACCTGCCTGAAACGGTGCTCGAAGCCGCTCCCGCGACGCTCCCCCTGGACGAGTACCACGCCGGCGTCAATGAAGCGCGCCGCCAGATCGTCCTGCGGGCCCTGGAAAAAACCAAAGGCAACATCACTCAAGCCGCGCGCCTGCTCGGCATCCAGTCCACATACCTCCACCGCCTGATCCGCAACCTCGATCTGAAGCCCGGGTTGAAGAACTCCGGCAAAGAAATCCAGTGATCGGGGCTATCGAAAAAGATAGGGTCGTATCCTTTTGTGCAGGCCTTCCCCGGCAAGAAATGCCGCCGGGGTGATCCCGGCGGCGAGTGATGCGATGCAGCGCGCCTCTTAGTGGCCGTTCTTCTGCCGGCTTAGGTAGACGAAAGAGGCGCGTTCGGACCGGTCGGAATTGCGCGGGGGGGAGACCGCGACGCCGCCGCCGGAGGTGGCTCCCCAGATCTCAGAGAGTACGCAGCCGCCCTCTCCGCATTGGAAGACCATCCGGGGTCGCCGATCAGTGGAATAGTCGATGGCATTCCGCGTCACGATGAGGCGGCTTTTGCCGGCCTCCCAGTTCCTGAGCAGAAGCACGGGGACACCGTTGTTCGAGATCTGCGAAACGGTGTATTCCCCCGGGGGGAGTTGCTGCTCCTGCACGTGGAACTTGAAAGGTACGTTCGCGGTGAGCGTGTCGGCAAAGCTGCGCGCGGCGCCGAAGCTCACGGCCGCGGCCATCACGGCCGCGACATTCAATTTGATTCTGTTGATTCTCATGATCCAGTCTCCTTTTCTCACTTAATTTCTCGCTTTTCGTCGCGAGCGCTGAGCATAAGGGCATGCTGTCTGCCAGAGGGTCTCTTCGTGTAACCCGAAGAAACTGAGGGCCCGACAGCGAAGTGAGACTGGGATTCACCGATCACTTTCGTTCACACCCTATCTTTCTCGTCGTGCCACCCCCACAGTCAGGAGTCTCTCCGCCCTGACCAGGAAAGACCGGTGTTACTCTTCATGAATCACATCGATCGGGTTGATCCGCGAGGCCACCCACGCCGGGTACAGTCCGGCCAGGACCGTCACGCTCCACACCAGCAGGAGTGCGCCTGCCAGCAGCTCCCGAGGCGGATGAAACTGGATGGTCCAGCCGAAGCTCTGCTTATTGACCACGAACACCAGGAGCAGCGACAGCGCGAAGCCCAGCGCCAATCCCACCAGCGCGGCCAGCAGGCCCAGAAAGGCCGACTCCACCAGGATCATGCCGCGAACCTGCGCGGCCGAGGCCCCCAGGTAACGCAGGAGGCCCAGTTCCCGCCGGCGGTCCAGTACCAGTGCCAGCAGCGAATTGGCGGCGCCCAGCATCGCCACTACTACCGCTACGGCTTCCAGTGCCCAGGTGATGGCGAAGGTCCGGTCAAACACCGCGATGGCGTTACGGCGCAGCTCGCTGTTGGGTGCAACCGCAACGCCGTAGCCGGCCGTCCGGATCTGAATCTGCTGCTGGATGCGGCTTCGATCGGCGCCGGGCGCGACGTACACAGCGGCGTTGGTGGCGGGCTGGTTGGGCAGATACCGCAAGAGCGTGGACCGGTCCACGATCACATAACCCTGGCTGCTGGAGTATTCGTAGTAGACCCCCGCAATCGTGAGCGTAACGTTGTGGTCGCCGATGGGGAGGGTAAGCCGGTCGCCGGCCCGCACCCTGTGTTTGTTGGCGAAGGGCTCGCTCACAATGGCGTGGTCGCGGCCCGGTAGCGAGCGCAGAATGGCGTCGCGGTCTTCACCCGGAAGAAACCGCATCCGGCCGTATCGGCGCACGATATCGATGTCGCCCGCGCCCAGGGTGACGCGCTCGCCGTGGTAGTGGAACTCCAGCCCGGAGAAAACATCGACGGCGGCGACCCCGTCAATGGAAGTGAGGATCGGTGCGACTTCCGCGGCCAGCGGCGGGTACGCGCCCGCGGCCGCAGGCATGGCGGGGCGAACGTAGAGGTCGGCGCGAAGCTGGACGTCCAGCCACAGCGCCACCGTTTCGCGGAAGCTGCCGACCATGATGCCCACGCTGGCCATCATGGCGATGGCGGTGGCCAGCGCTCCCACTACCACCGAGGTGCGCGATAGAGACGCGGTGAGGCTGCGGGCCGCCAGTAGTCCCACCACGCGGCGACTGACGAACACCCGGGTGGCGCGGTTGACGGCCAGCACCACCGCCGGTGCGGCCATGGCGGCTGCGGCGATGGACAGGATGGCGGCGACGTAACCGCCGGCAGGGTATCCGCCTACCGGCGCGGCCTGTGCCGCCGCGAGTGCCAGGATGGCGAAAACGGCGGACCACACCAGGCCGCGACGCCAGCGCAGGCGTGCGCGATGCTCGTAGGCCCCGCGGCTCATGGCTTCGGTCGGGGCCACGTCCATGGCTTCGCGGGCCGGCGCCAGGGCTGAGAGGAAGGCCACAATCGCGCCGCTCACGATGCCGATCCAGATCTCATTCCAGGTGAGCGCGACGGGCGCGGGCCGGCTGGTGGTGTAGAGGGCGTTCACCGTGCCGGCGATCAGGCGGACCGTGCCGCCGGCCAGCAGGCGGCCCAATCCCACACCGAGAGCCGCGCCTACGATTCCGAAGAGCAGTGCCTCGGCAAGAAACAGGGACAACACCGTGGACCGGCCGGCGCCGATGGCCCTGAGGATGCCGATCTCGGCGCGGCGCCGCACGACGCTCACCGAGATGGTGTTGTAGATCAGGAACGCGCCCACCACCAGCGAAATGTAGCTGAGCGCCCGCAGGTTCCAGCGGAAGGCGCGCAGCATGCGCTGGTTTTCGTCGCTGCGCGCGACAGGCTTTTCGATGAGGTACGCGGGCGGCAGCATGGCGCGGATGGCCTGTTCCACTTTGGCGGAGTCTTCGCCAGGGGAGACCGTGACGTCGATGCGGTCCAGCTTGCCGTAGCGCTCCAGCACCTGTTGCACGTCGGCGATATCGATGGCCAGGAATTCCGAGGAGCCGGCCTCGGCGATGCGGGCGATGTGGAAACGATGGGGGCGACCGGCGATAGAAAAGGTGAGGGCCGAGCCAACGGTCGGCTTCAACTGGCTGGCGAGGGCTTGGGAGAGGACGACGTAGGGCAGGTCCCGGTCGCGGGCCGCGACAGCGCGCTCCCGCGTTCCGGC
>JAIQFL010000036.1 GCA_020073365.1 Terriglobia bacterium | reverse complement strand
CGGTATCCCGTGCAGCGGCACAGATTCCCGCTCATCGCGTGGGGATCGCAAGGCCCTTCGCGGCCGGGACGGTACTGTTCGGCGAACAGGCTCATCACGAAACCGGGCGTGCAATAGCCGCACTGGGAGCCGCCGGCGTCCACCAGGGCTTGTTGTGTTTCGGTGAGGGGGCCGTGATGCGCGAGGGCCTCGACGGTGTAGATCTCCTGGCCGGCCAGCATCGGCAGGAACAGCAGGCAGCTATTGACGGGCACGTAGGCGCTCCCCGCGCCGTTCTCTCTGACTACCACCACAGTGCAAGCGCCGCACTCCCCTTCGGCGCAGCCTTCCTTGGCGCCGGTGAGGCCCTGCGAGCGCAGGAAATCGAGCAGTGTGTTTTGGGCGTGGAAACCCCGCGCGCGAATGGGCCGGCCATTGAGAAGGAACTCAAGAGTGGAACCGGGGTGAGAGTCGAGTGCCATTACTGCCCCATCGAGCGCTTCTTGAGATTGTACAGCATGCGGGGTGAGGGCTGGATGGACTCATGCGCGGCGGTTGCCTGGAAGGGGCTTACCGCAGACCCGCACAAAATGTGCGTGTGCAATTTTCTAACTGATTGAAAATACGCACCGTGCAAGTTCGACCCGCACATTCTGGTGCGGGTTGGCTGATGGCTTGTGGAACCAGGCAGCGATCAAGCACTGAGCCGCCGCCTGCTCTTGATGGGCGCTTCGAGCGTCTTGCTGCCTTTGCTTGGCTGCCATTTTGGTAGCCGCGCCCGGACAACCTCGGGGAAATCCACAGATGCGAATCGATCCGCCGGGTAGAGGTAGTCCTCTCCAGACTCGTCGATGACCCGAATACAGCCCACTCCGGCGGCCTTGGCATCGGGCAGGACCTGGTAGACCTTCCAGACCTCCAGATCATCGTATCCCGCGTTCGCTACACAGATCGCAAATTCGACGTGCTTTTTGCTCGTGGGCATTGCTTTCAATCCAGAACTCGTTTGACCTTCATCTTGCGTCGGCCCACGCCATGGGCCTCGTACCAATGTACTTCAGCGCGGCGGACTTCACCGTTTGGGAACCGCACCAGCGCCACCCCCTTGAGTTTCCGCCAACGACGTCCACCAAACCGGTCCTTGAGGTTCTTCCGATCCCGGATGGATAGGTTGGCGGCAATAGGCTCGATGTCCTGAATATCGCCGAGGAGGTGGAAATCCATCTCCTTGACTCTAACCTAACCCCTGCCCAAATTCGCGCGCAAGCGGGTCCAGATCCTAGATGCTCCGCCAGCAGTTCCAGGCATTCATCGAGTGTCCGCGGGCGCGCGAAGCAGTCCGAGCGGCTGGACCGACCTCCGGCGCGGGTCTGGCCAGCCTGTCCCGAAAATGAACCTGCGGGGGCCGGGCCGAGCGCCAGGGCCGCGTCGCGGATGGGCCGGTATCCCGTGCAGCGGCACAGATTCCCGCTCATCGCGTGGGGATCGCAGGGCCCTTCGCGGCCGGGGCGGTACTGCTCGGCGAACAGGCTCATCACGAAGCCGGGAGTGCAGTAGCCGCACTGGGAGCCGCCCGAGTCCGCTAGCGCTTGTTGCGCTTCCGCCAGCGGGCCGTGATTCGCGAGGGCCTCGACGGTGTAGATCTCCTGGCCCGCCAGCATCGGCAGGAAGAGCAGGCAGCTATTGACGGGGACGTAGGCGGTGGAAAGCCGGCGGGGTGGATTCGCGAACGGGCCCTCATCCGGCACGGCCTTCACCATCACCACAGTGCAGGCGTCGCACTCCCCTTCGGCGCAGCCTTCCTTGGCGCCGGTGAGGCCCTGGGAGCGGAGGAAATCGAGCAGTGTGGTTTGGGCGTGGAACCCCTGCGCGCGAATGGGCCGGCCGTTGAGAAGGAACTCAAGAGAGGAGCCGGGGTGAGAGTCGAGTGCCATTACTGCCCCATCGAGCGCTCTTTGAGATTGTACAGCAAGTGAGGCAAGGGCCGGATGAAGCGGACACGGAGTCAAAAGCGAAACCCGCGCAAAATGTGCGGGTTGAATTATCAAGTTACTGAAAACGAACCATCTGTGGCTCTGACCCGCTCATTCATGTGCGGATTGGGCCTTCCAGCCGTTGGTGGAACCTCCTACTCACGCCCGAAAAGGCGCTCGCACAATCGGCGCAGACTGCGCGGAGTAGTCTGGGCCAGTAGACTTCCCGTGCATGATCATTGACCATGGAAGTATGGAGATTCAGTTCACTACCCAAGTCTTCAAGGAGGGCAGGACCTATATCGCGCATGCTCCCGAGTTGGACGTCTCTTCGTGCGGCAGCACAAAGAACAGGGCCCTCAAGAACCTCACGGAAGCCGTCCGGCTATTCCTCGAGGAAGCCGGCAAGATGGGCACCCTCGATCAGATTCTGGAGGAGGCGGGGTTCACAAAGCGCCGGAGCAGGCTGGAGGGCCCAAAATTCATCAGCACCCAACAGATCACCCTACCTCTGCACGCGGTGCATGCCAAAACTTAGCCCCGTTTCCTATAAACGCCTCGCACGGGTTTTTGAGGCCGACGGTTTCCGCTGCGTCCAGGAGGAAGGGGACCACATGGTATTCACCAAACCAGGCGCGATCCGCCCCGTGGTCATTCCCAAATACGCTTCAGTGCCCGTTTTCATCATCAAAAACAACCTCCGCACCGCTGGCATGTCCCGCGAACGTTATTTTGAACTCCTGGAAGAATAGCGTCATCCGGCGCGTCGCGCCCCGCTCGGCTCTAAAATCCGCTCTGTTCCGTCCTCGCGATGATCTCGTTTTGTAATGCCGCCGTCAAATCGCAGAAGTAATCGCTGTACCCGGCCACCCGCACGATCAGTTCCCTATGCTTCTCCGGCTGTGCCTGCGCCTCCCGCAACGTCTCCGCCGTCACCACGTTGAACTGAATATGGTGCCCGTCCAGTTTGAAATACGCGCGCACGAGGTGCGCCAGGTTGCGGAGGCCGTCCTCGCCCTCCACCACCTTGGGCGTGAACTTCTGGTTGAGGAGCGTGCCGCCGGTGCGCGCATGATCCATCTTGGCGGCCGATTGGATCACCGCCGTCGGACCCTTCCGGTCAGCCCCCTGCGCCGGCGAGATCCCGTCCGAAAGCGGCTCCCATGCGCGACGCCCGTCCGGCGTAGCGCCGGTGACGGACCCGAAGTACACGTGGCAGGTCGTGGACAGATAGTTCACGCGGTAGGCGCCGCCTTTGGTGTTGGGCCTTCCGTTGATCTCGTCGAAGAACAGGTCGAACACCTGCCGCAGGATTCCGTCGGCGTAGTCATCGTCATTGCCGTATTTCGGAGTCTTGTTCCACAGCGTGAGGCGCGTCTTCTCAAAGCCGTCGAAGTTCGCCCGCAGGGCCTCCAGCAGGCCGGCCATGGTGAGCGTCTTCCGGTCGAAGACGTGGTACCGGATGGCCGCCAGGCAGTCCGTGCAACTCCCCGGCGCAACCGCCATGATGTAGGTCGAGTTGTAGCGTGGACCGCCGTCGTTGTAGTCGCGCCCCTTGGCGATCGAATCGTCCACCAGCATCGAAAGAAACGGCGCCGGCATGTGCCGGCTGTAGAAGCGCTCGATCACGTTGTTTCCGCGGATCTTGATGTCGATGAAGTGATGCACCTGCTGGCGGAATGCCTCGAACACCTGGTCGAAGCTTTGGAATCCGCGCGGATCTCCCGTGGCGATCCCGATGGTCTTACCCGTTCGCGGATCCTGCCCGTTGTTCAGCGCAATCTCCAGGACCTTGGGCAAGTTGAAGTAGCCCGTGAGGATGTAGGCTTCCTTGCCGAACGCGCCGGTCTCCACGCAGCCGGAAGTGCCGCCGGCGCGGGCATCTTCGATGGATTTCCCCTGTCGCAGCAGCTCCTCCACCACCATGTCGGCATTGAAGATCGAGGGCTGGCCCCAACCCTTGCGCACAATCTCGAGGCCGCGCTTCAGGAACTGGTCCGGGCTCTTCTTACTCAGTTGCAAGTTAGATGAAGGCTGCAGGAGCCGCATCTCGTCAATCACGTCCAGGATGAGGTAAGTCAGATCGTTGACGCCGGACGAGCCGTCCGGCTTCAGACCGCCGGTGTTAATGTTGCAGAAGTCCGTATAAGTTCCGCTCTCTGCCGCGGTGACGCCGACCTTCGGCGGAGCGGGTTGATTGTTGAACTTCACCCAGAAGCATTCGAGTAACTCCTTCGCCTGTTCGCGAGTCAGGGTACCTTCGTCGAGATCGCGCTGGTAGAACGGGTACAGATGCTGGTCCAGATGGCCGGGAGAGAACGAGTCCCAGGTATTCAGCTCCGTCACGACGCTAAGGTGGACGAACCAATAGGCCTGTAGCGCATCCTGGAAGTTCCGTGGTGCGTGCGCGGGCACATGCCGGCACACATCCGCAATCCCTTCCAGTTCCGTCTTGCGCCGCGCGTTTGGTTCCGCGGCGGCCATCCGTTCCGCCAGTTCCGCGTGCCGCCCGGCGAACCGGATCACGGCATCGGCGGCCACGGCCATCGCCTGGAGTTCCTGCTGCTTGTCATAGGCGCGCGGATCATTGAAGAAATCCAGGCGGGCGAGGCTTTCCGCCACCTCCCTCTTGAGGTCGAGCAGGCCCTTGCGGTAAATCACGTCCCCGAGGACGGTATGTCCAGGCGCACGCTGCTCCATGAACTCGGTGAAGATGCCCGCCTCGTAGGAGTCCTTCCAGGCAGGCTCCATCTCCGCAAAAATGCGGTCGCGCATGCTGTGGCCCTGCCAGTATGGGATGATCTCATCCCGCTGGACCCTCCGGGCCTCATCGTCCACCGAGTACGAGATCTTCTCCCGCGAGTCCAGGACCTGAAAGTCGTCCATCGTGTGGCAGCAGAGTTCCGGATAGGTCGGCGTGGCCTTGGGGCGCGGCCCACGCTCACCGACGAGTAGCTCCTCCGGGCCGATATAGATGCTGCGACGCTCCATCACATATTCGAGGGCCCTGGCCCGTAACATGGGGACCGACAGAGGACCGGCCTCCCGATAAAATGCCGTCAGTAGAGCGGCGCGTTCCAGCGACAGGCTCGGCTTCGTAGTCACGCTGCACTCGCGCAGTCTCTTTACTCGTTCGGTCATGGCTACCCTCCCAATGTTACATTCAGGCCCGCTCGTGTAAGTCGATCGCCGATGCGCGCCAGATCGGCCGCCGCGGGCTCCGGCGTGTCTTTCAATCGGTAAGTCCGTCCCATGCGTGCGTACTTGGCAGCGCCGATGCGGTGGTACGGCAGTAACTCGACCCGGCAACCGCGAAATCTCCCCAGATAGCGCGCGAATCCGTCGACCTCTTCGGCCGTGTCATTGATCCCAGGGACCAGGGGAATCCGCACGGTGACTGGGCGTCCACGGGCGAACAATTCTTCGAGATTCTGAAGGATCCCGATGTTCGAGAGGCCCGTGTATTCCCGGTGCAAGGCCGCCGTCATGAGCTTGACGTCGAACAATACCAGGTCGGCCAGAAGCGCCACGCTGCGAAACGTGTTCGGTCTCGCATACCCGCAGGTCTCGAGGACCGTATGGATGCCGCGATCGCAGCAGGCGCGCAGAATCGCCGCCGCGATTTCCGGCTGCGCCAGAGGCTCGCCGCCGGAGAGCGTCACGCCGCCGCCGGATTCCTCGAAGAAGATCAGGTCCTTTTCGATCTCCGCAACAATTTCATGGAGCCCCATCCGCTTCCCGGCAAGCTGGCGCGCTTCCGCCTGGCAAACCTCGGCACAGCGCCCGCACCCGCGGCAAACGTCCAGTGGGACAGACGATCGCTTATTGTCGTCTTTCTGGCTGCTTTTAACCGGTTCTCCGGTCTGCCGGATCGCGTGCTGGGGGCAGGCCGCCACACACTCGCCGCAATGCCGGCACCGCTCGTCGAAATAGAGCAGGTCCGGCTGGAACCCCTGGCTTTCCGGATTGTGGCACCACCAGCAGGAGAGGGGACACCCCTTGAAAAACACCGTTGTCCGGATGCCGGGGCCATCGTGCGTGGCGAACCGCATGATGTTGAACACCATCGCCCGAAGCTCAGCCGAGCCGCCGGTAAGTTGTTTTAATACCACAAGGCCTGAAACCCTACTTGCAGTATCTCACGCTTTGTGGGGCAGGATGTCATCCTGCAGGCCGATTGACAATCGGCCTTCTGCGTTGGCACCTTGCTCTAGTGAGTCAGAACTTTGAACGCGTGGGTCCACTGGCCCCGCAGGAAGCCCGGTAAACACCAGAGCATGCACAGCGGCTCCAGCGCCCGTGCGGCGATGATCCCACCGCAGTCAAACGGCTCCCAACCGAACTGCTGGATGATCTCCGAGACATGGGCCTTCGCGCCGGCGTCGTTGCCGCAGAGGAACATGGTGGGCGTCCCCTGCTCGTAGTGAGGGTTGATCATCCGCGCATTGCCGACACTGTTGAAGGCCTTCACCACGTGGCTCCGTGGGATTTTGGCCTGGATCTTCTCACCCAGTGACTCATTCGGACCCGTGGTGTACGGGAGCACCCCCTCGACCGGCGGCCCATCCGCCAGCGGATTTGTCGTGTCGATCACAGTCTTACCCACGAGATTCCCGGGACCAGCCAGTTCGAGCGCGTTTTCCGCCACGCGTCCCAGCGTCGCCAGCACCGCCAGTTCGGAGAATTTGGCGGCCTCCTCGAACGTGCCTCCCTGTCCCCCCTTGTTTTCTCCAATCCACTTCTGTACCTCGGGCTTTTGGGGATCGCGCGTGCCCAGCATGACCGCATGCCCATGCTTTAAGAAACCGCTCGCCAATACCTGCCCCACAATTCCAGAACCTAAAACTCCAATTTTCATATTTCCAGAGATGCGCCCGCCCACAAGGCGGATTCACCCTGTCCCACCAGTCTCCCCACAGGTGGTGAACACCAGGTGCGACAGGCCTTTGGCCTGTCAACGGCGGTAACGCCGCCGCCGTTTCCCCAACGTGCTATGATCCACGCGTTGGCCCATGAACTACCTCCACGCCATGGTCTTCTCCTTGTGCGTCGCCGCGGTCTCCCCCGCCGCGGACCTTTCCCCGACCGAGCTGAAGATCGTCCAGGCCGTGGACGCCAACGTCCCCGAATCGAACGCTCTGCTGGAACGGCTCGTCAACATCAACAGCGGAACCCTGAATCCGGCTGGTGTGCGCCAGGTCGCAAACATCCTCCGTCCGGAGTTTGAGACGCTGGGCTTCCAGGTCCGCTGGATTCCCATGGAGGAAGTGCATCGCGCCGGTCACCTGGTTGCCGAGCGCAAAGGCGTCCGGGGTAAGCGCGTCCTGCTCATCGGGCACATGGATACAGTCTTCGAGCCGGACAGCCCGTTCCAGAAGTTCGAGCGGCACGGCGATTCCGCCACCGGCCCCGGCTCCAACGACATGAAGGGCGGGCTCACCATCATCCTTTCGGCGCTTAAGGCGCTGAACACCCATAGCGCGCTGGACGGCAGTTCCATCACGGTCTTCCTGACTGGCGACGAAGAGAAGCCCGGAGAGCCCCTGACCATCGCGCGCCGCGACCTGGTCGAGGCCGGCAAGCACCACGACGCGGCGCTCGAATTCGAGGGCGGCTCGCGCTCCGGAGGACGCGAGTTCGCCACCATCGCCCGGCGCAGCGCTTCCAGTTGGCATTTGCATGCCACCGGTAATACCGGGCACTCCGCCGGGGTCTTCAATAACGGCGTGGGGAGCGGCGCCATTTACGAGATCGCACGCATCCTCGCGGCGTTTCACGATCAGTTGAAGGAGCCCGACCTCACCTTCAACGCAAGCGTGATCCTGGGCGGGTCCACGGTGGCGTACGATCCCAAGGAGAACATCGGCAGTGCATCCGGCAAAACCAACATCATTCCCGACAAGGCTTTCGCGTCCGGCGATATCCGTACTATCAGCGCCGAACAATTCGAGCGCGTCCGCGAGAACATGCGCAAGATCGTGGGCGCCCACCTGCCCGGCACCAGCGCGGAGATCACGTTTCAGGAGGGCTACCCTGCCATGGAGGCCACCGAGGGCAACCAGCGCCTGCTGGCGCTCCTGAACGCCGTGAACCGCGACCTCAACTTCGAGAACATGGAGCCGCTTCCGCCCGCCCGCCGCGGCGCTGGCGATGTGTCCTTCGTCGCGCCCTACCTGGATAGCATCTCCGGCCTGGGAGCGCTGGGCCGAAACGCTCACGTCCCCGGCGAAACCATCGACCTGACGCGGCAGCCGATCCAGACCAAAAGGACCGCTCTGCTTATTTTTCGCCTCACGCACTAAGGATTTATGATTCTCGCCCTCAAGGTTCCCCTGTTTCACGTGAAACAAGCTCTGATTCTGCTTCTCGCGGCGGTGAGCTTCGCCCAAACCCCCGCGGAGCTGATCAAGAACCCCGCCATTCGCGCTGCGCTGGACGCCGCGCAGCGAAACGAACCCGCCACCCTCGAGCAGCAGGTGAAAATCTGCGAGATTCCGGCTCCCCCGTTCAAAGAGGAAGAGCGCGGCAGGGAGTTGAAGCGCCTCTTCGAAGCGCTCGGCCTCCAGAGCGTCCGGATCGACTCCGCCGGCAACGTCATTGGCGTGCGGCCCGGGCGCACCGCGCATCCCAATCTGGTGTTCAGCGCCCACCTGGATACGGTGTTCCCCGAGGGGACCGATGTGAAGGTCAAACGCGACGGCGCCGTCCTCAGGGGACCCGGCATCGGAGACGATTGCCGCGGCCTGGCGGTGATGCTTGCCGTGATTCGCGCGCTGAACGAGGCGCGCGTCGAAACCCCCGGCACCATCACCTTCGTCGCCGACGTGGGGGAAGAGGGACTAGGCGATCTCCGCGGCATGAAGAGCCTGTTCTATGAGAGCCTGAAGGGCCAGATCGACAAGTTCATTTCGGTGGATGGCACGGGCCTGGGCATCACCCACATTGGTGTGGGCAGCAACCGTTACCGCGTCACCTTCAAGGGCCCCGGCGGACACAGCTTCGGCGCGTTCGGCATGGCCAACCCGATTCAAGCCATGGGAAGGGCCATCGCCAAGATCGACGCGTTCGATGTTCCCGCGCAGCCGAAAACCACCTTCAACGTGGGTCGCGTGGGCGGAGGCACCTCCGTCAACGCGATCCCCTTCGAGGCGTGGATGGAGGTGGATATGCGTTCGTCGGACCCGGCGTCCCTGAAGGCGGTGGACGCGAAGTTCAACGCCGCGGTCCGCGAGGCAGTTGAGGAGGAGAATCGCCGGTGGCACAACCGTGGCCCAGTGAGCGTGGCGGCGGAACTGGTAGGAGTGCGGCCGGCGGGCCAGACTCCCAAGGACAGCCCCATCGTCCAGACGGCGCTCGGGGTCTCGCGGGCGCTCCAGATCGAGGAAGCGCTCCGCGAAGGTTCCACGGATTCGAATGTGCCGATGAATCTCGGAATCCCCGCCATCACCATCAGCGGCGGCGGAAACGGCACGGGGGCGCACTCCCTCAACGAGGCCTTCGATCCCCACGATTCCTGGCGCGGAACCCAGCGCGCCATCCTGCTGGCGGTCGCCCTGGCCAGATGACCTTCACGCCGGTTTATTCCGACGCTATCCAGGTCAAACGGCCAGTCCTACCAACCGGTTCCGCCTGTCCTACTCGTATCGCACGGTGATCGCCGGGTCCACCCGGGCCGCACGTCTCGCGGGGACATACGTCGCGATCAACGATACCGCGAGCAGGATCACCGGCATCGCCACAAACGTGACCGTGTCGGTGGCGGTGATCTGGAAGAGCAGACTGCGCAACACGCGCGTGGCTGCCAGAGCGCCCGCCAGACCCATTCCCAACCCGACGGAGGTCACTATCAGGCTGCGGCTGAGAATCCCCCGCAAAATGTCGTGCGCACGGGCGCCCAGCGCCATGCGGATTCCGATTTCGCGCTTCCGCTGCGCCACGGTGTAGGCCACCACCGCGTAGATCCCCACGGAGCTTAGTAGCAATGCGAGCGCCGCGAAGGAAAACAGGAGCCACATCGTAGACCGCGGTGTGCTCACTGAATCGGAGAACACCTCATCGACGGTACGGAAGCGCGTGACCGGGACGTCGGGCCGGATCCCGGCAATCACTTGCCGAAGCGGCTGCGCGGTCAGCAGCGGATCGGCGGCGGCTTTGACCACCAAGGTAAGCCGGGGGGCCAGATTCAAGGCGGCCTGCTGGAACGGAAGATAGAAATGGCCCCCCACTGGCTAGGTGCGTCCATGAACATCGAAATCCACGATATGGCTCGGGAGGCGAGAATCCAAAAACAGATCCAGGCGACGGGCGCCGCCAGCGCGGAGGAAGCCCTGCTTCGCCTTGTCGAGACCCAGGAAGAGAAGGACCGCTGGCTTCTGGAGAGCCGGGACGCGATCAACACCAAGATTCGGCGGGGCATCGAACAACTCGACCGGGGTGAGGGCATTCCGGAAGACCAACTCGACGCATATCTGACTGACGTGAAAGCTCAGCCAGAATGATCTCCCGGCTTCGCCTGCACCGTTCTGGCGTACCCTGTAGGGATGCCCGTAGGGTCGCCCGCCGTTCCCGTGCTGCAAGCCACACCGCGCAAGGTCACGTTGCTCCCGCTCATCGCCGCGATCTACTTCATCGTCGCGGGTGGGCCGTTCGGGTTGGAGGATATTGTCTCCAAGGCAGGCTATGCGGGAGCGCTCCTGATCCTGTGCGTGACGCCGGTTGTGTGGGCTCTCCCCACGGTGCTGATGGTGAGCGAGCTGGCCAGCACCCTGCCGCAGGAGGGGGGCTACTACGTCTGGGCTTCGCGCTCCATGGGCCGGTTCTGGGGATTCCAGGAAGCGTGGTTGTCACTGGTCGGCGGAATCTTTGACATCGGCATCTATCCGACGCTGTTTGTGGGGTACCTCGGACACTTCGCCCCGTCCGTGACGGCGGGTGCCAGGGGACTCTGGATCGGGGTTGCCTTGATTGCCGCCTCTTCGCTGTGGAACCTGTTGGGCGCCAGGGCCGTGGGTGGAAGTTCGGTGTGGCTGGGGATCCTTCTCTTATTGCCGTTCGTCGTTCTAACGTGCTACTCCGTGGCTCAACGCACAACCTCGGGCGGGCCGGCCATTCCCCTCCGCAGCGTCGATTTCCTTGGGGGAATTCTGGTGGCCATGTGGAACTATATGAGTTGGGACCAGGCTTCTACCGTGGCCGGCGAAGTGGATCGCCCTGAGCGCGCGTATCCGCTGGCCATGGCCGGCGCCATCATCCTGGTCACGGTGTCGTACGTTGTGCCCGTGGGGGCGGTGGCGCTGACAGGGCTCGATCCCAACCGCTGGTCTACCGGCGGCTGGGCCGATGTGGCGCGGGCGCTCCTCCACAACCCGGCGGTCGGAACCGTTGTGGCGGTAGGGATCACGATTGGCGGCATGCTGGGCGCCGTGGGAACCCTCAATGCGCAGGTGATGACGTTCACGCGGCTGCCCGCCGTGCTGGCGGAGGATGGTTTTCTCCCCAAGGTTCTGGCGAAAAGGCTCACCAGGACTGGAGCTCCGTGGGTCGCAATCCTGGCGTGCTCGGCTGTCTGGGCGCTTTCCCTGGGGTTCAGCTTCACCAAACTGATCCTGCTCGATGTGCTGCTGACCGGACTGAGCGTGTTGCTGGAGTTCGCGTCGTTGGTGGCCCTGCGCATCCGCGAGCCCGATCTGCCGCGGCCCTATCGCGTACCAGGCGGTTTGACCGTAGCCATTTCGCTGGGCGTCCTGCCCTTCGGTCTGCTGGTTCTGGCGGCGGTTCGCAACCATGCCGAGCCCATCGGACCCATCAATGCGCTGGAATTGGGGGTGCTCCTGATCGCCGCCGGCGTTGTAGCCTATTTCTTGGGAGACCAAACGCGAAAGACATGATCATCGCCGACCTTGCGCAGACTGCCGGCCGCACCTATCCGGCCCGGCGCCGCACCCAGAACCTGGTCGGGGGCGCCAGCCCCATCCAGGCCACGAACTTCTCGATGGGCCACGTGACACTCGATCCCAACGGCGGACAGGTCCCCTGGCACAACCAGGAGCAGGAAGAGATCTACTTCATCGTGGAGGGCTCGGGCGAAATGTGCCTGGGCGAGGAACGCACCGCGGTGAAAGCCGGCCAGGCCGTCTATATTCCTCACCGCGTGTTCCACCAGTTGACTAATACCGGAGACACGCCGATGCGTATGATCTATTGCTACGGGCCGGCAGGCGACGTGGCCCATTGGCGCCAGGAATTGGACGGCACCTTGCCGCGCGCCGGGATAGAGGCACCACCGCTGCCGGCGGGAGCGTCGCCGCAATGCACGAAAGCGGGGGTTGGGGGTTAGGGGTTAGGGGTTGGCCGGCTGGCTGGTGAGGTTGAACGAGGAGAGTCATTGAGCGCGAAAACGATCCATTCCACAGGCATCATCATGAACGGCGTCACCGGGCGAATGGGGCTGAATCAGCACCTGCAGCGTTCGATCTACGCCATTATCGAGCAGGGCGGCGTCCGCCTGAACGACGCCGAAGCCATTGTGCCGCGTCCTCTGCTGGTCGGGCGCAATGCGTCCAAGCTCGAAGCCATTTCGGCGAAGTTCGGCGGACTGCCGTGGACCACCGATCTCGACGCGGCGCTGGCCGACCCCGAGTACTCCGTGTACTTCGACGCCCAGACCACGGACCGGCGTGCCGATGCCGTACGGCAGGCGATTGCGGCCGGAAAGCATGTGTACAGTGAAAAGCCGATCTCGGGCAGCGTCGAGACCGCCCTCGACCTCTGCCGGATGGCGAACCGCGCTGGGGTGAAGCATGGTGTGGTGCAGGATAAGCTGTGGCTCCCGGGCCTGATGAAACTCCAGACCTTAAAGGACCTCGGATTTTTCGGGCGAATCCTCTCGGTGCGCGGCGAATTCGGATATTGGGTCTTCGAGGGTGACACCGTTCCTGCACAGCGTCCGTCGTGGAATTACCGGAAGGAGGATGGCGGCGGCATCATCCTCGACATGCTGTGCCATTGGCGCTACGTGCTGGACAATCTCTTCGGCGCGGTCAAGGCGGTCTCCTGCCTGGGCGCTACCCATATCCCCCGGCGCCGCAATGAGGCCGGGGAATCCTACGATTGCACGGCCGACGATTCGGCATACGCCACGTTCGAACTGGAAGGGGGCATCATCGCCCACTTCAATTCCTCCTGGTGCGTGCGCGTCCGCCGCGACGATCTTGTGACCATCCAGGTGGATGGCACTAAAGGCAGTGCGGTCGCCGGCCTCCGCAATTGTTGGATCCAGCCGTACGGCGCCACGCCGCGACCCGTCTGGAATCCGGATGTCGAGAGCCCCTTGAGCTATTTCGACGACTGGCAAAAGGTGCCGGAACAGGATGTCTTCGACAATGCCTTCAAGCGGCAGTGGGAACTGTTCCTGCGTCACGTGGTGAAAAACGAGCCCTTCCGCTGGAGCCTGCTGGAAGGCGCGAAAGGCGTCCAGTTGGCGGAAAAGGGTCTGGAATCCTGGCGCAAGCGCGCGTGGGTGGAGGTGCCCGAGCTTACGGCCGATTGATCGGGCCGTGGGTCTGGACTGTGGGGCCAGGATGCATCCGGCAGGCTACGGCAGCAGTCGCAATCCTACACCAGCACGCCGGCCAACACCTGGATAGCGGATTTGCAGAATGCCGGCAGATCTTCCGGCTTCCGGCTGGTGACGAGGTTGTTGTCGACCACCACTTCGGCGTCCACCCAGTGGGCGCCGGCGTTGACGACATCGTCCTTAATAGCGAAGAAGCTGGTCGCCTTGCGCCCCTTGAGCATGCCGCCCGCGGAA
Source organism: Terriglobia bacterium (assembly GCA_020073365.1). Taxonomy (GTDB): domain Bacteria; phylum Acidobacteriota; class Terriglobia; order Bryobacterales; family Bryobacteraceae; genus JAIQFL01. The sequence continues at coordinate 35,011 of JAIQFL010000036.1, read as the reverse complement.
CACAGCACCCAAGGGCCGTGGCAGATAGCCGCCACAAGTTTGCCCTGCGTATCCATGTCCCTCACGAACTGATTGGCTTTCGGATGACGGCGGATGTGGTCCGGCGCATAGCCGCCGGGCACCACTACTCCGTCGAATTCATTGGCCTTGGCATCGTCGTAGGACATCTGGCACTTCACGGGATAGCCCAGTTTGCTGGTGTAGATCTCACCCGCTTTAGCGCCTATCGTGACTACGGTGGCTCCAGCCTCCTGAAATCGGAACAGAGGGTACCAGACTTCCATTTCCTGGTACACGTTGTCTACAAGGATCGCGATTTTCTTTCCGGAAAGGTCCATGTGTCTATAGTAGCCCGGGAACTGACAATCCGGACCACAGTCGCCGCCACTGACCCTCAGTTCCCGATATTCAGCACTTCGAAATGGAACCGCTCCGGCGGGAATAGCGTGGGAGCTTGCGGAACCAGGTGCGACCACGTCTGGTACGCCGTATCGGCCACGGTGGAATTCAAATAAAACAGAAACTGGTTGGAAAAGCAATTGATGGGCGGCGGTTGGCGGAAGGTGAGCCGCAAGCCCACAGCCTTCTCCAACGCCACACCGTGGGTGGGAACGGCCTTATCCATCAGCAGCGTGACAAAGCTCGCGCGGCTGGCATGCGGCCACACGTCCGGATGGAGCAGCTTGCGCAGGGTGTCCTCGCATTCGAACGTGATCTCACATTGGCGGATCCACTCCAGGACCGATTCGCCCCATAACCAATGCGACAGTAATCCCCTGTATTGTGCCGCAAGCTGCACCGCCAGGTCGAACCGGCGCTGCTCCAGAATGGCTGCATCCACATCGCTCGCGGCCAGCATGTCCTCGGCCTCCGACATCACCGAAGCCAGATCGGCCTCGTCCTCCGTGGGTGCGTGTTCAGCAGCCGAATGCACGAGCAAGGGAGGCAGTTCGTGGGTCTTGCTCCCGGGTATCTCGATGTACCGTTCATCCCGCATGGCGTGCGACCTACCTATATTTGTAGACGTCAAAGCCGAGCGCTTTTGTTTCAAGTTGTAGCACAATGCGTACCATTGTGAATCAAGAAACTTTAGATAGGCCCCATCGGATAACCTGATGCAACTCTTAGCAAACGTTAACGTTTGCTGCCAAATTCCCGGCTATGATGCCGGTTCATATGGCCCAATACGCAATCGGAGTGGATCTGGGCGGGACCAATCTTCGCGCGGCGGCTATTGACCAGTCCGGCAAGCTGCTCGACAGAATCTCGGGTTCCACTCATTTCACCGAGGGGCGCGAAGCCGTGCTGGCCGATATGGTCTCGGCGATCCAGAAACTGCGCGGCCGGCACGGCGCTGCGGGTCTGGCTGGGATCGGTGTCGGCGTGCCGGGCTTCATCCGCATGAAGGAAGGGCTCATCACCGGTTCGAACAACCTGCCGTACTTCGAGAACTTCCCGGTTCGCGACCAGATCTCGCGGCGCCTGGACGCTGGACGCGTGCCGAGAGTTGGGGTGACACAGGAAGAGGAGAGAACAGACTGAGCAGGGAGTTCCGACTGTCTCACATCAGGATCTCGGGCTCGCATGCCAACCAGATGGGTGCTGATCCCCCTGCCACCAGTGGTGGCTGGTGTTCGAAGTTAATCTGCCGATTCGCCAAGCGGTATGTATCACTGGGGTAGATCCTGGTAAGTCCCCGTCACGTCAACTTGACGAATAACGCCCTACTCGAACACCGGGCGGTCGGTCCGCGGAGAATCTTGGGGTTCGCCTGGAGTGCCATCATGGTCGCATCAGCTTCAAGGCTGCACGCCCTACACGCCGGCAGAAACTTTTCGGTTAAGTCCTTATCAGGGATGCCCAACCCACCTCACCGCGCACCGGCCGCCTTCATCCTCTTCTCCACATCCGCTCGAAACCTCTCCACAAACCCCAGCACGTAATCCGCAACCCCCAAGCTCGGGTCTGCCACCAGCGGCGTCAGGTCCATGGCGAAATTGAGAGCGCTCTCTTCGTCGGTTCCGTGCGACGCGTAGTAGGTGGCGTGCGCCAGGCGCCGGCCGGCGGTCGCGAGGTCGTAGCGCTTGCCGCCGGTCACCTGGGAATCGAAGACGCCCACCAGCGCTGCAGCGATGTTGGACCGCGCCGAGACCGGTAACACCTGCTTGTCTTCGTCCGCCAGCCAGTCCAGATCGCGCCACACTTCGCAGCCGTAGACGCGCTTGGGCCGAGTCTCATCACGCACGGCTCGCAGCGCCGCGATCGCCCGCAGCGCCACGGCCACGTGCGTGTCGTGCTTGTCCGCCAGATTGTGCAGGTACACCGCCTCCGGCCGTGTCGCTCGCAGGATCTGCTCCAGATCTCCCACCACGGTGGCAGCCTTCGGGTCCTTCACCTCGGAACTGCCGAACCCCAGTTGGATCTGGCAGGCGTACTCGCCCACATAGGCGGCCTTACGTTGTTCCGTGAGGCGCACCTTTTGCATATCCAGATCCGTGTAATCGCCATAGATCCCGGAACGCGGGCTTCCCGCCCCGTTGGTCACCACCACGCCCGTAAACCACTTCTCCTTGCGGCCAAAACACTCGGCGATGCCGTGGTAGGCCATGATCTCGATATCGTCCTGATGGGCCGCGATGCACAGATGCGTGGTGCGCGCCATGGCCGCTTCGGGCTCCGCACCATCGGGAACAAACAGGTCCGCGCTGGAATTATGAAACCGCATGAGTCTTCTCCTGTACTTGAATGGTGGGCAGGCTGGCGGCAGCAATGGCCTGTCCGTGCCGCTTTTCCTTCTCGTCTGGAATGTGGAAGCGGATGCGTTCGGCCACCTCAGGGAACTCCTCCCGCAGAACCTGGGTGGCCACCGCGAGAATCAGGTCCCCGCCCACGCCCGACATCACCCGACCCAGCACCAGAAGGTTGCGAACCTCATAGAAGTCCGCATAGCTCGCGATGTTGTAGCCGAAGAACACGCCGATGGTTTCGTAGATCCTGCGGGCGCGCTCATCCCCTGCCGCAACCAGTTGTTGTACCTGTTCCAGTTTCACCGGCAGGGGCATTTCCCGGGGAAGGTCGATGCCGGCCGGCGCCAGCAGGCGCCCCACAGCCTGCTGCGAAAAATATTGCGCGCCCACGCCCGCATCGCCCGACCACTCATCCACCGGCGCATTCTCGCGGTAGTCCACGGGCACGAATGCCAGTTCGTTCAGCCAGGTGGTGATGGTGCCCAGCGGGGTGACGAACCCCGCTGCGAGGCTGCTGCCCATGGCGATGCCCAGCACCGCGTTGTCGTTGAGCGCCATCGACCCGGCCAACGCCGTCACTTCGCCATCGTTCACCACATCGAAAGGAATGCCGCCCCAGGCCGCTTGCAGGTCGAAGAACAGCCGCCGGATGCGGCTGTCGAACAGGTCCTGCGGGATGGAGCGGTAGAGCGACCCCACCCGAACCTCGTTGGCGACATACACCCCCGCGGCGCTGCCCCCGATGGCGTCGACGCGCGGCAGATGCGCCGCGGCCCGCCGCAGCGAGTCGTGGACGCCATCGAAGTGGTATTGCGGGTCGGCCTGCGCGCTCGGGTTCCACCCCACCTCTTCGCTGAAGATCACTTTGCCCTCGGCGACGGCGGCGCATTTGCGGTCGCTGGCCCCCAGGTCGAAGCCGATCCGGTACCCGTCGAGGTGCCGCCCGAGCGGAGCGGCCGTCTCCCTTTCGGCCGGGGTGGCATCCAACGCGACGCTTTGGATGACCATCGGCTGGCCATACACGCGCTCGCCCATGAACAGATAGTCGAAGCCGCGCGCCCCGCCGGGAGCATAAACGGTGCGGAGGTAATCGGCGATCCGCGCATCACCCCCGATCGTGACCCGGTATCCGCCCTTCTGCCACAGCAGAAACTTCAGCAACCGTTCCACGTAGCGGTGGTTGATTTCCACGTTCGCCCCTTCGTGGGGCAGAATCGCGGTGCGGAAGACGGAGACCGAGCCATCGCTCCGTTCGAGAGCGATGGCGAATTCCCGGCCGCCGCCGAATTCCTTGACCCGGGAGCGATAGGCCCGGTTCCACAGCGATGCCGGGACGAACTCGGGGTCCAGAACGGGACGGAACCGGGGAGTGATGGATAAGAGCGCAGACATATTCCGAACTTCCATGGTGTCCCTTCCAGTACCCGCCTGTCCAGTTCGCAACCCTTATGGCGCTAGGGGGGGCAGCTTGGCAAGCGCCTGGCAAGCTGCGCGGCGGTTGCCAACCGCCGCAGCCGGCTGGCAACCGACCCGCAGGTTTTCCAACCTGCCCCACGAAGACCTATCATGGCTGCGCTCCCCCAAGCCCGTTCCCCCGTTCACGGTATATACTCTCCCAAAAGGAGTCACCAAAATGAAAGCGATCGCCGCGCTCTTTTCCCTGGCCCTGACGGCCCTGGCCCAAACCATTCCCGCCGACCCCGACGACATTGCCGGCACCGTCACCAGCGCCAAAGGGCCCGAAGCCGGCGTCTGGGTGATCGCCGAAACTACCGAGCTTCCCACCAAATTCGCCAAAATCGTCGTCACCGACGACCGCGGGCGCTACCTCCTTCCCGACCTCCCCAAAGCCAACTACACCATCTGGGTCCGGGGGTACGGCCTAGTCGATTCCGCCAAGGTGCGGGCGGCTCCCGGCAAGGCGCTGAACCTCAAGGCCACCATCGCGCCGGACGCGCGTGCCGCCGCGCAATACTACCCCGCCAGCTTCTGGTATTCGCTCCTCCGGGTCCCCGACAAGAGCGAATTTCCCGGCACCGGCCCGCAAGGCAACGGCATCTCGCCCAACATGAAGAGCCAGGCCCAATTCCTCGAGCTCATCAAGACCGATAGCTGCTGGTCCTGCCACCAGCTCGGCACCAGGGCCACGCGCGAAATCCCCAAGGCCCTCGGCACGTTCGACTCGCCCGCCAAAGCGTGGGAGCGCCGCATCCAGTCGGGGCAGGCCGGCAGCGCCATGCTCGGCGGCATCGGACGCATGGGCAAGGAGCGTGCCCTCGCCATGTTCGGCGATTGGACCACGCGCATCGCCGCCGGCGAGCTCCCGCCCGCGCCGCCGCGCCCCCAGGGCGTGGAGCGCAACGTCGTCATCACACTTTGGGATTGGTCCGGGCCCAAATCCTACCTCCACGACGAAATCTCGACCGACAAACGCAACCCCACCGTCAACGCCAACGGCCTGCTCTATGGCGCGCCCGAGCTTTCCACCGACAATATCCCCGTCCTCGATCCCGTGCGCAACACCGCCACGCAGGTCAAGATGCCGGTCCGCGATCCCAAGACGCCAGTGCCCGAGAAGCCGCTCCAACCTTCCGTCTATTGGGGCGACGAGGCCATCTGGGACAGCCAGGCCAACATGCACAACCCTATGTGCGACGGCAAAGGGCGCGTCTGGTTCACCTCCGTCATCCGGCCGCCGGACAACCCGGCATTCTGCAAGGAAGGCTCGTCGCATCCTTCGGCGAAGCTCTTTCCGGTGAACCGCAGCGGCCGTCAGCTCGCCATGTACGATCCCAAGTCGAAGCAGTTCACGCTCATCGACACCTGCTTCGGCACCCACCACCTGCAGTTCGCCGAGGACGCCAATGAAACCTTATGGACCAGCAGCGGTGGCGGCGGCGATGTGGTTGGCTGGCTCAATACGAAGACCTTCGAGGCCACCCACGACGAGCAGAAGTCGCAGGGCTGGACCGCGCTGATCCTCGACACCAACGGTAACGGCAAGCGCGACGCGTACGTCGAGCCGAACCAGCCCGTCGATCCCGCCAAGGACAAGCGCATCTCGGGCTCATTCTACGGCGTAACGATCAGCCCCGCCGATGGCTCGGTCTGGGGCACCGCGCTGGGGTTCCCCGGCCGCGTGATTCGCATCAATCCCGGCCCGAATCCGCCCGAGACGGCGCTAGCCGAAGTCTACGAGCTCCCGGCGCCACGCGCCTTCTCGCCGCGCGGCCTCGACATCGACAGCAACGGCGTCGTTTGGACGGTTCTTTCGAGTGGCCACTTCGCCAGCTTCGACCGCCGCAAATGCAAGGTGCTGAACGGACCCACCGCCACCGGCCAGCATTGTCCCGAGGGCTGGACGTTCTACCCGTTTCCCGCGCCGCAGTTCCAAGGCGTCACGGACTCCGGCAGCGCCGAAGCCAGCTATTACGATTGGGTCGATCAGTTCGACACCTTCGGCCTCGGGGCCAATGTCCCCATCGCGACCGGCAACGGCGAAGACGCGCTGCTGGCGCTCGTGAACGGAAGCTGGGTCACGCTGCGCGTGCCCTACCCGCTTGGCTTTTTCGCCAAGGGCCTCGATGGCCGCATTGACGATCCCAAGGCCGGCTGGAAGGGGAAGGGGCTTTGGTCGACTTACGCCACCCGCGCGATGTTCCACGTCGAAGGCGGCAAAGGAACCACCAGCAAGGTGCTGCACTTCCAGTTGCGCCCCGACCCGCTCGCGCACTGAGGGACAAGATTCGCTCCCAGTCGACAGCGTTTGCCAACCGCAGGTTCCACGTCGGCCCTTCGCTTCCTCGGTACCCGTGCCACCGAGCCGTGAGGCGCTGATATACTCTGGAAAGCGAGGCGCTTCATGAGCAGGGTCGAGAAGATCGAAGGCCAGGTGAAAGAGCTTTCCCCCGAAGAGTTGTCGGCGTTCCGTGAGTGGTTTGCAGAGTTTGATGCGGAGATCTGGGACCGCCAGTTCGAGTCGGACGTGAATACCGGGAAGCTCGACGGCTTGGCAGAGCGTGCGTTGCGCGACCATGCCTCTGGGCGGTCTACGGAGCTTTGATTCACCGCGCTTCCACGGATTTCTGGACGTGTTATCGGGCAAATTCTGGTCTGCTCGTATCGGTCTGCACCACCGTGCCATCGGCGTTGAAGCATCCCATGGAGTACTTTGGTTTTGGATAGGGACCCACGCCGATTATGACGACATCGTCGAGTAACGACCTCATCGATCTGATCGTTGCATGAGCTACAAATGGCGTTTGCCGGCTGTTCCTTCCTCCCCTACGCTACGATATCCCTATGTGGCTTGGCATCGACATCGGCACCGGCGGATCGCGCGCCCTCCTGATCGACGAGCGCGGCGGCGTCCGCGCGGGGTATACCGCGCCCCACGAAGATATGCGCATGGAGCGCCCGCTATGGGCCGAACAGCGCCCCGAGAATTGGTGGGATGCCGCGGTCGCCGCCATTCGCGGGGTTCTTGCGGCCGCGGGCGTCTCCGGCCATCAGGTCCAAGGCATCGGTCTTTCCGGCCAGATGCACGGCCTCGTCATCCTGGATAGCGCCGATTGCGTGATCCGCCCCTCGCTCATCTGGTGCGACCAGCGCAGCCAGCCGCAGGTGGACGCGGTCAACGCCAGGCTCGGCCGCGAGACCGTATTGAAATACATTGCCAACCCAGTGCTCACCGGCTTCACGCTGCCCAAGCTGCTGTGGGTCCGCGACAACGAACCGCGGAATTTCGAGCGCGTGCGCAAGATGCTCCTGCCGAAGGATTATGTGCGATTTCGCCTGACCGGCGAGTTTGCCTCCGAAGTCTCGGATGCCTCGGGCACCGCGGTCTTCGACGTGGTGAACCGGCGGTGGTCCTGGGAGATGATGGATGGCCTGGGCCTGGACCGCTCCATCCTTCCGGCCTGCTACGAATCGGTCGAGGTCAGCGGCAAGATCGCGCCGCGCGTCGCGGAGCTCACGGGCCTCGATGCCGGGACGCCCGTGGTGGGCGGCGGCGGCGACCAGGCCGCCAGCGCCGTGGGCAACGGCATTGTAGAGGAGGGCATCGTCTCGTGCACGCTGGGAACCTCCGGCGTGGTGTTCGCGCACATGGAAAAAGTGGCGTACGATCCCGCCGGCCGCGTCCACACGTTCTGCCACGCCGTACCCAACAAGTGGCACGTGATGGGGGTCACGCAAGGCGCCGGGCTCAGCCTGCAGTGGTTCCGCAATCAACTTGCGGCGGGTTCGTCGTACGACGCGCTCACCGCCGAGGCCGCGCTATCGCCCGCAGGCGCGCAGGGTCTTTTCTGGCTGCCTTACCTCATGGGCGAGCGCACCCCCCATTTGGATGCCACCGCGCGCGGCGGCTGGATCGGACTCACCGCCAGCCACACTCGCGCCGATCTGATCCGCGCGGTGATCGAAGGCGTCTCCTACAGCCAGCGCGATTGCCTCGACATCATCGAGGCCCTGGGCGTCCCCATCAATTCCGTGCGCGCTTCGGGGGGCGGCGGGCAAAGCGCGTTCTGGCGGCAATTGCTGGCAGGCATCCTGAATCGGCGTGTGGTCACGCTCCAAACCCAGGAAGGCTCGGCCTACGGCGCCGCCCTGCTGGCGCTGGCGGGAACGGGGGAATATGGTTCCGTCCCCGAGGTCTGTCGTGCCGCCATTCGCGAAACAGACTCGATTGCTCCGGCCGCGGCGGATCGGGCATTCTATGAGAAGGGGCATCGAGTGTATCGAGCGCTGTACCCGGCGCTGAAGCCCATCTATGAACAGATCGCAGCGTTTTGAGAGGTTGTGATTTCGGGGATTCGTCTACCAGCGGGATGGTTCGCTGCCCACAAGAAGATCATTGAAGTGGTGGTCCGGCCGCGGGAGGGCTCGGCGGCGATCTGCTCGAGGGTGCCACCGGCGGGCGCCCGGCTACGACTATCTTCGCAGATCGAGTTCGTCTGCTCGGATATGTGGCGCGGCCGGGCTGAATCCGGGCGCTGATGGACTTAGAAGACGGGTAGGCTATGCTACCGGTCACAACAGGCGGAAAGTCACGTGAACCAGCGCCGTAGTAACCGCCGGCTTCCCGTTGATGGTCCCAGGATGGAACTTCCACTGGCGTACAGCTTCGATGGCGCGCTCGTCCAGGCCCAGTCCGAGGCTCTCCACCAATTTGATATTCCGCGGCTGGCCCTGCGCATCCACTTCGATGTGCAATACCACGACGCCTTGGAGCTTGGCGCGTCGCGCCTCAACCGTGTACTCGGGGTCGATCTTCACCAACAGCGTCGGCGCGGTGATGGTACCCACGATGTGGGTACGTCCGGCGACTCCCGGGTTGTCGTCATCGCCGTAACCCGGGCCGTCCTTGTCACCCACTCCGGTACCATCGCCGTCCCCGATTCCGCCGCGTTTCCCGCGGCCGCCCGATGGCGGTCCGGCCACTCCGTTGGGATCGCCCAACGGCATGTTCGGCATGGCCGCCATGATTTGCGGACTGCCCACGATGGTGGGCTCCATTGCCAGTTGCGGGTTGTAATTGCGAATGACCGCGGCGGGTGGAGTGAACTGCCGGAGGGCCACTCTCGGCAAGGGGCCGCGGCTGGCAGGGGTGAGGTCGCCGGCGCCTCCTCCGCCCCGCCCGCCCTGCTGCGGAAGGTGCGGAATGTATCTGCCGATATCGCGAGGCACCAGCAGAGTGACGCGCGACTCGGCGGGAGGTAGAGGTTTGACGCGGGTTGCGACGACGACCAGCACAATGGCTGCCGCGTGGAGAAGCCCCGAGATCAGGGCGGAGCGCTTCGGCGAACTCAGCATGTTGCTCACCTGCCGCCGGTCCGTATATGCACCTGAACCGCCATTTCGGAATGCGTTGATTTGGAAGGCAGGCGCGACGGTGCGTGGTAGAAACTCGGAGACACGTGTGAAGCAGGCGGAACAGACTGAACAATTGCAGAGCCTGAGTCGTCCGGCGCTAAGATCGAATCAAAAGAGTATGGGTCCGGTGACAAAACTAAAACCAAAGGCGACCATCGAGGATCGCGTCATCCGCGCGGCAGAGGGTGCGCTCGAAGATCAGCAGCACGTCAGCGCCATCGATGTGCTGGTGCGCATGGGGCTGCTGGCTCCGTCGAATGTGGAGGCGTGGCGCAAGGGACGCCTCGCCCTTCTCGAGGACATGATTCAAGGCAGCCCCGAAAAGATTGCCAGCGCCCTCGGGATCTTTCGCCAATGGGCGGCGTCACGCGGCCTTCAGCCGGTGGAGGCCCGCTACGTGCGCACCACGCGCGAGGGCGAGCAGGAGTTGCGCATCACCGGTGCGAAGTACGCCGGACTGGACGAGGCGCTTCGCTCCCACTACGTCTCGCCCGGGCTTTCCGAACGCAAGAAGCAAACGGTCGAGAAACAGATCAGCAAGCCTCCGGAGCGCGTGGTGTTCCTCAACCGGCGCGATGCCGCCTGTTCCGAGTGCGGCGTCGACCTGCCTTCCGGGAGCTTCCTCTCCATGGAGGCGAGCCAGCCATTGTGCCTGGCGTGCGCGGGCATGGGCGACCTGGAGTTTCTTCCGCGCGGCGATACGGCACTCACCCGCCGCGCCACCAAATACAGTGAGTCTCACGCCGTGGTGGTGGAGTTTAGCCGATCGCGGGGCCGTTACGAACGCCAGGGAATCCTGGTCACCGAAGCGGCCATCCAGCAGGCCGAGGAAGAGTGTGCCGCCGACGCTCCGGAACGGGCGCGCCAACGGGAAAGAGGCGCCGCCGCTCGCAAAAAGGAAGACACCGTCTTCGTGGAGCAGATGAAGTCGAAGATCCAGGCCATGTTCCCCGGCTGTCCGCCATTGGAGGCGCAAAAGATCGCTGAGCACACTGCCCGGCGCGGCAGCGGGCGCGTTGGACGGAGCGCGGCCGGCAGGAAGCTGGATAGCGATGCGGTTTCGCTCGCGGTGATCGCGGCGGTTCGTCACCGTCACACCAAATACGACGACTTGCTGGCATCGGGTGCCGAGCGCGCTCCCGCCCGCACAAAAGTCCAAGGGGAGATCGAGGAGATTCTCGACGCCTGGCGATGGGGAGTCTGAGGGCCCGGCTTCTTGCGGCGGGTAACCGGTTGCCCATCTCACACATCTCTAGTAAACAAATGGGATTCGAAAACCAGATCTCACGGAGAGGACTGTTCTCGGCGCTCGCGCTTCTTCCTGCGTCTCGCCTGCTGTGGAGTCGGCAGGATCCGCACGACACGACCTTCAAGGCCGGCGTCAAGGTGGTCAACCTGTTTGCCACCGTCCGGGATAAGAAGGGTCAAGTCGTCAAGGACCTGAGTAAGGAGGATTTCCTGCTGGATGAGGACGGCCGCCCGCAGACCATTTCGTACTTTTCGCGGGAAACCAACCTTCCCCTGACCCTGGGTCTGCTGGTGGATACCAGCGGCAGCACGCGCAATGTACTTCCCGAGGAACGGGACGCCAGTTTCCACTTTCTGAGACAGGTGTTACGGGAGGATAAAGACCTTGCTTTCGTCATTCACTTTGACTTCGAAGTCGAACTATTACAAGATCTTACGTCATCGCGCGAAAAGCTTGAAAAGGCTTTGGACCTGCTCGAAACCGGGCAACCGCGCCAGTTGGGCAGGCGCGGCCAAGGTCCGCCCCAGTACCCAGGGGGAGGCGGCTACCCAGGGGGCGGGGGCGGCGGCGGCCGGCGCGGCGGTGGGGGCACTTGTATGTACGATGCCGTGCTGCTGGCGGCCAACGAGCTGATGAAGAAACAGACCGGCCGTAAGGCCCTCATCCTGCTCACCGACGGCGTTGATACCGGCAGCAAAGTGACCCTCTCCGCGGCAGTCGAAGCGGCGCAGCGGGCCGATACGCTGGTCTTCTCCATTCTGTTCGAGGACCCGAATGCCGCTTATAGCGGCCTCGGCGGCTTCGGCGGCCGAGGGATGGGGCGTCGCGGCGGCATGGGCCGGGGTGGACCATTCCCCGGAATGAATCGTCCGGACGGAAAAAAGGTTCTGGAGCAGATCTCTCGGGAGACCGGCGGCCGGTTCTTCGAAGTCTCCAGAAGACAGCCGATTGACAAGGTCTTCGCCTCTATAGAAGAAGACTTGCGCAACCAGTACAGCCTCGGCTACACGCCCGACCAGACGGGTGCGGTGGCCGGCTATCGACGGATCCACCTCACGACCAAGCCAAAGGGCCTCATTGTCCAGACCCGTGACGGGTACTATCCGACCTAACCTTAGCGTCCCGAAGCTGCCGCAGACGGCGTGAACCGCCGCTGAGAGTCATGGCGGCAATCCCAATCGCAATCAGGATCATGGGGGAGGGCTCGGGAGTCGCGAGCGTGTCCTCGAGTTGTGGATAGGCAAAGTTCAGGAATTCCTGATTGGATGCGAAGGCCGCAGTTGGCGTATAGATACGCAGAGCCGAGTACAACGGCTGATTGGAACTCCGCGAGTGCTGCACGCTCGCGGCCGCGTCATTCAATAGTGTTTGCGCGGTGGCATTGGGGGGCGTCACCCCGGGCGTGAACAGCATCCACAACGCGTACTGGTAGTCCGCGGTCAGGTCGAGCAGGTACCCTGGTCCGGTTTGGCGCAGTCCAATCAGCAGCACGGCCGCCTCTTCATACCTGACTATGCTGCTGTCCCATTGGTTCGGGTCGACGAACCTGGCGTACTGGAGCGGATTCGGGCCCGTCAACGTCGACAGATTGTAGGTCATATTGCCGGATGGCACAAACGTGTCGTGGTTGAAATCGTCGCAAATGAGCTGTGCGGGAGCCCCGTCGATGGTGGCGAAGGCAAATCCGTTGTAGGTGCCGTACTGAGTATTGGCCGGTAGCCCGGTGACCCTGATGGTGTTCGCGAACCCAGCGGATGCTATCAGAAAGAGCAGTAATGTGGGAAGCTTGTTCACAACTGCAGTGTGCGCCGAAAAAGCATGGGAATCGATGGACCGGCGGTGATACGGTTGCCATTACTTTGGGAGTACGGAGTGAGGGAGGACCCTTAGTAACTGGACACTTCCCGGCTGCATCCACGCCTCTACCGCACAGGGAAACATAAGAGCCCGGAGTAACGGTGAGCGCGCCCGACGCCCGCTCCGAAGGGCGAATTTGTGCCCGACCCTTTCGGGTCCGAAATAGAGATTGGCCGCGGAGTCGAATGCAGGGCCTTCGGCGAACGTGATGCCGGTAATCACGATTTGGCCGGTCAGCCTGTTCGGGAAGCGTTTGCGCGTGGGCCGCGAGCAGGATGAGGAGAAGGATGGCGAACCGGCTTCCCATCGAGACTATTTTAAAAGGCGGTGCGGCTGCGGCGTCTCCGGAGACGGTGGGCCAGTTCCGAACTGAACCAGCACGGCGGCGTGGCGGTGGACGGCGTGAGCGACCTGTTCATCGCGGATACCGGCAACACGTTGCCTGCGACTCCGTCTGTGAGTTTCTTGAAAACGTTCCGTCTGTCCCCCCGTTTCCAATGGATGCCACCAGCTCTCCAGTCAGCCGCAGCACATTCCATCGGGCCTTTTCGACGGTATACTGAGCGTCGTAAAAGGCGATCCACTTCTGGTTCTCCAGAACGCGGGCCTCTTCCACCTGCCGGAGCGTAGCACGGCCTTCCTGCATCTGGGCGAGAGTCACGGAGAGTTGCTCGCGCGCGACCTCCAGGTCCAGCCGGGAAACGTCGGCTGCCGTGCCGGCCTTTTTCACGTCACGGAACGATTGCTGCAAGTCTGCGGCGAGGCGGTTCCGCGTGTTGCTCAACTCCAGCTTCAAGTGGGAAATGTCGGTCTCGGTCTGCGCCACTTGCGCTCCCACGCCGGGGCCGAGCAATACGGGTAGTTGGAAAGAGACCCCAATCTGGCCATTGTTGCGCTGGAACTTCTGGAAGAATTCCTGGTAGTTGTTGAATTTCGCGAACAGCCCATATTGCGCTACCAGATCGGCCCGCGGCAGACGGGTGGCCCGTTCGCCGCGTCTTTCCAGTTCCTTGGCGACGATCTGGGATTCCAGGCGGCGCAGGTCCCTGCTGGATTCGAGCGCGGTCTGAATGGCCTGTTCTTCCGATTGCGGCAGTGGGGGCGCAGTCCTCTGTTCTTCGACCGGCCGCACCCGGTCTTCGGCCGAAAAACCGAGGCCGATGGCTAACGACGTTTCCGCGGTGGCCTGATCGTCTGCCAGCCCATCAGCAATCTGGCGGGCGCGCGCCAGGTTGTACAGGGCCGTCTTCTCCGCCAGCGGCAGGGCGCGCCCTTCACCTACCTGGGCGCGGACGGTCTCCAGCACCTTCTCCTGGCTTTCGGTATCCTTGCGCGCCAGGGCGCCGATGCGGGCGGCGCGTTCGGCATCTAAGTATAACGACGCGATGCGGTAAGCCACCTCATCCCGCTTGCTGACCACGGCCAGCGACGCGCCGCGCGCATCCTCCCTCGCCTGCGCCACGGCAAGGCTCTGCGGGCGATTGAAGATGTACTGCGCGACCTGCCCCTGCACGATGCTGGGCGCCGACCCTTCGATGCTCAATGGGAAACCATTGCTATACGCCAGGCCGCTGCCCACCGTGACGCGCGGAGCGAAGGGACCGCGGGCTACCCGGACCGCCTGCCGCGCCTTCTCCTCATCGAGGCGAGCCAGGGCGATGTCCGGGTTCTGGCGGACCCCGGTTTCCACCGCCTGACGCAGCGTCATAGGGTGAACCTCGCCACGGAGGGCGCAGGGCAACGCAAGGAAGAAGAGTGTCGCTCTGAACATGATTTCATTGTAGAGGCGCAGTGGCGATTCAGCCGGTGCTACGGCCGGCTTGGCCGCCTGAAAGGCGGCTGCAGCCCGGATTGGCTGCCCACAGGGTCCTCAAGGGCGCCGGCCGCCGAATACGGCGAGCTCAAAAACCTTCAAGTAGCAATCCACATCGGCGAACCCGATTTCGCGGAGCCACTGGCACTGGAGTTCCACCGGCGCCAGGATATTCGCCTCTTTATCGGGGCGATGGTAATAGGTCTCTGCTATCTCGGCGCGGCTCGTGCCTGGGCGCCCATGACACAGATGATCGATGAACAGATCGTCGTGCACAGAAGCAACCCAGCCGGATGCCGACGCGACATGCTCCACATTGATGAAGATGCCGCCCGGGCGCAACAGGCGGAAAAGCTCGGCGTAGATCCCTCGCTTGCGGGTGTCCGGCTGATGATGGATGGAGTAGCCCGATACGATCGCGTCATAAGGACCCCATTTTTCGACGGAGCCCGTCCAGGATGCGGGGCCGTAGTCCGCGTTGACGAAGCGAACCGAGGCGTTTTGATGCGCGAAGCGGTTTCTCGCCGCCTCGATCATCGGCCCGGAGAAATCGACCAGCACTCCCTCCGCTCCCGGGTAGCGATCGAGGATCGCTGCCGCGAGGACGCCATCGCCCGACCCCAAATCCAGGAAGCTGCGAATCGGCTGTCCCAACGCTGCGAGGAGCCGGAGCATGATATCGATCTGCTCCTGCGCCAGCGGGATCGCTGCGCGCACGCCTTGCAAGTAGACCGCAACCACGGAGGATGTCTTCCAGACTTCGTCGGTATGTCCAGGCATGTCCCAGTGTAACCATCAAGACAAATCAGCCGTTCCGGTCACAAAGCGGACTTGAGGAAGTCGGAGTGCCCTGGGGCCCAGTTCGCTCACCAGATGGTAGGAACGTCGTACTTCCCGATTTGCGAGTCGGCGGTGAGGATCGCCATACCTTCATGGCGTGCCCGGGCGATGAGCAGACGGACGAACGGATCCTTGTGCAGGATCGGTAGACTGGCAAGGGCCGACAGGTGTTGGGGAAGGACCGGCAGGATTACCCAGGGTGAGCGATACAGGATTTGCTCCACCACTTCTTCGAGGCCGGTAGAGGCTGCTCTTGGCAGCATGCATGTTGACTACGGTGGCCACCCTCCGATTCTAGCCCTAAATTCGGGCTAACTAAGTACAAGCGCCAAACCGGGCGGCCGATGCGGAGAGCGGAAAGTGCGCCGCGTAGACGCCCATCAGACAGGAGCCGTTTACCCCTTGACGCGTCGTGTGCTCAAACATGGGACATGCGTGGCCGACGATCCGGCGCGACCGCAGGTGGTATCCGGACAGCTACTTCCGAAGGTTCGCGAGCCCGGCGAAGTGATGGGGCAGGGCTCCGGCCCCTGCCCCACCAAGCGTGCTTAGAAGCGCAGGCGCAGGGCGAACTGCATCTGGCGCGACGATCCGAGCTGGCTGGTCAGCTTGCCGAAACTGCCTGTCGATGTGAGGCTATTTCCGGCCGACGTCGGATCGAAGCGCACCGTGTTGCTCACGTTGTAGCTCTCCCACCGGAACTGCAGTACTTTGCCCTCCCGGATGGTGAAGTTCTTATAGAGCCCGGTATCGATGTTGAAAAAGCCGTCCCCGCGAAGCGTGTTGCGGCTTCCGGTTTGGCCGGGCATGGTCTCCTGAAAGCCGGCCAAGGCGTCGGATGGGTTGGTCCAAAGGTTGGGACCACCGACCCCGTTGATGCCGGGTGCATTGTGCGCGCTGACGGTGGCGGGAACCGGATTGCCATTGGGCGTGGCGAATGAGCTGAGCTGCCAGTTGGTGGCCCAGCGGGAGCCGTCGCTGACGCTGAACGGAAGGCCGGAAGACTGGCGGTACGTGCCGCTGATTTGCCAGCCGCCCACGAACACATCCAGAACCCGGTTCATGCCGCTGCCGAACCGCTTGTTGCGGCCGATGGGAACCTCCCACACCATGAAGGCGTTCACGTTGTGGCGCACGTCATAGCGCGAGACCCCGCGGAGCTGGCTCGGGTCCCAGGAATTAATCATGAAATCCGTGCTGAAGGTGCCGGAGCTTTCGGCGCGCGACCCGATGTCGATGGACTTCGAGAAGGTGTAGTTGAGGTCGAAGGTAAGCCCCTCGCTTAACTGCTTGCGCACCGTCCATTGCATGGCATGATAGGCGCCCGAGCCCAGCGAGCTCCAGGCCGAAAGCGCGGAGTACTGCGGGCTCCACATCGAATAGGGACCCAGAACGCCGCAGCCGAGCTTGGTGAGCTTGCCGGCGGCATTGAACGTGGAGCCGGTCTTGCCGCAGTTCGAGCCGTTATCCATGTCGCTCTGTACGTTGGTGAAGTCGCCGGGGTTGCTCCTCTCGAGGTATTCCTTGGCCACCGCCTGTGTGGCCGTGAAGCCGTTGCCGGCGGCGGTGGCCCACAAGTTCTCAAAGAAAGGAATGGCGGGCACCCTAGAAACATCGGCGATGCCGTTCGAAGCCTTCTTGGCGCCGCCCTGAAGGTCGGTGAAGGTCGCTAATTGGGTCATCGCCTGGAAGTAGGTCTGGCCGCTCTTGGGGTCCCGGAGATTGGCCGGCATGGCGAGGTCGCGCTGGATGAGCGAGTGCCGGGACAGGCGGCCCACGTACGACGCCTGCACGAAAATGCCGTGGCTGAACTGCCGGCTGAGGCTCAGATCGAGGTTGATCGTGTAGGGCGCCTTCAGGTGGTCGTCAATCGAATTGGTGATGGTGAACAGGTTCGGATAGGTAACCGGGAAGCCGCCCTTGGGTGCCGGTGGAATAAGCGAAGCCGGCACGGTCCAGAAGTCCGTGAAGCGCGGCAGTTGCGTGGAGTCGTACACGTTGAGCGGATTTGGGACGCTGGTGGAGAGGCCGAACGCGGTGGAGTCGGCACTGGCCGCCAGAGGCTGGCCGATCTGGTCATAGTACATGCCCACGCCCGCGCGGATGGAGCTCTTGCCGTTGCCGCCGAACAGGAAGCGGGAGATGCCGCTCTCGGCCTTGGGTGAGTAGGCCAGCCCCAGGCGCGGCGCCGGGGTCGTGTGGAAGGGATACATCGGCCTGCCCTGGGAACTGCTGGCGAGCACGTAGGTGATCGGCGGCATATTCGAGGTGGGCAACCCTTGCGTCGCCAGCGCACCGCGTTGGTTGAACCAGTCGCCGATCGGGACATCGGTGGAGATCTGCTGCCCGTTGGCCTCGTGGACCGGAGCCATCAGCGACAACCGCAGCCCATACGTGACGGTGAAATTGGGCTTGATCTTCCAGGAATCCTGGGCGAACATTTCGCCGTCGTGATTCACGTAATTCCTCCTTGAAGGGGCGCCGACCGGCAAGACTGTGCCGTCTACCAGGTAGTTGTACCTCCCTGTGGCCTGGCTGACGATGCCGAGCAGCGCGGCCATGGCGTATTGATAGCTGGTGACGTCGCCGCTGAGGATGTTCAGCGAAGCGGGGGTGATGTCGGCGCCGCTTCCGCTGATGCCGGAGGAGTTGGTGGTGGCCCAACTGTAAGAATTCCCATAGCTGACGGATTGGTTGGAGATCAGCCGTACCACGCCCCCGAAGGTGAAATCGTGCGAGCCGCGATTCCACGAGAAATCGTCGGAAATCGAATGCACGGGAGTGATGCGGGCTGTCCCGGTGGAGGTTCCGTAGCGGTCCGTGTACCCGCGGAACGTCGTGTAGACGCTGTTCAGAACGCCGGTCGTCTCTCCGCCGGCACGGGTTAAGCCGTAACGGAGAGTATTGACCCTCGTGGCGCTCAGGACGCCGGTCCAGCCGGCGGCGAAGCCTTTGTTATTGGCCAGCGTCACCGAATTCGGCGGCATCCCGGGGAATTGCGGCGTGCCGTTCTGGCTGTCGTTCTGCAGATTCCCGCGCCAGAAGAGCGCATGTTTGCCTGCCTGGTCCACCTGGTAATCGAGCCGGGCAATGTAGGTGTTCTGATCGGTGTGCTGCGGGGCATTAAACGTGAGCCCGGTGGTGTTTAAGTTGTCACCGAGCGCGTTGTTGTTCCCCGCCGGAAAGGACTGGAAAATCTTGAACGCGGCCGGGTTAATACCGATTCCCAAGGGATCGATGGCCTTGATTTGCGTCGGGCCAACCTGCTGAACGGCGCCCGTGGTATCGCGGTACTGGATGATGCCCTGCTTCATCGCCTCGGTGGGGACGGTGCGGTTCACGATGGTGGCGCTGGCGTCACGCCGCCCCTCGTAATTGATGAAGAAGAACGCCTTGTTCTTCTTCATGGGTCCGCCCGCGGAGCCGCCGAAGATGTTGATCAGGAGCGCGGCGCGGGGCACGCCCGAGCGGTTGCTGAAGAAGTCGTTGGCGGCGGTCTCCGTGCCGCGCCGGTATTCGTAGAGCGATCCGTGGACCTCGTTGGTGCCGCGTTTGGTAACCAAGGCGACCTCGGCTCCAGAACCGCGGCCTTTGCTCGCGTCCGCGTTGGTGGTAGTGGTGCGGAACTCCTCTACCGAATCAAGCGTGACGCGCAGGACGCTGGTGAGCGCCGAGCGGTTGGATTCGTTGTTCACGTCGGCGCCATCGAGCGAGATGTTGCCCTGGTCCGACCTGCCGCCATTGACCGCGCCGTTGCGGTCGTCGGTGACACCGAAGCTCGTGACGCCCGGCTGGAACAGCAGCAGGGTAGTGACGTTGCGCGCAAAGAACGGCAGCTCCACGATGGCCTGCGAGCCGATGACGTTGCCGAGCGAAGCGTCCTGCGTGTTGACCTGTGTGACGTTGGCCTCGACCGTCACCGCCGTGATGGTGGCGCCGAGTTTCTCGAACACGACCGCAAGGCTGGCGGGCAGGTTTACCTGGAGCTCGACGCCGTGTATCACGGTATCTACAAAGCCGGATGACTTCGCCGTGAGGGTGTAGGTTCCGGGCGGCAACTGCTCCATGTTATACCGCCCCTGCAGGTCGGACGTCGCCTGGCGTTGCAGCCCGGTCTGGGCGTTCACAATGGTGATAGATGCGTTGGGAATGACGGCGCCGGTCGGGTCGGTGACGGTTCCGCTAAGGGAAGACGTTTGCCCGAACAGTCCTGGGATCAACAGCAGAAGGAGCGAGACGGCAAGGAACAGATTCTTCATCGGTGACCCTTTCGCCTGATATTTCAGGTATTAATACTGTTTACCACTAAATGAGGGAGAATTCAACGCTTTTCGTATCTGGAACTCCTATGACCAGCAATATCCGACAATAGCGGACGGGATCGCGGCACGACCCCGCCGGGGCCTGTTGAGTCGTTGTTTGCCTGCACATACGGCCGGAACTCGCTTCTCAGAGAAGTCCTTCAGCCAGAGCGTTGTCTCACGGCCTGCCCAGAGCCTGCTCCTGGTAAGCGCCGCGCCTAACGCCCCATCCTCACATGAAGGACTTGTACCGGCGCGCGGCGGTAGAATCGAATTCGAGCCGATGAGAACCTTCACAATCGCAGTGATCGCCGGCGATGGCGTTGGAACCGAAGTCATCCCGCAGAGCAAGCGCGTCCTGGAGAAGGCCGCCCTCAAACACAAAGTAACCTTTGCGTTTCAGGATTTCGACTGGGGCGCGGAGCATTTTTTCCGCTGGGGCCGCATGATGCCGGCCGGCGCGATCGACCTGCTGCAGCCTTGCGACGCGATCCTGCTCGGTGCGGTGGGGCATCCCGACATTCCCGATCACACCACGCTGAACGGTCTGCTGCTGCCCATCCGCCGCGCCTTCGACCAGTATGCCAACGTGCGCCCCGCCTATCTCTACCCGGGCGTACAATCGCCGCTGGCCAAGCCCCGCGGCGGCGACATCGATTTCGTGGTGGTGCGCGAGAACACGGAAGGCGAATACGCGCAGGTAGGCGGATTCGTGTACCAGCTTCAGCCGGAAGAGATCGCCATCCAGACGTCGGTCTTCACGCGGCGCGGCATCGAACGTATTGTGCGTTTCGCGTTTGACCTCGCGGTGAAGCGCGACAAGAAGCGGCGCGTCTCCTCCATCACCAAATCCAACGCGCAGGGATACAGCATGGCACTATGGGACCGCACGTTTCAAGACGTGGCGGCGCAATACCCCAACGTCGAAACGGAATCCCTGCTGGTAGACGCCGCGGCCATGAACTTCATCCGGCGGCCGGAGAGCTTCGATGTGGTGGTGGGGTCCAACCTCTTCGGCGACATTCTCAGCGACATCTCCGCCATCGTCATCGGGAGCATGGGGCTGGCGGCCAGCGCCAATCTCGATCCGCTGCGGCGGTTCCCCTCGATGTTCGAGCCGGTCCACGGATCGGCGCCCGACATTGCCGGAAAAGGCGTGGTCAATCCGCTGGCTACCATCTTGAGCGCGGCCATGATGCTGGACCACTTGCAGATGGACGAAGCGGCGCGGGAGGTGGATGCGGCCGTGGCGGCGGTGCTGGCGGATGGCCATGTGCGCACGCCCGATCTGGGCGGCCGGAGCAGTACGGAGGAAGTGACCGACGCGGTGCTGGAGAAGCTGGCTTAGTGCCGAAGGCCGAGCAACGCGAGAGCACCGGGCGGAACGCATTCCTGGTAGGGTTGGGCATACTGCTCAGCCGCATCGTGGGGCTGGTGCGGCAACATGTCTTCGCACACTATTTCGGGCTGCGCTCCGACGCGGCGGACGCCTTTAACCAGGCTTTCCGAATCCCCAATTTCCTGCAGACGCTGTTCGGCGAGGGGGTTCTCTCGGCATCGTTCATTCCGGTCTACGCCCGCCTGCTGGCCGAAGGCGACGAGGAGGAAGCGGGGCGTGTAGCCGGGGCCGTGGCGGCCATCCTGGCGCTGGTCACGGCCGTGATCGTACTGCTGGGTGTGCTTGCCACGCCTTGGTTCGTCGATGTGATCGCGTGGGGCTTTCACGGGGCCAAGCGCGATTTGACGATCCGGATCGTGCGGATACTGTTTCCGGGCGCGGGGCTGCTGGTGCTCTCGGCATGGTGCCTCGGCATTCTGAACAGCCATCGCAAGTTCTTCCTCTCATACACGGCGCCGGTGGCGTGGAACATCGCGATGATCGCAACGCTGCTGGGTTTCGGCTCGCGTGTGGACGAATCCTCGCTGGCGCTGACGCTGGCATGGGGATCGGTTGCCGGCAGCGCCCTGCAATTCGGCGTGCAGTTGTCGGTGGTGCTTGGGCTGGTCCGCCGCCTGCGGGTGCGGCTCGAAACGCAATTGCCGGACGTGCGGGAAATCATCCGCAACTTCGTACCGGTGTTCATCAGCCGCGGCGTCGTGCAGATCAGCGCCTTCGTGGATGGGATGCTGGCCAGCCCGCTGCCCACCGGCGCGGTCACGGGCCTGGCCAACGCGCAGACACTATACACGCTGCCGGTGAGCCTGTTTGGGATGGCAGTCTCGGCCGCGGAGCTGCCCGCCATGTCGAGCGCCTTGGGCGACGAGGCACAGGTGGCCGCTTATTTGCGGCAGAGGCTGAACGCGGGATTGCGGCAGATCGCGTTCTTCATTGTGCCCTCCGCGATGGCATTCCTCGCACTGGGCGACGTGATTGCGGCGGCGCTGTTTCTATCCGGCAAGTTCGAGGCGAGGGATGCAACTTACGTCTGGGGAATCGTGGCCGGCTCGGCCGTGGGCCTGCTCGCCTCCACGCTGGGCCGCCTCTACTCCTCCACTTACTACGCTCTCCGCGACACACGCACGCCCCTGCGATTCGCCGTGATCCGGGTGGCGCTGACCACGGGACTGGGCTACGTGTGCGCGATTCCACTGCCGCTGTGGATCGGCATCAATCCGCGATGGGGCGTTGCTGGTCTGACGGCTTCGGCGGGCGTCGCCGGCTGGGTGGAGTTCACGCTGCTCCGCCGTACCCTGAATCGACGGATCGGCCAGACAGGTCTGCCGGCTTCGCTCGTCGGCAAGCTGTGGACTTCGGCCGCGGTTGCGGCGGCAGTTGGCTGGGGTATCAAACTCTTCATCGGCGAGCACGATCCGATTTTCGAGGGGACTGCAATCCTGGCGCCCTACGGCCTGGTTTATCTCGGAATCACCTGGCTGTTCGACGTGGAAGAATGCGCCGGCGCGGTGAAGAGACTTGCCCGACTGCGACATTAAGACTCTGGCCACTCCGTGGGGCAACCACTTTTGCCTGCCGGGTCGAGACCCCGTCTCCACATTCGTCTTCGCGAGCCGACCATGCGCCGGCACGAGTGCCGGCGCGGCAGACTGAGAGTTCTGCGCCACGGGGTCCATCGCCCCCACCAGGTCATCTCTGGATCCGCGCCGAGCCGCCCTTGGCAAAGGCGCGCACCTGATCGACGGTGGCCATGGTGGTGTCTCCTGGAAACGTCGTCAACAGCGCGCCGTGAGCCCATCCCAGCTTGACCGATTCGGCCGGCGACTCATTTGCGAGCAGCCCATAGAAAAACCCTGAGGCGAAGCCATCGCCGCCGCCCACGCGGTCGTGAACCTCCAGATCGGCAGTCGGAGCGGCGTACGTTTGCCCGTTGATCCAGGCCACCGCGCTCCACCCGTGCCGGTTCGTCGAGGTCACCTCGCGCAGCGTTGTAGCAATGATCTTGATCTGCGGATGCTTCTCCACCACTCGGCCGATCATCCCGAAAAACGCGCCCGGGTCCAGCTTGGACTTCGCCGCGACCTCCGGCCCCGGCATTCCCAACCCCTTCTGCAGATCCTCCTCGTTGCCCACCAGAACGTCCACGTTCCTCACGATCCGATCCAGCACCGCCACGGCGCGCTCCTCGCCGCCCGAGATGTTCCAAAGCTTGGCCCGATAGTTCAGATCGAAGGACACCACCGCGCCGGCAGCCTTGGCCGCCTCGATGGCTTCAACGATCACCTCCGCTGTGGTCGCGGAGAGAGCCGCGAAGATCCCGCCGCTGTGGAACCACCGCACGCCGCCCGCAAAGATCGCGTTCCAGTCGAAATCCCCAGGCTTGAGCCGGGCCGCCGCCTCGTTGGAACGGTTGTAGAACACCACCGGCCCGCGGACGCCGTGGCCGCGGTCGCTGTATACCGTCGCCATGTTGGGGCCCGTGACCCCGTCGTGTTTGAAATGCTTATAGAACGGCTTGACGCCCATCGCCCGTACGCGCTCCGCGATCAGATCCCCGATGGGGTAATCGACCATCGCGGACACGATGCCGGTCTGGAGGCCGAAGCAGTCCGACAGGTTGGCCGCGCAGTTGAACTCGCCGCCGCTCACGTGGATCTGGCACCGGGTCGCCTTGCGGAACGGGATGATCCCGGGATCCAGGCGGTGGACCAGGGCGCCCAGCGAAACGAAGTCCAGCGCGCCCTCCGGCGGAATCTTCAGACCATGTTTGGTTTGGTTTTCCATAACTCAAAGACAGATTTCGTAGCGCCGTAAAATATCGGACCACTTCCCTTGCGCCCGCAGCAGGAGCTCGATAACCTCCCGCACGGCCCCCTGGCCGCCGGGCGCTTCGGTCACGTAGTGGGCAATCTCTTTCACCTCGGGCCTGCCATTAGCCGTGGCGATGGCGAGGCCTACGCGCCGCATCACCACCACGTCCGTGAAATCGTCCCCGATGTAAGCCACTTGGCTGGAGTCGATCCGGGCGTCCGCGAGAATCTCTTCGATGATGGGAATCTTCTCCGTGTGCCCCTGGTACACATACTTGAACTTGCATTGCCGGGCGCGCTCGTCCGTGGCCGGCGATACCCGCCCGCTGATGAGCCCGGTGGGGAATCCCAGGCTCGCCATCCATTGCAGCGCGATGCCGTCCTGTGAATCGAAACCCTTGGTCTCGGCCATCTGGCCGTCGGGCGCAGGCACGTTGTAGAGCTTGCCATCGGTGAGGACGCCATCGACGTCCATCACCAGCAAGCGGATCTTCGATGCGAGTTCGGTTACGTCTGCGCCCAAGAAGTTCTCCCTCGATTCCGGCTTGGCAAAGTGCAGGCGCCGCGTTACACGGTGTAGGTGCCCGCCGAGACGGTGCCGCCTTTACCGGTCCAATTGGTATGGAAGAACTGGCCGCGCGGCCGGTCCACGCGTTCGTAGGTGTGGGCCCCGAAGTAATCGCGCTGCGCCTGGAGCAGATTGGCCGGCAGGCGCGCGCTGCGGTAACCATCGTAGAATGCGAGGGCGGTGGTGAACGCCGGGGCAGCCACGCCGGCTTCCACGGTCTTGGCCACCACGCGGCGCCAGGAAGCCTGGCAGCGCGCGATCACTTCGCAGAAATAGGGATCCAGCAGAAGGTTGCTCAGGTTGGGGTTGCGGACGAAGGCTTCTTTGATCTTTCCCAGGAACGCCGAGCGGATGATGCACCCCTCGCGCCACACCAGCGCGATGCCCCCATAGTTCAGATTCCAGTGGTATTCCTTGGCCGCTTCGCGCAACATCATGAACCCCTGCGCATAGGAGACGATTTTGGAGGCCAGCAGCGCCTGGCGGATATCCTCGACGAAGGCCTGGCGGTCGCCCCGAAATTGGAATTTGGGGCCGTTCAGGATCTTGGACGCCTCCACGCGGGCGTCTTTCATGGCACTCAGGCATCGGGCATAGACCGCCTCCCCGATCAGCGTCAGCGGCATGCCCAAATCCAGCGAGTTGACGCTGGTCCACTTGCCGGTCCCTTTCTGTCCGGCAGTGTCCAGGATCTTGTCCACCACGTACTCGCCCTGCTCGTCCTTGTAGGCCAGGATGTCGCGCGTGATGGCCACCAGGTAGCTATCGAGCTCGCCCTTGTTCCACTCGGCGAAGACCCCGTGCATCTCTTCGTTGCTCATGCCGAGCCCTTCCTTCAGAACCTGGTAAGCCTCGCAGATGAGCTGCATATCGCCGTACTCGATTCCGTTGTGGACCATCTTCACGTAGTGGCCGGCGCCGTCTTCGCCCATCCAGTCGCAGCAGGGCGCGCCATCGCGGGTCTTGGCGGCGATCGCCTGAAAAATGCCTTTCACCAGCGGCCACGCTTGCGGGCTTCCACCGGGCATCATGGAGGGGCCGAAGCGCGCGCCTTCCTCGCCCCCCGATACGCCGGTTCCGACGTACAGCAGGCCCTTGCTCTCCAAGTACTTCGTGCGGCGGATGGTGTCGGGGAAATGCGAATTGCCGCCGTCGATGATCAGGTCGCCGGCTTCCAGGTGGGGCAGCAGCAGTTCGATGAAATCGTCGACCGCCTGGCCCGCCTTGACCATGAGCATGATTTTGCGCGGCCGTTTCAGAAGGCCGGCCACCGCCTCGATGGAGTGCGCTCCGATGATCGTGCTCCGCCCCTTGGCTGCGTCATTCAGGAATTCATCGACCTTGGCGACCGTACGGTTGTAGGCCACCACGGTGTACCCATGATCGTTCATGTTCAGGATTAAATTCTGGCCCATGACTGCCAGGCCGATTAAAGCGATGTCTGCGGTTGGTTCCATGATTGTCTTTCCCAGCGGATATCGAACTCTTTTATAACATGGGGCCATTGGGTGGGCCAAACCAAACCCGCGAAGCGGTAGCGTCCTTTTGACGCCATTGCCTCTCCAGAGCCTTTCACCTGTACGGGAAGGGCCTGTTGATTCCATTGTGGGGCGGGGTTCCCCACATCACCGGTGGGGACCACTTGTCCAAGCCGGATATGGGACCTTCTCCGCTGCGGCTACGCAGTTGTCGGGTATCTTCAAATGATCTGCACTCGATTCCTCCGGCAGACGTCAACAAAATCCTGGTAATTGAACGTTGCGAGGTAGCTGATCCGAGTATTTACGTCTTCAAGCAAAAGCCTGATGAGGCAGTCCACCATGCTAAGGGGGCGGCCTCTCCTCAAAGAGGAATCTAGCGACAGATCGAACGCTGCATGACGGAAAGACGCGTCGTCCAGGTATGTAATGTTAGGGCCTTTTAGGAACCGCTCAAACTGGTCGAGGGCGACTGCGTTTCGGACGAACTTGGTGCGAAGAGCCTCGTACAACGTGGGCCACGGCAGGACGATCTGGAACATGCGCAAAACCTCAGCTTTATCCTTTGCGTCGCTGTGGTGTTGATCACGGCGATCGAACATCGCGTACCACAGCCCTGTATCGACAAGGACGTACGCCATGAGGTCAGATCTCGTCCGACTCTACTGTAACCGCATTTTCTCCGAATCCCGACCAGGGTGGGGCCTTTCGTCCACCGAGGATGAACCTCCCCTTCATCTTCTTCGTGTCGGCCTCACGGTATATGATGTAAATTCGCGTTCTCTTTGTTGTATCCACTGACTTCTTTAGATCTGCGGTCAGGGCCTTCAAGAGCGGGCCCGTGTGGTCGTAGCTCAGGAAGGCCAAACTGTCACCGCATTCCTGGGCTCCGTGTTCATCCAGCCAAGCGTATATCCCTTCATAGTCTCCTTGGACCCCAAGGTCATAGGAAACCCATACGGCACTTTTCATCAGGTTGCCCTCCGACGCAAGAGAATCGTCGACGTCCAACTCCTGTTCTGCGGATCCGCCTGGTCCGCAATGGCGGGCCAGCCGGGACCAGACGCCCACGATTGCAGTGTAGACAAGTTCCATCATAACGCCACATCACAAGCCGGGCGCTTCACGCCGAAGGGCCGAGGAGAGCGTGCGTTCGCGGGAGACCTTCTAAGACCGGGCAGCGTTATTCAAGAGCCCAAGGTGGCCCCGCCCCCCAGCCCCTGGCCCCCCACTACAATGAGAGCGGTGACAGGCCTCCTCCAACGCATCACGCAAACCATCGACCGGCACCGGATGCTGGCACGCGGCCGTAAGGTCGGAGTGGCCGTCTCGGGCGGCGCCGATTCGGTGTGCCTGCTCCACATCCTCTTGGAATTGGCGCCGCGATGGGACCTCCAATTGACCGTACTCCACCTGAACCATCAGCTTCGGGGCGAGGAGTCGCAGCAGGATGCGGAATTCGTCGGGCGGCTGGCGGTGCAATTGGGCCTCCCGTTTCACCTTCGCGAGGCGGACCTGGCCAGATCGCCCGGCAACCTGGAGGAGGCCGCCCGTCATGCCCGGCTGGCATTCTTTCAAGAGGCCATCGAGAGCCGCGCGGTGGATTCCGTGGCGGTGGGACATACGCGCTCGGACCAGGCGGAAACCGTGCTGTTCCGTTTCCTGCGCGGATCCGGAACGGCCGGTCTGGCCGGGGTTCTGCCGGTGACCCCTGGGGGCGTCATCCGGCCGCTCCTGGACGTGGGACGCACTGAGGTGGAAGAGTTCCTGCGGGAGCGGGGCATCCCGTGGCGCGAGGATGCCACCAATGCCAGCCCGCGGTTTGCGCGCAACCGCATCCGCCACGGCCTGCTGCCCGAGTTGGCATCCAAGTGGAATCCCAGGATTCAGGAAACCCTGGCGCATACCGCGGATTGGGCGCTCGCCGAAGAAGCCTACTGGGAAGCCGAAATCGACCGGATCGCCGCCGGGCGCCTCCAGAAACGGGATGGGGCGCTCCTCGTCCGCGTGGATTCGCTGGCGGTTCTGCCCCTGGCAGTGGCGCGCCGGCTGGTAAGGCGCGCCATGGAGATGGTGAAGGGCGATGCACGCGGCGTCGATTTCTACCACGTTGCGGAGATCCTGGCGATGGCCGCAAGTTCGAAAGGGAACGGGCGGCTGCAGGCTCCCGGACTCGATATCCTCCGTTCCTTCGAGTGGCTGCGATTTGCTCCGCCCAGTACCAGCCACGTCGAATGGTGCCACTACCGGGTGCCGGCGGCGGTGCCGGGGACCGTACGGGTACCCGGTACTGAAATCGCCGTTTGCCTGGAACTGATTGAAATATCGAAAACTTTCGAGCCGTCTGATTACGTATATAATAACAAAGTGGGTTGTTTAGACTGGCGAAGTCTGTCCGGTTGCCTGGAATTGAGGAACTGGAGGCCGGGCGACCAGTACCAACCCGTAGGGAGCACCGGCAAAGAAAAGATCAAGACCCTCTTTCAGCAGGCGCGTATACCCATATGGGAACGGCGGCAATGGCCGATCCTGATAGATGGGGCTTCCATCGTGTGGGCGCGGCGGTTTGGTGCAGCCGCTGGATTCGCGGCAGGCGCCGGAACCCAGGTGATTCTGCAGGTCCGGGAAGCCGGCGCCAGTTAAAGGGAATTCGGAATCGGGATCGAGCGGCGCGGCGTCTATAGAGTTAAGGCCGGTACGGAGGTTTTCGTGAATTCTAATATTAAGACACTGATTTTTTGGGTCGTCCTGATTTGCGTTGTAGTGCTGTTGATAGCCGTGGTCAAGTCCGGTCAAAACCCCAAGGAGCAAAACCTCAGCTTTACGGAATTCCTCGACAGAGTGAAGAACAAAGAGGTACATAGCGTCACCATCACGGGTAATGAGGTACACGGGGTTTTTCAGAACCCTACCCAGGGTCTCCACACGTTCATTCCCACCAACTACCCCGATGTGTACAATCTGCTTCGCGACAACAACGTGGACATGACCATCAAGGACAACAGCTCGGGGACCTGGATCTCCATGCTGGTGAACTTCTCCCCGTTCATCGTGCTGTTCGCCTTCTGGATATTCATGATGCGGCAGATGCAGAGCGGCGGGAACAAAGCCCTCAGTTTCGGCAAGAGCCGCGCGCGGCTGCATTCCACGCAGCAGAAGAAGGTGACGTTCAAGGATGTAGCAGGGGTCGAGGAGGCCAAGGAGGAACTGCAGGAGATCATCGAATTCCTCCGCGAGCCGCAGAAATTCCAGAAGTTGGGCGGTCGCATTCCCAAGGGCGTGCTGCTGATCGGCCCTCCCGGCACCGGCAAGACCTTGCTGGCGCGCGCCATCGCGGGCGAAGCCAGTGTGCCATTCTTCTCGATCTCTGGTTCGGACTTCGTGGAGATGTTCGTGGGCGTCGGCGCCAGCCGTGTACGCGACCTCTTCGAGCAGGGCAAGAAGAACGCTCCGTGCATCATCTTCATCGATGAAATCGATGCGGTAGGCCGCCATCGCGGCGCCGGGCTGGGAGGTGGACACGACGAACGCGAACAGACCCTCAACCAGTTGCTGGTGGAGATGGATGGCTTCGAATCCAACGAAGGCGTAATCCTGGTGGCGGCCACCAACCGCCCCGATGTGCTCGACCCCGCATTGCTGCGCCCCGGCCGTTTCGACCGGCGCGTGGTGGTGGGCCGTCCCGACGTCCAGGGGCGGGAAGCCATCCTGCGGGTCCACACCAAGAAGATCCCCCTGGGCGACAATGTAGACCTCTCGGTGCTGGCGCGCGGCACCCCGGGTCTGGCCGGCGCCGACCTGGCCAACCTGGTGAACGAAGCCGCGTTGAATGCGGCGCGCCACAATCGCAAAGTCGTTATGATGTTCGACTTCGAGACCGCCAAGGATAAGATCCTGATGGGCGCCGAGCGTAAGTCGATGATCCTGAGCGATGCCGAGAAGAAGAATACCGCCTACCACGAAGCCGGCCATGCGCTGGTGGCCGCCGTGCTTCCGAGCGCCGATCCGCTGCACAAGGTGACCATCATCCCGCGCGGCATGGCCTTGGGCGTTACCATGCAATTGCCGGTCGACGACAAGCACTCCTACGACAAGGAGTACCTGCTGGCGCAACTCGCCATCCTGATGGCCGGCCGCATCGCCGAAGAGAAGCACATGCACCACATGACCACCGGCGCGGGCAACGACATCGAGCGCGCCACGGACCTGGCCCGCAAGATGGTTTGCGAGTGGGGTATGAGTGAGCTGGGGCCGCTGAGTTACGGCAAGAAGGAAGAGCAGATCTTTCTGGGCCGCGAAATCGCCCAGCATCGCGACTATAGCGAGGAGACCGCCATCCGCATCGACGAGCAAGTCAAGAAGCTGGTGCAGGGCGGCTACAACACTTCGACTCAGATCCTGGAGGAACGCTCCGAGGCGCTGATCCGAATTGCGGAGGCCTTGCTGGAGCGCGAGATCCTGGATGGCGCTGAAGTATTGCAGATCATCGGCGGCCAGGCCCTCCCGCCCGTGAGCAAATCGAAGGATTCCGAGGATCACACCCAACAGGTGCTTCGGCCGGAAAGCGGACGCCGGGTTCCCGGGCTATCGGAAGGGGAGCGTCCGCAGCCGGCGTGATCCCCGCGTTTCCGGTTTATATCTTCGACGTGGACGGCACCTTGCTGGACTCCGCCCAGGATATTTGCAGCTCAGTCCAGCAGGTGCTCGAGACCACCGAATGTTATCCGGTGACGTTTGATTTCCTGAAGGGCTACATCGGCCTGCACCTGATCAACCTGTTCCAGGACGTTCTTCCACACTACACCCCTGGACAGATCGACGACCTGATCGTGCGATACCGGTCGACTTATCTCGCCCGTGGGCACCAGCTCACCAGCGTGTATCCGGGAGTGGCGGAAGCGCTCGCCGCGCTCGGAGGGCGTAAGGCTACGGCCACCACCAAAGGAACGCCGACCACGCGCGCCATCCTCTCTCAGTTTGGCCTGATCGGGTATTTCGACCACGTGCAGGGTACCGATGGTTTTCCGTGTAAGCCCGCGCCGGATGTGATCCTCGCAGCCCTGGCGGCGCTGGGCGCCAGGCCCGAGGAATGCCTGATGGTGGGCGATTCCCCCGCCGACATGGAAGCCGGCAAGCGCGCCGGGGTACAGACCTGCGCAGTGCGCTACGGCTACGGCAAGACCGACCAGATGGCCCGGCTCGAGCCGGATTACTGGGTAGACGATCTGCGGGCGCTGGCGCCACAGCCCTGAAACCCCAACGTGGGACAGACGCTTCCGTCTGTCAACCCCGAGCGCGACGAAACCCTCTTCTTTACTTTGATAAGTACTTCTTGATAGCCACCGCGCCCGTGACCGTCTTGATTGTGCTGGCCCGTGGCTCTCTTACATAAAGCTCCAAAACCTGGACCTGCAGAGGCGTTGCCGCCGTGACGATTAGCGTGTCGGAAACGCCAGCGGTTGCGGTCTGCTGGAGGGCCACCGTGGTAGGAAAGGTTACGCGGAGCTTCACCGCGAACGTGGCTTTTCGGCTTCTGTCGGCCCCATGCATCAGGACCGAGTCGAAACGCCGTTCAGAGAAATAAATCTTTCCCTCCGCGTTGGGCATCAGCACGCCGGTGCGGATGATCTGGAGAATATTGTCCCCGTTGGTTCCGTGATACAGTTCGCGGTCCTGCATGAGTTCGGCACCTCTCGCCGCTGAAACTGATCATGCGCCGGTTTCCGCGTGCGGTCAAGGGTGTTGCCGGCACCGCTGGCAGGGCCGCCTGGGACGGTTGGATGTGCGCGTTTTAGCGCGGCGGGATCCAGGTCACGAAGGGCAGCTTCGAGATGGCTTCCGAGCTGGCCAGAGCCACCTGGCGATGAGATCGTGGCCGTGTAGAGTCACTTCCGTCCCGCGTCGCACCGCGCCGCCTCTCGCGCCGCGCGCTCGCCGGCGTCAATATCGTCGCCCCAGACGCCGCCATTCTGCTTCAACGCGCGGTAGCTTTCCGTAGCGAGCTGGTACAGGGAGCATGATCTACGCCGGCGTTCCTGCCCGGCCGGGGTGTTTCCGGATCTATGCGCCAGCTCCGCTTCCGCGCTTGCCTCTCCGGCATAGGCTCGGATCAGCAACGCGCGCATATAGCTATCGGCAGGGTTGCCTTCCGCCAGCGGGCTGCCGATCTGCGCGGCGCGACGGTAACTCTCCAGCGGCGCGCTCGGGTCGCCCATTCTTGCGAGTGTCTCTCCTATAGAAAGATAGGTGGTGGCCAATTGCCTGCGTAGGCGAGCATCCCGCGGATCGGCTTCGGCCAATGCGCGGCGGATGTCGAGGGCTCGCCGGTAATTAGCCAGTGCCACCTCAAGATTGCCTTGATTGAAGTGCGCGGCGCCGATGCTGACGAAGTCCGCGGACAGATCGATCTTCGCCCACGGGTCCGCTGGGTTGGCTGCCAGCCGGCGTTCGTCCAACTCGAGAGCTTTCTGGCGGTGATCGAGGGCCTTAGCCGCATCACCAGTAGCAGCCATGTGGGAAGCCAGTTGTCGATGAACCGTGGCGACGCGGGCAGACAGGCTCGGCTTGCCAGGATGGGCGGCGAGCAGGGCCTGAAAAATCTCCAGCGTCTTGAGGTAATGGTCCAGGGACTTCTTGGGGTCACTTCCTGTAAGCCCCACGGCAAGGCGGAAATGCACGTCGGCCAGCAGAGACAAGGTTTCCTCGTCGCCCGGCGCCGGGGCGACCCCCTGCACGAGTGCCTCGGCCTGACGCGCGTTGGCTAAGACCTCCGCGTCATTTCGCGAGAACTGGTGGACCTCGCTGACGTTGAGGTAGACTCGCGCCAGGTTCCGCCGCGCGTCCAGGCGCGACTCATCCCGCGCCAGCACCAAGCGCAGGATCCGTTCAGCTTTTCCATAGCTGGCCAGCGCCCCGCCGGTGTCGCCAAGATTGGGCTTTCCAAGGCCGCCCTGCACATCGCCGATACGAGTGTACCCCGCCGCCAGTTCCATTTGTAGCGTGACGTCTCCCGCGGATTCCCGCGACAATGAGTCCAAGTACTGCAGCGCTCCCGTCACCAGCCGCTTCCTTACCGGGATCGCGCCAGGGAGAGAAATGATGTCGTTATACAGGTCAAAGAGGACGAAGTTCGCCAGTTGATGAACATCGTCGAAGCGCGCCTGCGCCCGCGCCCGCTCGCGCTCCGCAATGCGAGCCTGCCGCGTGATCGCCGCGGAGCCCCCGGCTGCCAGAAGCACCATCAGCATGGCCGCGACGACGCTGAACTTGTGGCGGGCCACAAATTTTCGTGTCAGGTAGCGGAAAGATCCCCGGTGCGCCCACACCGGCAGTCCGGACAGGTAACGCCCGACGTCGGTGGACAGCTCCTCCGAGGAAGCGTATCGCTCCTGCGGCTCCTTGCGCATCGCCTTGGCCACGATGGCGTGCAGATCGGCGGGAATGCGAGCCGCGGCGTTCGGCTTCGGCGGCTCCGTCTCGGACACGATGCGGATCGCCTCCTCCATGGTCTTGCCGGTAACCCGGTACGGACGCTCCCCCGTGAGCAGCTCGTACAGGATCACGCCGAGCGAATAGATGTCGGTAGCGGTCGTGATGGACCCTCCGCGCATCTGCTCCGGGCTGGCGTAATCCGGCGTCATCGGATTTAGAGTGGTCCGTGTCCCACCAGACGATGCGTCCGGCCAAACCCCGAGCGGCTTGGCGATGCCGAAATCGAGCAGCTTGGGAACGCCTTCCTCCGTCACCAGAATATTGGCCGGCTTCAAATCGCGATGCACCACCAGGCGTTGATGCGCATATTGGGCCGCGGAGCATACCTGGCGGAACAGGCGCAAGCGCTCGTTGAGCGGCAGCGCCCGCGCGCGCCAGTGTTGGTTGATGGGAACGCCATCCACCTGCTCCATCACGATGTACGGCAGGCCGTCTTGGGACACGCCCGCGTCGAGCATTCGCGTGATATTCGGATGCTCTAACGTGGCCAGGATCCGCTGCTCCCCGCTGAATCGCCGCAACATCTCCGAGGAATCCACGGCGGCCGCCATCACTTTCACGGCGACTTGCTTCTGGAAGCGCCCGTCATTGCGCTCGGCGCGATAGACCGTTCCCATGCCCCCGCGCCCAATCTCCTCCAACAGCCTGTACGGGCCGATGTGCCGGCTAGCCAGCGAGCGCCCGGCATCCCGCGTCTCCGGACCGCCCTCGAGGAAGCTGCTCGACCGGCGATGAGCGGCCAACAGAGATTCCACTTCGGCGCGTACTTCCGGCCGCTGCTGCCCCAGCCAGGCTGCCTGCTCTTCCTCCGGGAGATCCAGGGCGATCCCCATGGCGTGTTCGATCTCTTGCCAATCCGGATTGGTCATACGCTTATGCTACAGATAGCGCAATTCCCGGGGAGAATTGATAGCCGCAAGAATTGCTCATCCCGAAGCCCGCCCCTCCAGATACCGGTATAGCCAAGCCCTCGCAATCACCCAATCGCGGCGCACAGTCGCCTCCGTCGTGCTCAAGACAGCAGCGATCTCCCTGGCTGATAGTCCGGCGAAGAAGCGCATTTCCACTACTTGGCACTTGCGCGCGTCGAAGGCCGCAAGCTGTTCGAGCTGGGGCACGCTCGAGAATCTGGATCAGCCGCGCGAGCAGGCACCCAAGTATGATGCCTTGCAACGCTTCATCGAAGGCAATTGAACCGTTGGGATTCTCGAGCGCGCCCTAACTGTAGTTTCGGCGAGCCGCCCGCCAGAGAGGGTTATGCTACCGCGGCCATTACCTGCACGACGCGGTTCGGTTGGCACCATCCGTTTCAGTGCGTTACAAAAAGGGGCGTTTGTCACAGACGTGAGGCAATTGGGTACTACATTCGGCTTATTCGGCAACACTCTTGTCCAACACAACATTTACTGCGAGTGACTGCGCCAATTAGTTGAGGGTCATTCACGACGCCGTGACCAACTTCTCCGCTGCCTTGCGGTGGCGTGGCCCTCCTGTCAACGTAGTGGGTGAACCAGACGCTCATCACGGTTCCAACACTCGCCTCAAGGAGGGCACTGTTTATGGTACAGGCTGCCAGCTTGTTCAATCA
>JAIQFL010000432.1 GCA_020073365.1 Terriglobia bacterium | reverse complement strand
CCCTTGATGCTGCCGCCGGCGCCGATGAAAAGGGCCGCCGAAGCCAACGCTACGAATGCCAGGAGGAGGGTGTATTCCACGAGATCCTGGCCCTGTTCGTCATTCCAGAAATTGCGCAAAAACGTCATTGTGTTCGCTCCTAAGTTTTGGTTTTGGTTTCTGTGATCGCTCGATCACTTGCCTGGGTTTTCGTGACCTCGCGATCACGGCTGACTCCCTCGCCGGTTAGAGCGATGGAAGGTGGTTGGCCCACGGTCCTGGATGCGGACCGGAACACCAGCGCGACGCGGTCGTCATAGACGACGCGCCAGCGGCCGGATTCCTTCAACACGCCGGAAAGCGGCGTGTTGGGGGGCATCAAAATGGTGTCGACACCGAAGCGGCCCAGGGTGTTCTCCCAGCCGTCCCTCACATTGAGGATGCCGGTGTACGCTTTTTCAAAATCGTCGCCGTAGAACTCAGCTCGGCCGTCCACGAAGACCTTTTGGGACGGGTACAGACTCCAGATCAGGTAGTCGCCCCATTCGTCGTGGGTGAAAATGTGCGCGGACAAATCGCCCCGCAGGGTTGCCAGGGCTCCGGCGGGATAGCGTTGCGGATCGAATTCCGCGCGGAACTTCTGGGGCGGGTGCGGCGCCCAAATCACCGCCGCCAGCAGCAGCAGGCCCATCGCACTCACCAGATGCCAGCGGCCCACCCGATCGGTCTCGCCGGTCTCGGCGGCGACATGGTTAAACCGTCCCACCGCGGCGCGCAGCCATCCAGCCACGTTCCATTCGGGCAGGCGCTCCAGCCATTCCTGGATCACTGCCGCCACCGGAACGGCCGCCACGATCATGAAGATCGGAATATTGCGCACCGCCAACAGCGCTCCGTGGGCCCAGAGCAGGATCAACACCGATTCCGTAAAACTGCCCTTGGACAGCTTCCAGCCGGCCGCCACTACGCTCAACACCAGCATGGCCTCGAAATAGATCGCGGCCGGATGGTGGAAACTCGGAGACAGCCATTCCTGGATGTTCTGCCAGGTGTACGGGAGCAAATCCTGCACCAGGTGCATGTGCAGGCGATAGAAATACGGATTGATCAGGCTTGCCGCCAGGCACGCCAACCCACACAGAAAATACTGCCGGGCCCTGCGGCCCGCCAGGAGCCGGTTGCCGGCGGGATTGTCCCCGCAGAACGCCAGGCTCAGCAATTCGCCGGCGCCGTAGGCACCGATGACCAGGATGCCCACGAAAAAACCCCCGTGGAGGTTGGTCCACAGCACCGTGGCCACCGGCAGGATTGCCAGGTACGGTACGCCCGCGAGACGCGTATGCCCCTCGCGAACCCGCTCCAGAGCGGCGCAGAACAAGACCAGAAACAGCAGCGTGAACAGGTGCGGCCTGGCCAGCCAGTGAATCGAAGAGCCTGCCGCGGCCACCGTGGTCACCGCAAAAGCCACGATTGGGTTGGACCGTCTCCGCACCAGGCGGAACAAGGCCGTGAAGGTCACGGCAATCAAGAGAATACTGAACAGCACGACGGCCCGCAGACCGCCCAGACCGTTGAGCCAGGCAAAAAGCACATCGGACAGCCATTCCCACGAAAACCAAGGCGCGCCAGGCTTCGAAAAGGAGAAAATATCGTGCGCCGGGACAACATGGTTAGCGACGATCCAATCACCTGTACGAATGTGCCAGCCGGTGTCGCAGTCGGCGAGCAGCGACTTGAGACCATTCATACGGCCGAACAGCCACACCACCGGCATGAGGAACGCGAAATCCGTGAACGACGGCAGCAGCTTGAGCGCGAATGGTGGGCGTCGCGTTTCCATATCCGTCAGGCCATCCACGAGTTCGCGACCGGCTGCAATGCTTCCAGCGCGCGAATCCTGTCGTGGAACGAACGAAAATCCATGTAATTCACCTGCAAGGCAACGCGCGGATTCTCGGGGTCCACCGACGATACGCGCGTGACCGAACCCTGGCAATGTATGCACTTCTGTCCGAAACCGTGGTTGGCAGGGAGCTCTACCTCGACCGTCACGATCTGACCGACTGCCGGAAACGGGAGGGCTACACCATCGGAGCGCCAAGCCACCAGGAGCCCACTTCGGCTGATGTTCTCAGTCAACATCGCGCTGCGCATCCAGAGCGCCGGCGAGGTGACGTGACACCGGAGCTTGATCTCAATTCGCGGGCTCTCTCGCCGGTTTATGTTTCTCATTTCCTTGAGGTCAACACTGGCGACTTTAGCGCCCGAAGCACCGGGCATCAATATCGTAAATGGGCTACACGGGGTTGTTGCCGAAGGTTATCAACTATAGAACGTTACCTTGGCTCACGGTCGCCGTCACCCGCACTCCAACTTCGGTACTACTCCTGGCACGTTACCCGAAGGGGGGTACCAGGCGTACTCCGATAGGGTTAGTACAGGGAAATTATCCGGCTATTTGACGGGTATTTCCGGAGGGATGGAGGAAGCCCGCTTTCTATTGTAAACTATTGATTATTATGGTATTATACGTATGAGTTAGCAGAATATATGAAAGATTGTGGATGATATTCTTGGCCGTTGTAGGCCCAAAATAAGCATATTGTTCGTTAATTATCTATTGACAATGGGAGTAAATCATCGGAAAATCCTTAAGAAGCACCAAGCGAGACGCGCAACTCTAAAGCATAACAGTTTGTGCGCCGCGGGGTGGCTAGGTTGCTCAATAAGGACAAAAGAGAATTATGACGCGAATTCTTCTTTATAGCGACGAACCCATCTTGGCGAAAGGGCTCGAATCGGTGCTGCGGCAGGTCGAGGGTTTCGAACTGCTACCTATTTGCGGCACGGTGACGGGAATGATGGAGCAGGTGGCGCACGGTGCGCCCGACCTGGTCCTCATGGACTTGACACACGAAGTTACCTTCGCCGTTCTCAGTGACATGAAGCATGCCATG
This sequence comes from Terriglobia bacterium, assembly GCA_020073365.1. Taxonomy (GTDB): domain Bacteria; phylum Acidobacteriota; class Terriglobia; order Bryobacterales; family Bryobacteraceae; genus JAIQFL01. Next base: position 5,855 of record JAIQFL010000432.1, on the reverse strand, counting down.
ATGAGCTGCAAGATCGTTCTGTGGGTGAATTCCATATCCACGGAGCTGGCGTTCCAGGCCATGGGGCTGGGCGTGAGAGGCATCTTGCGCAAAACCCTGCCGACGGATTTGCAGGTGAAGTGCCTGCAAAAGGTCCAGGCCGGCGAGCTGTGGTTCGAGAAAGCGCTCACCGACAGTTTCCTGTGCGCCCGCCGGATCGCTCTCACCCAGCGCGAAGGGCAACTCGTGAGCCTGCTTTCCCAGGGACTGAAGAACAAGGAGATCGCCACCACCCTGATGATCTCCGAAGGCACGGTCAAGGTTTATCTCTCGCGCCTGTTCCAGAAAGTAGGGGTAAAGGATCGCTTCGAGCTGGCACTGTTCGGCCTGAAGAACCTCACCACCGGGCAACTCCCCGTCAACGAAAAGGGTCAACGCGTCGGCGCTGGCGCCATGCCTGGCCTGCGTTCGCTGGTGCTCGAGCGCCCGGCGGAACAGCGCGGCGAGGCTCCTGCGCGTTTCCCCACGCCCATGCGGCCTTTGGCATCGCGGTATTAGACGGTATTGGTATTAAAGGAGCGCGCGGGCACAAGTGGTCCGAATGAAATGCGGCTCCGGAGAGACGCAGGGTGTCTGTTTTGGCAGAACAGGCCTCCCGGCCTGTCCCTGGAGATTGGCCATTTAGGTGGCGCACGCACGAGAGGTTCCCGCGGATCGCGCCGCGAAAAGTCACAACGGGGCGATCCGGGCAAGCATCGCGTGGGCGGCGGCCTCATCCCCCGGACTCAGTCCGATACGCAGAGCCTGCTCGATAGCGGGGACCGCTTCCCTGGTTCTCCCGGTACGGATGAAGATTTGCCCCAAGCCGTAATAGGCAGCCGCATAGTTTGGAAAATAACGGATCGCGGCGGAGAAATGCGGCGCGGCGGCTTCCGGTTCGCCGTGTTTCAGCAGCGCAGCTCCGTAGGCGCACTGGGCCAGGAAGTAGGATGGCTCGATGCGCACCGCCTCGGCGTAGTGGGGCAGCGCGGCTTCGAGGCTGCCTCGTCCTTCCAGGGCTACGGCCAGATGGCGATGAGCCACGCAATTCTCGCGCGTCACCTTGAGGGCCTGCTCGAAGACGGTGACGCTATCGCGCCAGGTGCGGGTCTGCTGCCAGGACCGGACGCCGCACGCCACCAGCACCATCGCGGCAGCGACGGCAGCCACATAACGGTGATCCTGCAACCATCCGCCAACTCCCCATACCAACGCGACGAACAGGCCGATCAGCGGGATATAGGAGAATCGGTCGGCCATGGCTTGCCGGCCGACCTGCACCAGACCAATCGTGGGAACGAGCCCCACCACAAACCATAACCAGCCGGCCGCCAGATAGCGGTGCTTGCGCCCTACCCAGACCGCGGCAACCGTGATGGAGATCAGCAGCAACGCCGCTCCGGCAACCTGCCAGGCGGGAATGGAAGCCGGGTAGGGGTACAGGATGGCCAGGTTTTGCGGCCAGATCGTCTTGCCGATGTATCGCACGTACGAAACCAGCGCGTTCGACAGGCGCATCGGCAGGGGAATTCCGGCCGACCACAGCATGGCGCCCATGCGACTCTGCCCAATCCAGGTCAGGGCCGCCGCCAAGGCCGCCAGCATCACCATGGGCAATTTCTCGGCGATCGCGACCCGCCGCAGAGGCCAGTAATCCACCAGCAGAAACAGCAGGGGTACGGTAACCAGCATGGGTTTGGACATCAGACCCATCAGCATGCACAACAAAACCAGCCGATACCGGCCATTGCCGGGCTTCTCTGTGTATCGCACGTACGTCCACAGCGCCATCAGGAACCAAAAGCCGCTGAGGACGTCCTTCCGCTCGGCGATCCAGGCTACAGACTCCACGCGCAGAGGATGGAGTGCGAACAGGGCCGCCAGGATGGCGCTGCGCCAGAGGGCGCCGGTCATGCGCCGGAAGATCAGAAATACCAGGATGGAGTTGGCGATGTGGAGAGCTGCATTGGTGAGATGGTGCCAGCCCGCGCGGAGGCCGAACAACTGGCAATCCAGCATGTGGGAGAGCCAGGTGAGCGGCTGCCAGTAGAACCAGGTGTAATTGGTGAACGCATAGACAATTCCGGCGCGCGTCAGTCCGCCGCTGACGTTCGGATTTTCGGTGACGTAACCCGGGTCGTCGAAATTGATGAAGTCGAAGGTTCGCACCTGCAGATAGACAGCTAATGTGACGGCCGCCAGAGACACAGCGATCACAAGGGGTAGGACGTTCTTCCGGCCGGAGTCGTTCAAAACACGACACTACACCGTGCCACTACCAAGTTCAAGGTTCCTTTTCGTAAATAGGCAGGTCGATAGTCGTGGCTATCAGCGCTCCCGAAGTCTGGAGATTGGCCATTCTGCCAGCCCGGTGGGACAGACGATCGGGTTTCGTCGTCTGTCACCCGGCGTCCAGCCGGCCGCCCCCTCAACAGGTGCGGGGGAACCAGCCGCTACTCTACCACTTCGACCCGGGTGGTGATTTCTTCGCGCGGAACCAGGGCGGACCAGTACGCGACGATTTCCCGCACCACCGGCCGGCCCTCCCCGAAACCGGTAGCGCCCGGAGGTCCGTTGAGCACCAGCGGGATTAACTCGCGGGTGAAGCGATCGACGGCTTGCCTGTCGCCACCCCGGACCCCGATGCGCACCTGCACCTCCGGCGGGTCGGGATTCGGCGGGGCGGCGGCGCCATGGCAGGCATTCACTCCGAAATACTCGGTGTAGATTTCGTCGAATCTGAGGCCGAGAGCGCCGAGCCGCTCACGCACGATCCGGTCCGCGGCGCGCGCTTTCTCCAGGGCTTGCGGCCACGAGTACACCAGCGTGCCGATGGACTTCCAGCCGTTGGTGTAGCTGATCGAAAGCTTCAGCGTGGGCGGGCGCGGGCCGCCACGGATCCCAGTGACACGCACGCGATCGGGCCCGCAGTCTTCGAGGCGGATGCTGGTGAAATCGGCCACGCAGTCCGGCGTAATGTAGTTCTTCGGGTCGCCCAGCTCGTAGAGCAGTTGCTCTCTTACAACGTGGCTGTTGACACGGCCGCCGGCGACGGAGTGCTTGGTGACCGCAAAGCTTCCATCCGGGTCGGCTTCGATGATGGGGTAGCCGATATCCGCCATGTTGGGTATGTTCTGCCAGTCCACCTGGCAGTTGCCGCCGGTCGACTGGGCACCGCACTCGATAATGTGGCCGGCGATGGTGCCAGCCGCCAGCTTGTCGTACTCCTCAGGCGTCCAGCCGTATCGGAAGACCATAGGCGCCAGGGTCAATGCGGTATCGGTGGAACGGCCGGCGATGACCACATCCGCCCCGGTGGCCAGCGCTTCGGCGAGCGGGAATGCACCGATGTAGGCGTTGGCGCTGAGAATGCGGTCGCGAACGGTCGAGATTGGCTCGCCGGTATCCATGTCGCGCAGTTCGTAACCTTTAGAAAGAAACTCATCCAGGCGGGGGAATACGTCGTCCCCCAGCACCACGGCCACCTTCAGGCCCGGCGCCAGCCGCACCACTTCGCGCGCGCAGGCCACTGGATTGACTCCCCCGGCATTGGCCACTACCTTCACACCCCGCTCGCGGATTCTCCGTGAAATGCGGGCGACCAGCGGCGGGAAGTCGCGCGCGTAGCCCAGGTTCGGTTCGGCCTGCCGCTGCTTCTGCAGGATCGACATAGTGATCTCGGCCAGGTAGTCGAGGGCCAGATAATCGATGGGGCCCTGCTCCACCAGGCGCACCGGGGCTTCCAGCCAGTCACCCCAAAACCCCTGGCCATTAGCGATTCGGATCATCGGTTTTCGGATTCCTGTCCCTATCCTACCCTTTGTCGTTGCTGCTTTTGAGACCAACGAGTCTCCTTGGAATTGATGTGTGCCACCGCCGGGCGGACCCACTCCATCGCGCTGGATGGCGCTGGCTCGCCGGAGCGCCTGACGGGTTATCAAGGATGCGGTGAGCCCTCACGTGGCCCGGGGTTAGTTGCCGGCAGTTTACTTAAGTGAACTTTTTCGGACGTGCATGTCCGCGTTATGTTCGTCCCTTATGCGAAAACTCGCCGCTGTCATTGCTCTGTCATTTGTTCCCGCTCTGTTAGCTCAGAATGGCCTGATAGTGACCGTTGCCGGTAATGGCACGACGGGAACGTCCGGAGTCGGAGGGCCGGCTGTCAACGCCGCCATGTCCGCAGGCGGGATCTGCGTTGACCGGTTCGATAACTTCTACATCGCAGACCGGACGAACAACCGCGTTTTGAAGGTGGATAGATACAACCTCCTGACCCTCGTGGCGGGGAACGGAACAGCCGCATCGACGGGCGACCTTGGACCGGCTACCCGGGCATCGGTGAATGGTCCTTTCAGCGTGGCGATGGACACGGCGGGCAACCTCTTCATCCTGGAGAACACTGGCAATCGGGTGCGGCGCGTGGACGCGGCCACCGGCATCATCACAACAGTCGCCGGCAACGGCGTCGCGACCTGGGCCGGAGACGGCGGCCCGGCGGTGAACGGATCCATCAACCATCCCATGGGGTTGGCTCGGGATCTTGCCTCCAACCTCTACATCGCCGATACAGGGAACAACCGGGTGCGGCGCGTGGATGCCGTAACCGGGATTTTGACCACGGTTGCCGGTACGGGTGTGAACGGCCATTCGCCGGATGGTACGCCCGCGGCAAGTGCCAACCTGGCTGCGCCGACGGCGGTAAGTTTCGATTGGCAAGGCAACCTGTTGATCAGCGAAACGCTGGCCTACGCAATCCGTCGGGTGAGCGGCGCCACCGGCCTGCTGAGTACGGTGGCGGGTAACGGAGGCACGGATTTCAACGGGGATGGACAGCCGGCTACCAGCGCCGCGTTGGGGATTCTCATCAGCAACGTGGCCGCGGATGCGGCGGGCAATCTCTACTTCGCAGATGGCCTCGGACGCGTGCGGCGGGTAGACGCGAGCGGGATCATTACTACGGTGGCAGGCAGCGGCGCCGGCGCACATGGTATGAGCTCGGCGAGCGCGGGTGGAAGCGGGGGAGGGACCTCAACCTATGTGTGTCCCAGCGGCCTCGGCGACAACGGGCCGGCCACGATAGCGACACTGGACGGCTCGATGAGCGTGGCACTTACCAGTTTCGGCGGGTTGCTCATCAGCGACATTCTGGACTGCCGTGTGCGTGGAGTGATACTGCCTTCGCCGTTGCTGTACACCAACACCGTTCTTAGCCTGGCTGGGCAAACTCTCACCGCGGCCGTGACCCCAATCGCCGGCGGCGCTACACCGACCGGCACCGTGCAGTTCATGGAAGACGTATCCTTCGGCCCTGCAACGCCGCTGGCCTCAGCGCCACTGAACGGCGGCAGCGCGACGCTCGATACGAGTACATTGAGCGCGGGCAGCCACAGTGTGATGGCGATTTACATGGGGGATGGGGTGTACAACGGTTCAGGGTCGGGGCCGGTGAATGTGACCGGCGGCAGCCGCACCACTCCCTCCATCGGAGCCAACGTGCAATATCCGGCGTTGGTTTCCACGCCCGTTACGCTCTCGATCACCGTGGTAGGCGGCCGCGGCCAGCCGACCGGATCGGTGCAGATATCAGAGGGTGCGACCACGCTCATGACGGTCTCCCTGATCAACGGCAGCAACGCGCAGTATGCCTACACCTCGAGTATCGCGGGAGATCACCAGATTACACTACAGTACTCGGGCGACGCTAACTACGCACCTCTTACCTGGACGTTCACGGTTACGCTCCTGGTACCCAGCACGGTTACCCTGACGGCCGATACCAACCCAGCGACGGTAGGCGCCAATGTTACGTTCATTGCGACGGTATCGCCCTCGGCGGC
>JAIQFL010000431.1 GCA_020073365.1 Terriglobia bacterium | reverse complement strand
GATACCAAGCACGCGTGGTCATCCACGGCTCACGATCCTGTCGACGGCGCGGAGGGTAGCCCGATGTTCTGAAAAGGATGCCTTGACCTGATCGCACCTCGCCGCGCTCACGCGCGCCGGCGCCGACGTGTGCCTGCGCCTGCTCAAAGACGTGCGTGGCGCATCGCCAAACCGGCCAACTTGGTGCACTCTCTGACCGGCGCTCACAATCGCAAACGAGATTTGTACAGACTGCTCGGAAAATACGCATGTCATTTTGGGGCATAGGTCACTTCTTTCCCCACCGAGCCTTTGCCGCCTTTGCCGCGATAGCAGACCGCTTGCGCGGTCCAAGAGCAGCCGCTCTCGCTACGCCACCTTTGAGACCGCCGAGACGGCCCAGCGCTACGGCATGGGGGTTCTTGGTGGGGTCTACGGGCTTCTCTGCTTCGGGATTGAACTTTGAAGCTTGCCCAGTGGATTCAAGCATGATCTGGTATGCAAGCTGGTTCGGGTCGCGCGGGCGCTTCTTTGACCGCTCAGGCATGATGCCTTCAGTATCGCAGGGGAGAGGCCGATGTCAAGCCGTGTAAAATCGAAACTGACCCACTACCCGGCGGCATGCAGGTGGATGTGTGGATTCGCCGGAGCTCCGGCAATCACGCCGTCGAAATCGTTCGGGAACTTGGTGGCCTCGACCAGGGCCTGCCGGCCGCCCGTGGAGCAGCCGTTCCAGTAGGAGTACTTCGGGTTTCCGCCGTAGACCGCGGAGATGAGAGCTTTGGATTTGACGACAGTCTCGTGCACCGCGCGCCACGCGAAATCGACAATCTTTTCCGGATGCCCGAGCGCGAACATGCCGTTGCCGCCTTCGTGGCCGGTGTCGGTGGACGCCACGGCGTAGCCCTCCCGGAGGCCTGCCGCCATGGCGCCAAAGCTGATGGTGCCTGCCCATCCGCCGTTGCCCACCATTTGGAACTTGCCGTTCCAGTTTTCGGCGGGGAGCCACAATTCCATTTTGATGTCGGAGTCCGTGGAGGGGCGGAGAGTCGCGGCCACCTTGCAGTGGGCGGGCAACATCGGAGGAGGCGGCGGAGCCCCACGGCCGCCTGGTCCCGCACCTCCGCGTCCGGGTGCTTGTTGCGCCGCGACAGGAGGTGGACCGCCCCGTCCGGCGGGGACCGGCGCTTGATACGGGCCTGCGGCGACGGCCTCGATTGCCGTAAACGTCGTGTCGGGAAGCGAAAGCGACTTGAGGCGGTCGCAAGGGGTCTGCGCGAATGTGAGGACTGACGATGCGAATAAGACGGACAGGCCGATGGGGAACGTCGAGGTTTTCATAGCGCTGCTCCTAAGAGGCGGATTGACAGTCCGCCGGGGGTTGACAAACTACCAGATTGGCAGGCGAAAGCGCCTGCCCCACAATGGGCACGACCTCTAACCAAATGTAGAAACTCCAACCGCAGGTCTACTGGCACCCGTTGAGGCCCTTGGTGAGACAGATCGAGGAGGTGGGGGGCGGCGGGATGGGGAGGTCCCTCTCGGTCATCAGCTTGACCAGAAGCTTCTCGGCCTCGGGGTGAGGGATCGCCGACTGCACTCCCACGCGAACCAGGCCTCTCGCCCAATCCAGCGGAATCCACTTCTTCCCCAGCAACACTCCATTGACGCTGTCGCGGCTTCCGCCGTCCTGCGCGTCCAGTTTGGCGCCATGGTCCACCAGGAGCTGAATGACCTCGGGCCTACCTTTGTGCGCCGCGCCGTGAAGGGCCGTGCGGCCGTCCTCATCGGCTACGTTGGGGTCGATGCCCAGGTCCAGACACATCTTCACGGCTTCCAGTGTCTCAGCCTCCGACCATTCGAAGGTCACGCCCTCGGTCCAGCCGATTCCCGACGCCACGGAGAGCGGCGTGACGTTGTGGGCGGTGAAGATCTTGGGGTCCGCGCCATGCGCCAGCAGCAGTTTCATCAGCGTGACATCGCCCGATTGAGCGGCCCGCAGGAAGGGCGTCGCGCCATCTTCGTAGAGCCACTGCATGGTGAAGTTCGTGCGCGTCTCGGTGCTGTCCCCGGTGCATTTCTCAGGCGTCGATGCCTTTCCGCAGATCCGCGCGTTCGGGTCCGCCCCCTTGTCAAGAAGCAGTTTGATGAAGTCCAGGTGGTCCATGTCCGGCGTCCGCACGGGATAGTCCCCGGACTCGATGTTGCGGTTGTCCGCAGCCAGGTAGAGGGGCGTCCAACCGCCGTTGTTGGCTATGTTGGGTTTGGCGCCGTGGTCCATCAGGTACGCGGCCAGCTTGTAATGCCGGTTCTGCGTGGCGGTCAGCAGCGGGGTCCAACCGTAAAGCGTCCGCTGGTTCACGTCGGCGCCCGCTGCGAGCAAGGTGCGCGCGCACTCCGGGCAGTCCTGCCGCGCGGCCAAAACCAGGGGAGTCAACCCACCGCCATCTTTGGGCGCCGGGCGCATCATGAAAGCGGGGAAGCCTCCGGGGGCTTCCCCGGCCGGACCGGCATTGGCGTCAGTTGTTCCAGGGCCCCGTCCGCCACCGCGTCCGCCGCGGGCTCGGGCTTGACCGATCGCGCCGAAACTAGAGTTGAGCCTCTGCGTCACGGTGTCGGCAAGGTTGTTGCGGGCATTCCTCGAGTCGGGGTTGGTTGCGGCGCTGACATCCGCTCCGTGCTTGATCAACAGTTTGACCGCATCGCTATGACCTTGATCCACGGCCCACATCAGGGCCGTGGTGCCGCGCAGTTTCTCCTTGGCGTTGACTTCGGCTTTGTGATCGAGCAATACCTGCATGGCATCCAGGTTTCCGGTGCGCGACGCCAGCATGAGGGGAGTCTCTTCCTGCGGGCCACGCTCGTTCGGATCGGCGGCGGCCTTCAGGAGTTTTTCGATCATGGCCGGGCTCCCATAGATGGAGGCCAGGTAGAGCGGTGTGGCGCCTTCCCGGTTGGGCGTCTTGACGTTGGCGCCGGCGGCGATCAGCAGGTCGGCCATCGCCAGATCGTTCCGAAACGCGGCCCACTGAATCGCCGTGGCTCCATCGGCCTGCGGAGCATTCACGTCGGCCTTCTGCGCAATCAGGGACCGCACGCTCGCCTGGTCGCCCTTCATGGCCGCATCGGCCACCGGACTGATCACTTGGGTGTACGACGCGCCGGAAGCGGCCAGATACAGCGCCAATGCCGCCGCGCAAGCCATGAGCACGTATCGCAGACGCATCATCCATCCCCCTCAGCGATCCGCTACACCAGACCGGTCAGCCTTCCAGTGCTGTCGCCAATGCTGTCCTGGTGGATGCCATACAGGTCCAGAATGCTCAAAAGGAGATTGCCGGATGGAACCGTCTTCGAAGGATACGCCAGGTGGCGGTCCCCCTTGATCTGTCCCGACGCCCCACCGATCAGAAGGTGCGGCACATCGTAATGCAAATGCTGATTGGAGTCGCCCATGTTGCTGCCGTAGAGGATCAGCGAATGGTCGAGCAAAGTGCCGTCGCCATCGGGAGTCTTGCTCAGCTTGTCGACGAAGTAGGCCAGGCACTTGACGTGGTATTGATTCACCTTGGCGTAGCGCGCGATGGTGTCGGGATTCTCCGCGTGGTGTGACAACCCGTGGAAGCCGCCATTGACGCCGCTTTCGGGATACGAGCGGGCGGTCAAGTCGCGCGCATACAGAACCGTGGCAACCCGCGTGATGTCCGCCTGGAAGGCCAGTGTCTGCAGATCGAAATGCAGCTTCACATGCTCGTCAAACGATTCCGGCACGCCGGCCGGGATCACCACGCCTTCCGTGGAAACGGTCCCCACGGCTTTCTTGGCGATCTCGAGCCGCCGCTCCAGCTCGCGTATGTCGGTCTCATATTCGTCGAGCCGCGAGCGGTCGCCAGCGCCAAGGCCTTTCTTGAACCGCGCCAGGCTCTTGGTCACCGAATCCAGAATGCTGCGATCCTGCTCCCGGCGCGCGGCCCGCTCGGCTGCCGTGCCACCGGCGCCGAACAGACGCTCGAAGGCCACCTGCGGGTCCAGTTCCATGGGCAGCGGCTGGGTCGGCGTGGCCCACGAAATGGTGTTGGAATAGGTGCAGCTATAGCCTTCTCCGCAGTTGCTCGAGTTGGCCCCGGGGTCCTCCAGCGCCAGTTGCAGCGATGGCAGCAGCGAATCCTGGCCGATTTTTTGCGCGATCATCTGGTCGATGGTGGTGCCGTCGCAGATGTCCGCGCCGGTGGTCTTTTTAGGCTTGTTGGCGCACAGGAAGGCCGCCGCCACCCAGTGGTCCGCGCCGCTCTGGCCCGGGGGAGGTTCGGCCGACTTCGACCACAACCCGCTGAGGATCACGGTTTGCTCGCGGAACGGTTCCAGCGGCTTGAAAATCATCGGGTATTCGAAGCGCGTGCTCCCCGGCGGGGCTTTCGGCTCGCCGGGGCCGCCGGCCTCGGGCACCCACCAGCCCGGCGCCGCTCCGTGCGGAACGAAGATACCGGTGAAGCGCGTCTTGGGATTGGCCGCCGTTCTGGCCAGAGGAGTTTGCGCGGGTACCATCGAATCCAGCAGAGGCAACGCCAACGCCGCCCCGACCCCCCGTAGGACGGTGCGCCGGGAGATGTGCTTCCTGGTTATGAACATGGTTTTATCGCTCCTGTCCGGCGGCGCGCAGGCCGTCCTGGGGGTTCGCGCTCACCTGAATCTTCTGATTCATCTGGAAGGCGTCGCTTTTGACCACTCCCAGCACCAACGAGGAAAACTTGTAGTTGTTGCGCTCGGCTCCGTGGACGATCGAGCGCACCAGCGGCATATCGTAATACTCGGTCCCGCGTCCCAGTCCGTAAATCAGCAGCTTCTCGGTGATCACCCGGACAAACTGCGGCGAATAGCGCAGCAGCGCCTCCCGCATATCCTGAACCCCAGCCAGCTTCCCGCCATCCACCAGCACTCCCTTGGCATCCACCGGGCTGTCGCCATCCATGGTACGCCAATGCCCCACCGCATCGAAGTTCTCCATCGAGAAGCCGATCGGGTCCATGATCTTGTGACAACTGGCGCACGGCTCGTTCTTGCGGTGCATCTCCATCTGCTGGCGCATGGATAACTGGCCCGTCCCATGTGCGCTCCCGGTGGCTTTCAAGTCCTTCTCCACGCCGGGCGGCGGGTCGGGAGGGCCGAGCCCCAGGAAGATCAGCAGGATGGCCTTACCGCGCCCCGTCGGCGAGGTCCTCTGGGGCTGCGACGAGAGAGTCAGCAGGCTGGCCTGGCCCAACAACCCGCGCCGCGCGTCCAATTCCGGTGGCAGTTCCACGCGCCGGAAGTTGCTGCCGTAAACGTGCGGGATCCCATAATGCTTCGCCAGCCGCTCGTTCACGAACGTATAGTTGGCGTTCAAGAGATCGATGGCACTGCGGTCTTCATGAACGATGCTGCCGAAGAACAGCTCGGTCTCCTTGCGCATCGCGAGGCGCAGATTGTCGTCGAAGTCGGGATACAGCAATGGCGTCGGAGCCCAGGACTGCAAGGCGCGCAGGTTCAGCCACTGCCCCGTGAAATTCGTCACCAGCGCGTCCGATCGCGGATCCGCCAGCATCCGTTTGACCTGGCGCTCCAGTTCCGCGGGGTCATGCAGCTTGTTGCGGCTGGCCAGGCCGATCAGCTCGTCGTCGGGAATGCTGCTCCACAGGAAGAACGACATCCGCGAAGCCAATTCCACGTCGCTGATATGCCAGGTTCTGCCGGCCGCCAGGTTCGCGGGCTCGGCCTCCTTGCGGAAAACAAACTCCGGGTCGGCCAGGATGCGCTGCAGTGCCCTTTCGATTCCCGTATCGAAATTGCCGCCGTTATATATGGTGCCGCGCCCCTGCTGGTAGAACCCCATGAGCATCTCGGTGTCATCGTTGGTCACGGGCCGGCGGAATGCGCGGCGCCCCAGCGTGCTGACGATTTCCTTTGCGCAAGCGGCCTCATCGGCCGCGTCGGCGGGGTGGCATAGGAATATCCTGCGCCGGCTGGGTGAGTCGCTGGCGCCGGTGGGCTTCAGCGGACCGAGGATCTCCAGCTTGCCTACGTGAGGGTAGAACTTGAAGCCAGGGAGACCGCCGGTTTCGATGGTGCTGCGCAGGAAGTGCTGGTTCAGGTCGTTTCCCGGAGCCAGTTGGGTCGCCAGAAACGTGATGCCAACCGTGTGCAAGCCGGCCTTCACCGGAAAGTGGACGTCGGCCGTGCCCGCATGTACCGCACTGCCGCGAGCCAGGTCCTTGTCCCAGTCATATACGTGTACTCTCTCGCCATCCACCAGGAGCTCGAGTTTCTCGCCGCTGATCTCGCCGAAGGACATATTATTGTCCATGAGCCCCTTGTTGATGGGGAAGACTTTGAAGACGTAGTCGCCATCCGCGGGGAACTCATGGCGCGTCACCAGGCCCCCGCGCGTCCCGAACGGCAGACCCTCGATGTAGTAGTCCTGCGACGTGTCCGAGGGCACGCGATAGGTGGAGAGCGAGGGCTCCGTCACATCGCCGACCGCCAGTCGGCTGATTTTCGCGGCGGCTGTGGCGTACCCTTCGAGCAGGGCGGGGGAGAGAGACAGTGCGCCGGCGATGTTGTCGAACCCGCGGGTGGAATCGTCCGAGGGCAGGAACTTCGCGGGATCTACTTCCAGTGCGAGCAGGTCGCGAATGGCATTGCCGTATTCGGTACGGTTGAGGCGGTGCAGGCCGGGCGGGGGCAGATTGACGACTGCGTGGTGGTCGAGCTCGGTTTCGAGCCATGCGACGATAGCCTCGTAGCTCGATGGGTTGGGCCTGGGCAAACCCGAAGGCGGCATCATGCCCGCACGGAGCTTGCGGACTACTCTTTCCCAGACCTCCGGCTCCTTTTCCACATGTGCGACGTCGAGGTTGTCCAGTGTGAGCTTGCGTGCCGGCTCCATGCCCGCTGCCTTGGCCTTTTGGTTGTGACAGACGACACAGTATTGATCGAGGAGCGCCCGCTCCGCGGCGGCGGATGGTATCGCCGCCGGGGCAGCGGCCGTTTGCCCATGGATGACCGCGACGATCGGCAGAATCGCCGCAACCGAGATCACCAGGAGTCTCTTTCTCATCATCATTCCCCTCCAGCCAACGCGGGCTGGCACACTCCTCACGGCCGTACCGAGGACCCCCTCCGGTCGGCTACAGTATATCATGCAAGCAAGATTGTGATATGGCAGATTCGACTCTGACGGGGGGGATTAGGGCCCAGAGGCATCGAGTCGAATGAAGGTCTGGCCGTCAGGGGCGGTGAGGCGACGCCCGAGGTTGCGAGTGTCGGGACATCTGGGCGAGGGCGATGCGCGGGGTGAAGGGATTGTGCATCAATGCATCTAATTCTGGTATAGCAGTACAAAAATTGGCTCCTGCGGTCATTTCGTGGACACTACTCAGATTAGAAGATTCCCATCTCCAGCTCGATCCGTCCCAGCATGCCGAGCGTCTGCCGCAGGACGGACGCCAACTGCAATCGGTCCACGTCAGGTGCCATGGGCCCGGCTAGCTTTCGGAACTCGTTGGTCAATTCTACGCTTTGGCGCTCCAGCAGCTTCAGACGGTTGAGCACGGTGGACCGGGAGGGAGCCCGATGTGGCTCATAGGTGGACCGGCGCAGCCTCTCCACCGCGATGGCAATCCTGTCGGCGTTCTCCGGCAGCAGTGCAATGGTCTCACGACCCACGCGAAGGGCCCCGTTCTTCACCAGGGGTGCGACGGCTCGAAACTCATCCGGCGTGATGCGGATCAACTCGGCCAGCTCGAAGTAAGCCGGGCCGAAGTCCTGCAGCGCCCGAATGACGCGGTTGGCGAAGGCCTTGCTGAGTCCCAGGTACCTGGGACAGAATTCCTCCCAGGTGGCACAGCGGTTCCTGTACAGTTTGCTCTCGCGGAGCCTCATCAGGTATTCGGCATGAGCGATCGAGCAACGTCCCGCCGCGAGCGCCTTGCGATCGCGAAGCATCTTGCCCAGCTCAGACTCCAGGGCGTCGGCCGCGGTGGGATCCGGAGCCTTGGTCGGATCGGAAATCGGTTCTTTCATCATAGTTCTCCTTACAATTCGGATCTGAGCAGATCCGAAGCATCTTCTCTAATCGTTGAAGAATGATGGGATATTGAGGCACCGGATCTCGGCAGATCCGCTGCCCCTGTTCTCAGGATGACAGACGGGTCCTAGCGGAGAGCCCTCGAGGAGGCCCTCGAATCGCTCTAAGCCGCTGGCAACAAGTAGCTTAGCGATATTTTCAAAGCTTGTGATCGGCCATTGGCAGTTTCACGGGGAGTCTTCCGAACCGGCCTAAGCGGCTGGCATAACAGTACGTAGGAATGTTTCAAGCCGGGGCTGGAGGGTTGGGGCCGGGGGCGCAAGCCAGGCGGCCAGCCGCCGGGCGCCTCCCACCGAAGTCGGAAGAAGTCGGAGCCAGTCGGAGCCACGCCACAAGACCTCCGCATGGCTCTGGTGTATGCTATTCGCCATGCACACACCACCCGTCCGCTCCCGTTCGTGGGCGGTTGCGGCAACACTATTGAGCGCGATCCTCTGCGGCGCAGCCGACCTGCTGCCCATTCCGCCCACACCCAAGAAGCCGGTCACCGACGACTACAACGGCGTCAAGGTGGTGGACGACTACCGGTGGCTCGAACAGGCCGCCGATCTGGGGCATGCAGTAGGCGGCGATACCGTCCCAGTGGCGCTCGATCATTTCGGCGAAGCGCTCGTAGGGCTTCAGCCGCTGCCACTTGAGGCTGTTGCGCCAGTTGTCGAAGAAGCGCCGGGCCCAGCCCTCGTGACGGTAGTTCCAGAGCTGGCCGAAGCTC
>JAIQFL010000035.1 GCA_020073365.1 Terriglobia bacterium | reverse complement strand
TCCATTTTCATGCGCCGGTCGGTAAAGAGGTCGACTGCCTCCTTGCCGTTAAGCCACCACATAGACGCCCCGTTGACGCCGACGGCCATGCGGGCGTTCTGTATCCCGCGCGGGCTGTTGACCACCGTCACGGCCCAGAATATGACGCCGTAAGTTGTCTTATTCAGGCCGTAGGCGAAGCGAAAGAGCTTGACGTTGAAACCCGTGGAATCCAGTGCATGCCACATGAGTTCCTGCTCGCCAGCTTTGACTTTGTCGCCATCGTGCGGAATTACCGTGAACTGGTTGGGGAAGTACTCGTTATTCAGGGCGTTCCGCACGTAGGTGTCGGTAAACACCGTGTTCGTGCGGTTCGGCTTGTTGATCGGCTCCAGAAGCAGCCAGCGTTGGAGGAAGCCGTCGGCGTCCGGCGCTTTGGGGGCCGGCGTAGCCGATGTGAAATAGGGCGCGAGCGTCCGCGGAGCATTGTCGGGCGGGCCGGCCGGGCGCCCCTGGGCGTTCCCGGCCGCGGCCGGTTGAGCCAGACAATCTCCGGCGGCCCAGATTGCCGCCAGCGCTAGAAGAACCAATGCTCGTTTCATACCCGTAGACCTCCGTAATCGCGGAATCCGGCACCTGCGATAAACGCGCTCCATCGGCGGGAGGCGCAACTCACAGGATGGCTGCAAAGCCTCACTTGAACAAAAGTTGAGCGAACGTATACAGGCTCCTTCTCCAGGTCTGCCATTCGTGCGTGGTGCCGGGAGAAAGGTAGACGTAGCTGTTTGCGATGCCTGCGGCGATGAGCTGTTCCTGATGTCTCTTCAAGCCTTCGGGGTTCTCGAGAGGGGGCTCCGTGCCGAAACTCATGAAGAGGACTCTAACCTTGCGGTTGAATTCCGCGGGATCGGCCATAGCGCCGCTGTAAATGGTCTTGAGGTCCAACGCTGCGGGGATGGGCGGCGGGGTAGCCGCCGGCGCGGCGCCGCCACGCCCGCGGCCCCCGAAGCCGAGCGCTGCGCCGCCGCTGAACAAACCGATGTAGGAGAACTTATCCAGATTGACCATCGTGATGGTTGCGGTCTGCCCACCACCCATGGAAAGGCCGGCCATGGCGCGGTGGTCCTTGTCGGCGAGCGTGCGGAAGTGGCGATCGACCCACGGAATCAAATCGTTGATCATGATCTGGCCGTAGGGTCCGCCGGGAGGGCCGGCCGGACCACGTCCCGTAACCGGGGCGCCAGGAGCTCCAGCGCCGGGAGCCGCGCCCCGTCCACGTCCGGCGCCACCGGCGGGAGGGACTCCGTCCATGCCGGGCCTGCCGCCAGGGGAGTCCGGCGCACCGGTGGCGCTGGTCTCCATGACTACGAGCATGGGCTTCACTTTGCCGGTGGCAAGCAGGTTGTCGAGGATTACGTTGGTCCGGCCCATTTCGAGCCACACCCGCTCATCCTCGCCGCCGCCGTGCTGCAGATACAGAACCGGGTAGCGAACCTTGAGATTGGCATCATAGCCAGGCGGCGTGTAGACGAAAATGTGGCGCCAGGACTTGGTGCTGGCGGCGAAGTAGTTCTCGATGCGCACGCTGCCGTGCGGGACGTCCTTCAGGTCGTACCAGTCCACGCCCGGCTCGGGGACTTCAAAGCCATTGCACATGTGGCCATAACCGATGAAGGCCTGCGTGCCGGGGTCCAGCACGGCTGCGCCGTCGACAAACATCCAGTAGTTGTGGTAGCCGGGGCTTTGGGGCGCGGTGGTCGTATAGGTCCACACGCCATCGGGCCCTTTGACCATGTCAACGGGGAGAGGCTGCAGCGAATTCTGCCCGGGAGTGACCAACCCGACCTGCACCTTCTGCGCGTTGGGGGCGGTGAAACTGAAGCTCACCCGGTTGTCGGCCTCAATCCGCGGGAACTGAACGCCGGGGAAATTGTAAGGTGAAGGATGCGCCGTTCCGGCAGCCGCGCCGGCTGTCGCCACCGGCGGAGGGGCCAATTCCTGCCGGGCGGCAGGCTTGGAACCCTTCGAGACCTTTTGGGTCTGAGCCAGACCGGCTCCGCTCGCCAAAATGGCGGTGAACAATGCAAAACAACAGGCTCGTCTCATATATCGCTTCTCCCAATGTCGTCGATTCCTCATAAGCACATTCCCTAACGTCTCGGGTAATACTTGTTGGGCGCCCCGGGGGTAGGAACGCTGCTGGCGACCGGTGTCCCGCTGGCATGCGCCAGGCTCAACGCAGCGGTGAGGGCCACCCCCGAGCCGGAGACCTGTGAACCGGCCGCGTGCGCCCGAGTGAGCGGCGCAGCCAGTGTGATTCTGGCGCCGCCTCGGCCTCCGCTGGCCGAAACGACTACCGCCGTCTCCTGACTTGCGCCGCTGTCTACGGTTATGGTCTGGCCCGCGGAAAACCCTGTCGTATTCGCGACTGCAATCAAGGTGGCGCCCACGTCAATGGCAGCGCCGGCCGTGGTGGCGCCGGCCGTTCCGACCATCGCGATGACGGCGGTCTCGAGGTTGGCGCCCGTATCGATCGTGATGGTCTGGCCGGCGTCGAAGCCCGCCACGCTGGCGACTTTGACATTGGTCGCGCCCACGGGCGAACCGACTGGCAGCGTGGTAGCGGGCTGTATCTGGAAATCGTGACAGAGACTATCGGTATCGGCGCCGTCCGGAAATCGGCCCACACTTCGGTTGGATGCGTCGACCGGTACGGGGCCTCTGCCCGCACCGGGTACTACTACGATGCAGCCACCCTGGCCCTGGTCAGCCTCAAGCGTGGCAATCTCGGGGCTGGCGATGGTTCCGTTGCCGCTCGAATTGCTCTGCTGGGACCCATAGACGATGGCGTCGACTACCGCCAATGCGCCAGCGTCCAGCAACGCGATCGAGCCGGCGCTCGTGGAGAGCGGGCCTCCGAACCATTGGTTGGGCGCCGGCGGACCGTGGTAACCTTCGGTCGCGTCCGAGGGGTTCAGCACGGGCGCGCCATACGCGTGGCTCTTAGCCAGCGGGCTGTCGAGCGCGATGCCGCTGCCCAACGCCTGCACGGCGTCTCCGCTCATGTGCGCGAATTTCGTGGCCGGCGAGAAACTGATCCCGGTCCCCGGATCGGATACGTCCACGCCCGGCGTATGATCGAACCTGAGCGGGGCGGCCAGGTTGACGCCCGTGCCGTTCGCGCCCGGTCCCGGGGGCGCCCCGCCGACGCTCGCGACCTTGACCAGTTCCTTGCGTCCGCCGGTGCCCACCGTCAGCGTGTCGCCCTCCATGATATTGGAGACGGCCACGACTTTGATGTTGGTCGCACCCGCGACCGCCGCCGCCGCGAGAGTGGTTTGCGTCGCCGCCTTGCCCACCGCGGTAACCGTGGCCCACTCATAGCTGCCGCCGATATCGATGCCGATCTTCTGACCGGCTTCGAAGCCGGCGGCGCTCGTGACGGGGAGATTGGTCGACCCGGCGGGGATCGTAATCCATGGCCCCGTTGACACGGGAACGAACAGCGTGGTCATGGGCGCGGCCGCCGTCCCGACTCTCACGATCGCGCGGGTCTCGCCCTCGATGTCGATCTTCTGGCCTTGCGCGAAGCCGGCGGTGCTCCTTACGTTGATGGTGGCCTCGCCCGGGCTTGTGGGGGCTGCCAGCCCCGAACTAGAGAGGCCGAGCAGGTAGAAGCCACCAGCCGCGAGCTTCGTCCCGGCCGGGATCGTCGCCAGTCTGACGGGAGCCCATTGGCTCTGGGCGTGGATCAGGGCCCAGTTGGAGAGATCGACGGCGTTGGCGGAAGGGTTGTAGAGCTCGACGAACTGGTTTGTCGAGTTGCCGCCTGCACTGAAGCGAACCTCGTTGATCTTGATCGGGAGGACGTTCCGCACCCTCGCGGTGGTTGTCTCGAATTTCTTCCTGCGGGTCGTCGGGGTTGTCCACTCGGCCTTGCCCGCCAGGAAACCGGCGCCGGCCGCCGCCGGCGCGACGACCTTGAACGTCGCGTTCACGCTCGCGCCCGGCCCGACCACGCCTGCAATAGCGTGTGGAGCCCCAGCCGTCCAGCCCGCAGGCACGGAGATGCTCAGCTTGACGTCCGCCGCGGCCGACCCCGTCGTGTTGGTGAACGTAATGCTCACGACCTGCGTCGATCCCGGCGTGAACGCACTGACGCGCGACATACTCACCCGCAGCACGTCGTACCGGGCAGCCACGATATTGGCCTGCACGGCATCCGTGGTGGCTTCCGTCGGATATCCGGTGGTCATCACGCCCTCGTAGAAGGTGCCGGATGAACCGTTGCCGTTGTCGCCTCCGGTGCCCAGGAGTATGGCGCCCTGTTTGTGCATCGGAAAGTAGGCGTTGTTGGTCTGCGAGCCGGGACGAATTCCGCTGTAGAAGGTCGTCAGGCCGCCCTTCTGCGCATTGCCGCCCCGGAGATCCCACTTGTTGCCCCCGCCGCCATCGACTACAGCCGTAACGAAGCGCCACGAATCGATGGTCGGGTCGGCCGCATTTTGCTTCGCGTTGTATCCGGAAAACAGGCCGGCTTCCATGTCGGACATGATCCACGGACCGGGGCCGTTGCCGCTGCCCCAGGCGGTGGCGGTGCCGAAGTAGGTGGTTTCCATAGTGCCGGTACCGACAGCGCGGCCGTTCGTCGAGGAGTTTCCGTAATCGAAGCAGCAGCCGCTGTCGTAATGCGTGCTGTCGATTACGTAGTAAATACCTTCGGGCTCGTCGTTGATCGCTATGCCAGTGGCATTGTTATTGCGGAAGCCCATACCCGGCATGATGTAGACGCCGTATGCCTTGCGGCCGCCGATCGTAATGGGCGCCATATCCGCGATCGGCTGCGTGTCGAATCCGCCCTTCGCCGGGCCCCTGAATGTTCCTGGAGGCGCCTGGTAGAGATGGTTCCCCCTGCCGGACTGGTCGTAGATGAGGTTGATGATGCAGATTGCTTTGGCGCAGAACGCGTCCTGCGCGGCCGCATCGGCGTATCCGCCCGCATCGAGGCCGATATCCAACGGTTTGGCGTCCGACTGGCGCGTGACCTGGTAAAGCGCACCTCTGTAGGAGGCGTACAGCGCGCGCGTGGTGCTGTGGGCGGCCACACAGGGCGTGCCCGCCGCGCCATAGATGTCGCACGGGCCGGGTTGCCGGGGTGGAGAGACCGCAGCAGGCACAGCCATGGTCAAAGTGGCGCCAACCGGCATGAGCGCCAGCGCGAGCCTCAGTACTCCAATGACTCCCGTTCTTATGTTCATCCGAGTATGCATTGTAATCGCTTGCGGAGCCGGACGCAAAACGGTTGATGAATCGGCCGGAACGTCCGAAGGCCATCTTGGAATTCGGACCGCACCGCGCTATAGTTTAGGACTTAGAGCTCTGCAAGCGTTTACTCAGAATCATTCGCGAAGCCGCAATAAGGAGGAAGAAACGTGTTCTGGAGATGCCTGCTGCTGGGGCTATCGATGGGCGCATCGGCTCTGTTCGCGCAATCGGCCGCCCGCTTGAATCTTGGCCGGCTGCAAACAGGCGCGGCGGTCTCCTTCACTCGTTCCACGAACGGCTGGGGCATCGAAGTCTCGGGAGGCGCGGCGCCGCGCATCCTGCAACCCGAACCCGCGAAGCTGGAAATCTACCGGGCGGATGAAGATATACGCCAGGTCTCAGCCGGCTATAAGACCGTACAGAAGACAGCCGCCGGATTGGACGCACGCGCCGAAATCGCGTACGGCCAAGGCGTCGTGTTCCATGTAAACGACCGCTGGAACCTGACTGGGCCGGTTCTATCGGTGCGCCGGACGGTGACAGTGACAGGCAGTGCGCCGGGTGGCTTCTGCTCATCCGTGATGCTCACAGTCGACCCCGCCGTGAGCTGGCCGGACGTGAATTACCTGGCTCCCGCCGCGCTGTACGGCGATCCCACTTATGATGGCGACCGCTCGCCGGGCGGAAAGCTGAATCACGATGCCCGGCGTCTCAATATGCGCGAGGACGTGCTTCCGGCGCCTCTGTTCGCTTTGTCGTTTAACAACGGCGCCTCCGTCGCGGTGCTGGACCCCGCGCCGCGCGGCGATACGACGGTGGAAGAATCGCCGGCAAAGGCCGTGATTGACCGACGCGCGATTTCAGTTCGGCGCGCTCGGCGCCCGGCAGGCGGACGAGGGCCCCATCGAGTTCGGCTTCTGGTTTCCCGGTTCGACCACGGGATACGCGGGCGGCCGCGGAGCGCCCGCGGCAGTCCGTTCGATTCGGCGCTATCACCCGATCGCTTCGGGCGTCGCGCACAGCTACCAGGTGAGTTTTCGCTTCGGGCAGAACGAATCGTTCCGGGACGTGACCAGAGAGGCCTGGCGGTGGGCGTGGAACACGCTGAAGCCGCAGGTGAATTACATCGACGTCGAACAGATGCGCCGCGTGTTATTGGACCACTTGGAGGCCCAAGCCCGCACAATCGACGGCCGGACTGCCATTCCGTTCGTTCTCAACACGATGTCCGACGAACTGCAATGGAACTGGTCGATGGTAGCGATGGGTTTTGTGGGCAAGAACATCGAATGCGCGGACGAGTTGCTGCGCGAGGGCGATCGCGATCCGACCGAGCGTGGGCAGAAGATGCGCCAAACCGGTCTTGCGATCATCGCGTCGTTGATCCAGGCTCTTCCGACCGTGCCGCTTCAAGGGACCGGCTACGACCTCAAAACTGGGAAACCGTGGGAGCCGGAGCACGATTGGCTGGCTCCCTGGCTGCGCAACGCCACCGAAGACATGCGCGTGCTCATGCGCGCCTACCGCCGCGAGCGCGCCCAGGGTCGGCAGCATCCGGAATGGTTCAACTGGGTGAAGCAGTACCTGGATTGGCTGGTGCAACAACAGAGAGCGGACGGCTCGTTTCCGCGGCGCTGGAAGCGTGGAAGCAATGAGGTCGCGGAGCCGGCGGGAACGACGAGCTACAACCCCGTGCCGTTGCTAGTCGTAATGAGCGAAGAGACCGGCGACTCGAAATACCAAGCGTCGGCGATCCGAGCGGCGGAATACGTCTGGTCGAACTGGGGGACGCGGGGCGTATTTATTGGCGGCGCCATCGACAATCCGAATATCACAGACAAAGAAGCCGGGATGCTCAGCATGGAAGCATACCTGAGTCTCTTTGACGCCACCAGGGATTCCAAGTGGCTGGAGCGCGCCAAGGCCGCTGCGGACTTCGCCGAAAGCTGGATCTGGATCTGGAACGTGCCGATGCCACCCGACGCGGACGATGCGAAGCTTCACTATAAGAAAGGCGTGCCGACGGTTGGGGTACAGGGTATCACGGCGGCCGTCTCCGGCGGCGTCGATGAATATCTGGATTGGGCCGTGCCCTCCTACGCCAAGCTGTACAACCTGACGAAAGACGAGCATTACCTCGACGTCGCTCGCGTCCTGTTGCATGACACGAAATCCATGGTCGCTCTTCCGGGCCGCCCGTACGATGTGAAAGGCATCGGCTGGCAGCAGGAGGGGTGGCGCATGGGCCCGGGCTCCTCGCGAGGCGTGGGCGGACACCGGTTCTGGCTGCCGTGGGTTTCCGCGAACCACCTCTACGGAATAACGGGACTGGAGGAGTACGACCCCGCGCTGTTCAAGAGGCTATCCACCAAGCCAGCAGCGGCTGCGAACATGCCGGCTGTCAATCAGTAGTTATGGGAGAGTGCAATCTATGAGACGAGTATTGACTTTAGTGTTCCTCTTGGCCGTCCTGGCGGGAATTTGCCTGGCTGCCATCGACCAGCAGACGCCGCCCGCAACGGCCGGCGCGGCGCCGCAAACTGTCGGCAGAGGCGCTGGCAGAGGCGGATTCGGCGGACCGATCGAGTTGGGCCCGGACGACAAACCCGCCTTCCCCGATCCACCGGCCGGCTTCAACCAGAAGCGCGATAACACTCCTCACGGCGAGTTGACGGCCGTGGAGTACGATTCCAAATCGCTCGGAACGCGCCGGCGGATGCGTGTCTACACGCCGCCTGGCTACTCGACCGCTCGCAAGTATCCGGTGCTCTACCTGCTGCACGGCATCGGCGGTACGGATACCGAGTGGACGCAATCGTGCCACGCGAACAATGTGATCGACAATTTGTTGGCGGAAGGCAAGATTCAGCCGATGGTCATGGTCTTCCCCGATGGCAATTCCAGCAGAACTGTGGCTGACCTCAATGCGCCGCCTGCCCCGCGCGGAGGCGCGCCCGGCGGAGCCCCAGCGGGAGCGCCCGGCGCGGGAGCGGGCCGCGGGCGCGGGATGAACATGGACGCGTGGCTGACGCCTTTCGAGAATGACCTGCTCAAGGACATCGTCCCTTACGTCGATTCCCACTACTCCGTATATACCGATCGCGACCATCGGGCACTGGCCGGCCTTTCGATGGGCGGCGGCCAGACGTTGAACATCGGCCTGGTTCACCCGGAGACGTTCGCGTTTGTCGGCGGGTTCTCTTCGGCGCCCGACACCCGGCAGCCGCCGACGGCGCTAGTGCCGGACCCGTCGGTTCCCAAGCAGTTGAAGCTGGTATGGCTCGCTTGCGGAAACCGGGACGGTCTGATTCGCATCAGCCAGGCGGTACACCAATATCTCAAAGAGAATGGCGTCCCGCATATCTGGCATGTGGATGGCAACGCGCACGACACCACCGAGTGGGATAACAACCTCTACCTTTTCAGCCAGCACATTTTCGTCGACCGGCCGATGCTGGTCGCGGCCGCGCAAGCGCCTCAGGCGCCGCAGGCGGGGCGAGGCGGGCGCGGGGCGCAGCCGCCGGTCGAAATCGATAAGAGCGCACCGGTGGAAGACTTCAAACCCTCGGAGCTGAACGCCATGGTCAACGGGCAGCTCAGGCAGTATCCCGAAGTCAATTCGCAACGGCGCGTGCGCACTCGTTTACGGGCGCCAAATGCGCAGACCGTACTGCTCGATATCGGCGGCGTCCGCTATCCCATGACCAAGGACGCCGACGGCTGGTGGAGCGGCGTTTCCAACGCGCAGGATGAAGGATTCCACTATTATCAGCTCAACGTGGATGGCGTCAGTGTTCCGGATCCGGGAACGCTCATGTTCTACGGAGCGAGCCGTTGGGGCAGCGGCGTCGAAGTCCCCGCGTACGATGCGGATTTCTACGCGATGAAAAACGTGCCGCACGGCAACCTGCGGGAAGTGCACTTCTTCTCTAAAGGTCGCCAACACCACGCTGCAATGTTACGTGTACACTCCTCCCGATTATGAAAAGGGAACGAAGCGTTATCCGGTGCTGTACATTCAGCACGGCGCCGGGGAAGATGAACACGGGTGGGGCGGTCAGGGGCACGCCGGCCTGATCCTGGACAACCTCATTGCGGAAGGCAAAGCCAAACCTTTCATCATGGTAATCGGCAACAGCTACATCCCAGGCATGAGCGGAGGCCGCGGCGGCGGGCCCGGCGCGGGTCCGGGTCGCGGCGCCCCTCCCGCTGGAGCACCGCCAGCGGCACCGCCAGCGGCAGCTCCGGCGGCGCCTGTGGCGGGCGCTCCCGCTGGACGTGGAGGACCGGGCGGACGCGGCTTCACCATGACCGACACGCCGTTCGAGCATGTGCTCATCGGAGACATGATTCCCTTTATCGACGCCAACTACCGCACGCTCACCGACCAGCCCCACCGCGCCATGTCCGGCCTCTCGATGGGCGGCACGATAACCCATGGGATCACTCTCGCCCACCTCGACAAATTCGCCTACGTCGGAATGTTCAGCGGCGGCAGCATCACACAGGCGGAGATTAAAGACATGGCCGACTTCAAGAAGAAGGTGAAGCTGGTGTTTGTCGGCTATGGAGGCCGCGAGAACGGCGCCACCGGCAAGACGAACGTGGAAGACCTGAAGAAAGCGGGCGTCAACGCCGTCTACTATGAATCCCCGCTGACCGCGCACGAGTGGTTGAGCTGGAGGCGCGATCTGCACGAATTCGCGCCTCTACTGTTTCAGGGCAAATAATAATGTGGGTGGGGCAGGCGGTTTCGCCCGCCATGGCGGAGTGGTCTATCACTACCACTCCGCTACCGATCCATCTTCGTGAAACACGCGCGCCATCGGCCGAGTCCCGGCAAACGGGTACTTTGCCAGACTCGCCTCGGTAAGCTCGAACCCCAGACCTGGCTTTTGCGCCAGCGGGAAGCGTCCGTCCACCATGCGCATGGCGGGGAATCCCAGCCACTCCTCCCAGATCTTGTCGGTTGCGCCAGGCTGGATCTGACCGCAGATCTCCTGCACGACAAAGTTTTGCATGGCGGCATTTACGTGCAGCGTGGCCAGACCTCCGACCGGGCCTTCGCACGCGTGGGGCGCCATCGAGATCCCCGATGCGGCGGCCATTTGCGATACCTTCCAAAGTCCCGTGATGCCGCCCACGTGATTGATATCGGTCTGGAGGATATCCACCACCCCCATCTCGCAAATTTCACGGACGCCGAAGATGCCCACGAGTCGCTCCCCGGTGGCAATGGGAGTGGTGGAGCGGCGCGCGATCCTGGCCATCGCCTGCACGTTCTCGGGCGGGCATGGCTCCTCGATGAACAGCAGGTTCAGCGGCTCTACCTCTCTCACCAGGATCGAAGCGACGCTGGGACTGGTCTTGGCATGAAAGTCCACCGCGATGTCAATATCCGGGCCGAGGGACTCGCGCAGCATTTGCATGGACTTGACCGCGGTTGAGATTTTCTTGCGCGTCTCGATCCATTCGTAGTACGCCGGAAGCCCGGTCTTAAAACACGAAACACCCTGCTGGATGGCGGTTTCGCGGAGCTTCGCCAGGGCATCCGGCGTGCGCACGCCATCGGCGTGGTAGTAACCGCGAACCCCACGGGGATCGAGCGGGCCGCCCAGAAGACGGTACACGGGCACGCCCAGCGCCTTGCCCCGGATGTCCCACAGAGCTTGGTCAATGGCCGATATCGCTGAACCCATCACCGGTCCCGCGCGGTAGAAGCTGTGGACGTACATCGATTGCCAGATGTGCTCGACCTGCATCGGGTCCGCCCCCACAACGAAGTCGCGGAAGTCCTCGACGCACGCCATCGTCGCGCCGGCCTTGCCTTCCAGCGTGCCCTCGCCCCATCCCACCAGGCCCTGGTTCGTTTCAATCTTGACGAACACGTATGGCCGGTCCGACGTGCGGTTCAGCGAGACTCCGAAAACCTTCATCCCAGTGACCTTGAGTCTCGACTGCACACGCTCGAAGCCGGCCAGCGTTGCCTGGCCCGGGCCCCGTTGCGGCGGCTGAGGTGCAAAGGCACAACCGCACTCGGGGATCACGGGTCTCCGGCCGCGATCCTGAGCGAGTGCCAGGGTGGTGCCGCCTATTGCCAAAAAAGATCTACGCCGCATGGTATTTCTCCAGTGCCGATTCATTCACGTCGATGCCCAGGCCCGGACCCAGCGGAAGCTGAAGGAAACCGTCGCGAGGCGTCTCCAGGCCACCGGGCACGATGGCGGCGCGCATCTCGCGGTCCCGCGGATCGTCCGGGAGCGGCACATGCTGGATAAAGAAGTTCGGCACGCTGGCGGCGAGGTGCAGCGCCGCAGCGGTAGCCACAGGTCCGCCGTCGTGGTGCGGGGCGATCGCTACATAATACGCCTCCGCCATAACGGCGATGCCGCGCGCGCCGAAGATACCCCAACGCGCGATATCCGGCCGCACAACGTCCACCAGTCCTTCGCGCAGCAACTCCAGAAACGAGCTCGCGTCGCCGATGCCGCGCCCGAAGCCCAACGGCGTCACCGTCTCGCCGGAGATCTTGCGCAGAACTTCCCGGTTCCCTACGGCGCATGGCTCATCGAACCACAGCGGATGGCTGCTCTGGACGGTCTGTGCAACCGATGCCGCATCGCCGGGTGTGAGCGATCCGTGAGCGCTCAATACGAAATCGCGATCATCGGGCAGTTGTTGGATGAGCGCCTGCACCTGATTCTGAAACGCCTTGCCCTGGTTGCGGGAGGCGGGCTGAGGTAGTGCGATTCCGACTGCGCTGAAAGCAGGCGCCGCGGATTCGGTGAATGCCCGGACTTTGTGGCGTGTGGGTCCGCCTAGCACGCGATAGATCGGCGCCTCGCAAGCCTTCCCCAGGATATCCAGCAGCGCCATATCGA
The DNA here is from genome assembly GCA_020073365.1 of Terriglobia bacterium. Taxonomy (GTDB): domain Bacteria; phylum Acidobacteriota; class Terriglobia; order Bryobacterales; family Bryobacteraceae; genus JAIQFL01. The sequence goes on along the minus strand of JAIQFL010000035.1, from coordinate 36,847 downwards.
GCGCGCCGGCCAAAGGGGAATTCCGGTCGATCGCCGCATACAATGTCGCCGGTTTGCCGACCCAGGCCTTCTCTAAAGCCATGGCATCCAGCGCTGCGACCTGTGCACATTCGCCCCAGCCGGTCAGCCCGGAACGAGTCTTGACGCGCAGCACAGTATATCGGCTGCCGGAGACGGGCTCCCGAACGGGAAACCAGCGCATCTCAGCGATCGTGTGTTCTCCTGCCAATGAGGTTGCCGCGGCGGCCTGCGCGGCGAATCCAGCCGCCAGACGTGCCCTGCGCCGAGCGATGGTCGAGTTCATAGCCAATCGTTATATCACGGCAGAGGGTCGGTGTCGTCAGGACTTTGGGATTAGATAGCGCGATAAATCACATGGAGTTCGAGGCTCTTACCGTTCCTTTACAGATCGGTCCCGATCCCACCGGCCCGTGCGTAGCATTGTTGACGCTCCAAACGCACGGGCAGGGCGGAAATTCCGGGAATCTTTTGCCCCCAATGAGGTACACCAGACGCTTCTCGAATCCTGTGCTCAGGTCGGCACCGACGACCGGCGCGGAGGCGCCGATATCCGGAGAACGATTGCCCAGGGGGATGGCCTCAATCCACCTCGACTGAGATGTTTGCATTGCGCGTGCGACGTGAGCCTTTATCGGGGCAAAGCGAAATTCCGAGAATGCTGCCCTCCACCGCACTGGGTCGGCCACGGTCCGAGCAGTGCTCGATCTCCATCACGCCATCTCGCGAGATCGCAGCAACAACGAGGTGGTGATCTCGTTTTTCTTCCGGACGGAAGGCGGGCAGATACTCTCGGAATTTCGTTACAGGCGTCTTCAAGATGACACCGGGCCGAACAGCACTTCGATTCCCCAAAAGGGTCCAGTCCGCTCGCAGAAAGGACCTACGATCAGGAGCGGAGGAAACCAGACGTGGGTCTGACCTCTATAGGGCGGCGGACGGATGAACTGGATTTGTATATGGATTGGAGCGGGTACACAACAGGGCACACAACAAGCGCCGAATACCCCTCAATTCGCGCTCACAGCCGCGCTGGGCCACCTGTAGAATGAATGACATACACATCGAGCTTTTCTCTCCGGAGCAGAAGGCCGCAGGTTCGAGTCCTACCGGGCGCACCAACTCCTTTGTAATCAGCGTATTCCCGATTTTGGATGCCTTGGTTTGAGCGTAGAGCGTTTGCCCGTGTGGCAAAGCATCAGCGGCCCAATCGCCACACATTCAAAAGAGCTTATGCCTTAAATTAAGCACCGAGCGGCGAGTACACAACTGGTACACAAGATGTTCGCTCTGTAACTCGTTCAAGTCATTTCGCCACGCAGGTATACGAACTCTCGGACCCGACCGGGCCGTTCGAGTACTTCGGGTACTCCGGATACGAGCACATCGGGAGACTGCGATCTCCGGCCGTAACCGGGATCGACTTTCCGGGCGCCTTGCCGTTCTCGACCCAATCCACGATCAGGCCCAGCCCGTTGTAGGCGCTCGGAATCGGCTGGACCGCTACCTCCTTGCCGTCGCCATCGACGCTGTAGTTCCTTCCCGCGAGTCCGTGATCGGTCTGCGGCAGCACAAAGAAACGGGCGAACGAATCCACCGCGGCGCGGCCCATCTTGTCCAGCACCGACTGATAATACGCCAACTGTGCACCCGGCGAAGCCAGCGTGTCGTTCGTGCCGATCACTACGATCAACTTACCGCCCCGCTTCTGGAACGCGCTCAAATCCGGATTGGTGGAATCGAGAATAGTGGAAAGTTCGACGCGGCGCTTGTTCAGCGGACCGCCTTCCACGTAGTCCAAAGGGTTCGCAGTCAGGTCCCGCATGAGGAATCCGGTTACCCCCAAAACACCCAGGTGGCCGTGGATCGGGGCGTTCTCCGCGGCGCCTTCCTGGCCCCGGTAGCGTACGTCGGCGATCAGGCCGCTCCCCGATGGGTCGGTGTTCGGAACCCACATGCCAAAACTCTTGACGCCGTTCGCCAACGGAGTGGCAAACACGTAAGGCGAGTAGACCATTTTCAGAGTGGAGATCTGGCCGTCGGTGAGGCAGGCCGCCGCGCTGGTGTCCTGTGGGTTTGGATCCACATTATTCGGGCAGCGCCTTGCCGCCCACGGGTTGCGATTCGGGTCGCCCCGTTTCACATCGAAGATGGCGCGGCATGCCATATAGTTGTTGATCACGCCGTCCACCAGGCCATCCAGACTGTCGCATTGGCCCATGAACTCCCCGCGAATCGCATTCACCTTGGCAGGCGGCACCCAATTCGCGGCGGGCTTCTCCTGGATACGGATCAATTCCGGCGCAAGCATGAGCGTCGAGAAGTTGACAATCGGGACCTCGGCGGCGATGCCGTCGTAATCGGCGGGGTAGCGCTGCGCCACCGTAAGTGACTCGCGGCCCCCCTGAGAACTACCGATGAAATAGTTGTACCGCGGCCGGGATCCGTAGGCCCTTTGCATCAGGACCATGGCAGCGTCATGCGTCTTCTTGAGTTGCGTGAAGCCAAGATTCGCGACGGCTTCGTCGTTCAGTGTCCAGCGGTCTGCTAACGGGTTCGGGGTGCCAAAGCCGGCAGGCATTGCGCCTCCAGGTCCACCGCCTGCCGGCGGCGTGCCCCTTCCTCCACCGCGCATACCAAAGGCGGCCATTTGGTGGCCGGAATCGCTGCCATAGGTGGCGAAGCCTCGCTGCAGAAGCGTGGGGCCGCCGCGGCCGATTCCGCCGGTCAAGCGCGGAATGGTCCCGTTCATCCCGCCGCCTCCGAGTTGCACACCACGAAGCGACCAGGAGCTCGGAAGAGCGACTACGAAGCGAATCGGTGGAGCGTTCTTGTCCACCGGCTCGATACTCCCTTCGACGCTGCAATACGCCGGCGTGTCGTTGGCCTCCGCGTGCCACTGAGGTGCATTCACGGTAACCGCCGATACCGGCTCGCCGATGGCGTTGACCGGGATTTCGGCACCCAGTTTCGCAGCCGTGCAATCGGCCTCGGCGATGGTCCTGACGGCGGAGCGCGACCCCGGCCCCGCGCCAGTTCCTGCTTGCTGGCCATGAAGGACTAGTGCGGGAATAAAGGTAACTGCCAGTGCGGCTGCACCGAACCCGATTCGATGTTGCTTCATGCGGTTGAACTCCCGTTTCGATTTCAGAGCACTAAAAGAATGGCATACTCGACGCCATAGTGCGGCGGGCGCAAGGATGTGGCGCACTATGGACCATCGTGGCAGCACATCTGACGCTGACTTCACCGGCAACGGTGATGACTGAGCGCAGGCTCATCCGAGGGCTATTATAGCGGTCCTGCCGGCCTGAATCCGCGGAGTTCGCGAGCGGGCACGGGGACCTGGTACCGGCTCCGCTCCACTGACGTTCCGCGCCGCGGATTCCGAAGGCGGCGTTGCGCTGCGACCCTGAACCAGTCGTGAGGCAGATACACCACTTACTGGACTGTGTCTTAATCGCATTCGAGTCGTACGCCGGAATCAGTAACGGTTATCCGAATGGACATCGGCTCCGGGTTGCCGTCCCGGCTTTCATTTCGTAGCGCTCTCACCGCCGGCCATTGATCAACACCTTTGCCCGGGTGTGAGCGACCCTCTCGCGAACAGGCCCTGATAGGCCAGCGTCCCCGCCTGCGGGATCGCCGCGGCTTGTTCGAACGTCATGCGTTCGGCTTTCGCGCGAGTGCGCTTTCGGAGGCGCACACATACTCCGCAAACCCACCAAACCCGCTTCGGCACAAATCACCAAACACTGCGTCACCGGCCGGAATCGTTTCACTTCACCCCCGACGCTTACCACTCGACCTGCTACGTCGCTTCCGATGATCTTTTTAGGTCCAAAGAGGCCCCCGATCATCCGATTCACGCCCTTGCCCGTAACGAGCCCCAAAATCCCAATCGTTTACGGATACGGCGTGGACCCTGACCAGTACTTCGTTCTTCTTGGGGGCGGGGTTTTCGATTTCCCTGATTTCCAAGCCTTCCGTTGAACCGTACTTGTCGTAAAGGAGCGCTTTCATGATGTTCTTCTCCTCAGAGTCCGGGAATTCGGGAAGACAAGGAAACCGCGGTATCCCTCGAAGCCCCAGATGAGAGGCGCGACTATGTTTCCAATGGCGTTGACAAATGCCGAGAATTTGTCCTGTCGACTTCACGGCTTTCTGAAGGTCCAGCGTGCCTTGTCGCTCTTGGGGTCGAACTTGGCCAGCGTTGGCGTACTGCCGCCCACCGCGGTCAGGGCCATGGGTTCCTTGGAACCGGGCACCGACTTGGGCATGATGCGGTAAGTGCCATCGATTAACTGATCGATGCGCCAAAGTTGTTCGGGACTTCCAGTAAAGGCGGGAAGTGCCACAACCTCACCATCCGCGGTTGCAGCCAAGGTGCGATCGGTGCCGGCGATCGTGATCTTGAGATAGGGCGAGCCGGGATAGCCGCCGGCGTTGGCGACGGGGGTAATCGTCCATTTCTGATGTGGCCGGAACATGTAGTCGCCGAGGCGAATGTCGATGTTGCCGGCCGGCCAGTTCGTTGACACCTGGGCGAGTTCCTGGGGCGGAACCGGGGTCACGGGGCCAGCCGGGGCGCCACGCCCGCCGCCGAAGCCGCCGCCGCGTCCGCCCCTGTCCATCCGCACGAAATCCACAGCCAACTCCAACGCATAGCCTTTGCGTTCGGACTGGATCTCATAGGTGCCTCCCCAGAAATGGTCGCTGCCAACGGGCCATCCGTCTTTCCAGAGCAGCGGGCGAATGTCCAGCACGCTGCGGCCGCTGCGGTCCAGGTCGGCCTCGTAATGGCAGGAGAACTTCTCCACACCGTCGCCCGGTCCAGCCGGCCGAAGTGGCCGGGTCCGACAAAGCGGCCGCTGGCGGCCACAACCAGCTTGCCGCCCTTGAGCAGTTGGATTCCCATGTTATCCACGTAGGGGCCCAGCACATTCCTGGAGCGGCCCACGCGGATGTTATAGGTCGAGTTGGGGCCGTCGCAGCAGGTGCCGTGAGTGCCGAGCAGGTAGTACCAGCCGTCGCGATAGAGCAAATCGGTGGCTTCCATGTCGATGGCGACGTTTACCGGCTGGTTGCCGGCGACCCGTTTTCCCGTTTTGGGATCGAGCTCGACCATACGGATGAAGCCGAAGTAGGTCGCATACCTGAGCTATAGCCTGCCGGTGGTGGGATCCAGTAAGAATGACGGATCAATGGCATCGCAGTCTTCGATGCCGTCGCTCGTCGCGACGACAGTGTCGTCATGGAAACCGAAGTCGGGGGATTTAGGGTCCAGGGTCTTGGACCACATTGTATGGACCCTCCTGGCGTGCCCCTCCGGACATCCCTCCGCCTCCCGTGGCGAACGTTACCCAGTAACGATCCCCGATCTTGATGATGTCAGGAGCGACTCCTCCGCCCGGGCGCACAGCTCCACCGTGCCAAGTCCAGCCGTCTTCGGACATCAGGCCACCAGCACCGGTGCCAAAGGTGTAATATTTGCCATCGCTAAACACGACGGTCGAGGGATCGTGGATGTAGGGTTCACCGTCCAGCGCCGGCGCCTGAGCAGGCAGGGTACGAACCGCCGCGACTAGAAGAAGGGCTGCCACCAGAATATGGGATTTCATAAACGCTCCGATCGAAACAAGAACGGGACGACTCATTACCTTCCAGCGTTATCGAGGCTTACGGAGGTCCTTGATCGGTTCACCGTTCTCATCGATAAAGCGGACACAGAAATCACTTAAGCCGGGGCCGTTGATGACGGCGCCGCGAACGACGTTCCGGCCCTTATTCAGCGTGAGCCGTTTGGAGATGCAGTCATCCATCACCATGCGCCGATCGCCGAAGAGGTCGACGGATTCCTTGCCGTTGAGCCACCACATGGACGCCGAATTGGAGCCAACGGCCATGCGAGCGTTCTGAATCTCACGCGGGCTATTGACGAGGGTCACGGCCCAGAAGATGACGCCGTAAGTCGGTTTGTTCAGGCCATAGGCGAAGCGAAAAGGCTTGACGTTGAAATTGGTGGAATCCAGGGCATGCCATGCGAGGTCCTGGTCGCCAACCTTCACCTTGCCGCCGTCATTCGGAATGACGGTGAACTGGTTGGGGAAGTACTCCGTATTGAAGGTGCTCCGGACGTAGCTGTCGGTGAACACGGTGTTGGTGCGGTTCGGCTTGGTGATCGGCTCCAGAAGCAGCCAGCGCTGGAGGAACCCGTCGTTGTCCGGAGCCTTGGGCGACGCCGTAGCCGGTGTGAAGTACGGCGCGATGCTGCGAGGAGCATCGTCGGGCACGGCGGACGACGCTTGGAACGTCAATACGGCCAGGACGCCGATTGCCGGCATCACAGTCTTGCGGAGCGTTTTCACAGCAGTCCTTTCGCAGACCTCCGCGGGATTTCCGATATTTGTACCCACAACGAGAATGACCCTTTCTCCAGATTTAGCAAGGTATGCGTCATGCGAGCGACACCTGGGCGACCCAATCGATCGGCTTGCGGTGGCCGAGCTTCAGGTGAAACGTCACTGGCTTGCCTTCCGGCAGGTGGACATCGACGTTAGCCTTGCCCGTCTGGAGGGGCGCCGCCAGGATGCCCGCGGGCGTGGAGATCCTCTCGATCCCCTGCCGGGCAATCAACGTGATGTCCTGCTTTCTTACCAGGTAACCGTCAGATCCACGGTCCGAGCGTCCATGTCCCAGGCCAATCTGTCGATCCTCGCGAAGGAGCGGGCAAGCATCCCGTTAATCGATCCTTTTCCCAGCGAGGGAGGAAGGGCGGGAAGCACCTCGATCACACCGGGGCGCGAGTAGGCCAGCATTTCCATCATGATCGTTTGAATCCCACCCTGCGCGTCAGGCATGGGCCCGGCCCAGGGGTCGTGAGAACAGCGGAGCGTCGGGGCGACGTAGCCCTGCTCGATCAGTTGCCGCAGTTCGGTGTCCACGATGTAGTCGTCTTTGAGCCGCGCCCCCACCAAAGCGCGATGGCAGCGGCCATGAGCCGCCAGCCTCTCCGGTACGCGCTTCCGGTCGGCGATCATCGCGGCTCGATCCAGTTGCGGCGTGCGGTCCGGGTCTATCTCGTCGCCGGGCCAGGCCCCGTAGAGATGAGAGATATGCCGGTGCGAGTAGCGCTCTTCCAGTGTGGGCCAGGACCATTCCTTCAGGGTGCCGTCCTTCTCGATCAGGTAGGGCGGCAGCTTCGCCAGCATCCCCTTCCATTTCGGCACCCTATCGGCGTCGGTGCCGAGGAGTTCGCACGCCTGGATCAGGTTGGACAGCACTTCGCGGCACACCGAAGTGTCCATGGAGTCGTTCATGACCAGCATCATCGAAGCGTTCAAGTTGCCGGGGTTGTTCTCCGGTGAAAAGGACGGGACGAAGATGTAATTTCCATTCTTGTCCCCGACCGTCAGGAAATCCTCGTAGAACAGCGCCAGTTCTTTATAGGCTGGCACGACGCGCTTGCGGAGGAACTCCAGGTCCCCCTTGACCAGGTAGTGGTCCCAGAATGGGCGAACACACCAGCCTCCGGCGGAAAGCCAGTAGGGATGCGGCCACATCTCCCCGGTCGATGAGGCGCTGGAATAATGGAACGCAACACCGATCCCTTTGTTTGGCCAGAGGGAATAGTGTGTGCCGCGCATCCCGAAGATGTTCTTTGCGTTGACTCGAAAGTCCGGAGCCAGGCTCTCCATCCAATTGAAGTAGGCCTCCATGCCTTCCCGCAGATCGCCCTGCGGACCGGGTGAGATTTGCAGGTTGATATTGGCATTGACCTCGGCCGACATGCTGCAATACTTGCCGCTGGTGAGGATGAACCAATAGCGCCCCATCTCGAAGATCTTCTGCAGCAGGGCGGGTGAATAGTCGTCCCGCGACCTCTGGTCTGCCAGAAGTTCCTCGGTAGACATGCCATATTGGGAGGCGCCGCCGAAATCCACGATGACGCGGTTGAGGGCCTCCGACTGGACCTTGCGGTGCCGCTCGAGCAGCGCCGGATAATCAGGGGTGAGCCCTTCCAGGCTTCCCGCAGAGCTTCCACCTTTTCCTCGCTGAAGGCGGCGAACCATTCGATGCGCGTGTGCAGCATCACCGACGACGCGTTCTCGATGACTAGAGTGCCGTTGTCCATTCGAGCCGAGCCGCCGTTGCGAACCACGCGAACCACTCCGGCATAGCCGCTGTTGTCCACGGACGGATCCAGCCGGCACTTGTAAATCAGCCGCTGCTCATTGAAGTCCTGCTGAACCTCGCTGGAGCCGCTACCCGACGGGGCCCGCCCTGCACCGCCGCGCGGCCCGCCCGCGGACCTCTGTAGCGCGATGCGGACATTCACCGACTGCCCCTGCGGGGCGGTGAGCCACTGGACCACGGCGTTGTCGGGCCTGGAGGTGAAGGTCCGACGAAGCCATTCGCCGCGATCATCGTTCCAGTGAACCTTCACTTCGCTGCACTCGAAATCGAGGGTGCGGAGGTAGTTCTAAACCGACGCGGTTTTCGGAAGATCCAGACGCATCGAGAATGCCGGAATTGTGGGGTGCGGATATGTATTCCGCTTGATTGGGCCTTCCTCCATTTTCTGGAAAGCGAATTCCACGGCTTCGCGGTATTTCCCGTCCATCACCATTTGCCGCACCTGGGGAAATATATCCGCGACCTTGGGAGCCTCGTAGGGCCGCTTGTACGGCATCATCAGGCTTTCGTGACGGAAGAGGATCTGCTCCGAGTACGGATCGCACGTCATCTCGAGATTCATCGCCCCATTGCCGGAGGTCAGACCTTCACTGAACGACGCGCCGGTCGCGGTACTGCAAAAGCCCCGCCGCGGCACGATCTTCCGCTTGATCCGTTCCGCCAAGGGCATAGGCGAGACCGTCACCTCGGCCGGCCCATCCCTGAACGCCGAAGGCTTAGGCAGGAACTTATCCTCCCGCGCACGCTTGAGATATTCAGCGGAACGAATCTCTTCCGGCGCCGGCCTCGGGGCGCCGCTTTGATCCGCCATGAGCGGCGGGACCAACGTCGCAGAATTGACCAGTCCGGCAACCGCCGTACCTTTCGTGAGAAAATCCCTGCGCTTCACAATGCTCTCCTTGGGCCCGTCTCCCACCTGTTACAGCGAGCCCTTCACATGCGGCGTGCTACTCACGGGCTGCCCGCCGCCCACGCTGATCTCCACCTTGCCCTTGGGTAGGTCTTCAGCCGCCACCGGGAACTTCACCGCGCGGCTCTCGCCGGCTTTCAGGTGAATCCGCTGAAATCCGCGCAGGTTGCGGATCGCCACATCCTCTTCCGAGCCCCCGGCGATGTAGAGTTGCACCACCTCATCGCCTTCCTGCGAGGAAGTGTTCTTTACTGTGGCGATGATCTCGGCTCCGATCGAGGTGCGCTTCGCACTCAGGTGCGAATACGCAAACGTCGAATAGCTCAGCCCGTAGCCGAACGGGTAGAGTGGTTCGCCTTTGAAATAACGGTAGGTGCGGCCCTTCATGCTGTAGTCGGTGAACGGGGGCACCTGGTCCATGCTTTTGTAGAACGTCACCGGAAGACGGCCCGCGGGGTTGTTGACGCCGGCCAGGGTTTCCGCAATCGCCGTTCCGGCCTCCTCGCCGCCGTACCAGGCCGAAAGTAGCGCCGTAGCGCCCGTCGCCGCGGAATTGACGGCCAGGGCGCTGCCGCTGGTCAGAATCACGATCACCGGTTTGCCGGTGGCGATCATCGCCTTCACCAGCCTCTCCTGCGTCTCGGGCAGATCGATATCGCCGCGGTCGTGGCCCTCGCCCTCCTGCGACCCGTTCAGGCCCGCGAAGACCAGCGCCACGTCGGAGTCTTTCACGACCTTCTCTGCTTCGGCGAGCATCACGGGAGCGGGCGGAATCCAGTTGAACTCGGCGCCTCCGCCGGGGCCGTTCTGCGTGTATTCCACCCTCACGGCGTAGTTGCGCCCGCCATCCAACTGCATCGGGGGCGGACCGCCGCGCCGCGGCCCCTGAACCTGTCCGGGACCCAGTCCGGCGGGACGGGCGCCCGCGGGTCCGCTGGGGTTCGCTTCTTTGTCGTCGAGGAACAGGCGGATCTTCCCTGCCCGGTTCCACATGCCGGTCCGTGCCGACAAGACGTAATCTCCCGTGGCCGGAGGGGTCAGGGTGCCGGTCCAACGGATGGAATACTTGTCGCCATTGACGACCGCCACCACGGCCGGTTCTTCCATGTTGGCGTCGAAGTACACGCGAGGTTCCTTCCGGCGGAGCGTCGGTTGTCCTTGAACATCGGGATTGTCGAAGTACTCGGCCAGCAGCCCCTGTCCGTCTCGTTCCGGCGCAGTCAAGACATTTGCGGAGACCAGCGCCTGCGTCGTGGCTGTGTAGGTGGCACCGAGCGCGTACTGCACCTTGGCCTTGGCGAACTGCTGCTTGATCCCTTCGAGTGGAGTCACCTGTTTCGAGGAAATGCCGTTGTAGTTGCCCAGCAAGCCAACCGGATCGTCCGCCGAGGGGCCGACCACCGCGATCTTGTTCACCGAGGATTTCAGGGGCAGGAAGCCGCCCTGGTTCTTCAATGGCACGATCGCTTCGCGCTCAGCCTGGCGCGCCAGTTGGCGGTGCGTGGCGGAGTCGCTTTCGGAGTACGGAATCTTTGAATAGGGGACGCGGTCCTGCGGGTCGAACATGCCCAGACGGAACCGCGCCACGAAGAGACGCTCGGTAGCACGCGTAATCTCGGCCTCCGTGATCTTGCCGGCCTTGACCTCGTCGATGAGGCTGCGATACTCGCCGCCGCAAGTCAGATCCGTGCCCGCCTTGACTGCCGCCGCGGACGCAGCGCCCTGCGTCGCGATGTATTTGTGACTCCGGAAGATGTCGCCGATCGCGCCGCAATCGCTCACCACGAACCCCTGGAACCCCCACTGCTCGCGCAGGCGCTTCTGTAGCAGGTCCGCGCTGGCGCAACCTGGAACTCCATTCACCGAGTTGTAGACGCACATCACGGAATCCGCCTTGCCCTCCACCACGGCCGCCCGGAAGGCCGGCAGGTTGGTATTCAGCATGTCGGACTCGCTCACTTTGGCGTCAAAGGTGTGCCGCAGCGGCTCCGGGCCGCTGTGCACGGCGTAGTGCTTCGGTGTGGCGACTACTTTCAGGTAATGCGGATCGTCGCCCTGCATGCCCTTGACGAACGCGACGCCCATGCGGCTGGTAAGGAACGGATCTTCGCCGTAGGTCTCCTGTCCGCGTCCCCAACGGGGATCGCGGAAGATATTGATGTTCGGCGACCAGTACGTCAGCCAGGCGATGCGGCCGGGAGAGTTGCCGGGCGGCACTTCGGGCACGGGCGGGCGGCGTTGAGCCTCATGATATTTGGCACGCGCTTCGGTGGAAATGGCGTCGGCGACACGATGCACCAGATCGGTGTCAAAGCTTGCTCCCAGCCCGATCGGCTCGGGGAACACGGTGGCCCGCCCCTGGGCGACGCCGTGCAGAGCCTCGTTCCAATAATTGAAGACGCCTACCCCGAGACGCGGAATCGCGGGAGCGCTGTTCTGCATCTGCAGCACCTTTTCCTCGATCGTCATGCGGGACACGAGGTCCGCCGCGCGCCGCTCTGGCGAGAGGGTCGGATCCTGATAGGGCGCGTCGCCGGGTGCTTGCCCGAATAGGGCTGCGCCAGAGAATAGTAACAAAGCGATCGTATGCCGTTTGGGTTTCACCTTGAAATCTCCTTTCGCCGCGCCCTATTCGAACTTGATCTGATACTCCTGGCGCGGTTCGAGGCGGACCCGCCAGGCGCCACCGGATTCGGTCACCGGGATGGTTCGTCCGGCCGATTGAATCCTCGCAATGCGCTGGCCACGCGGCGGTCGCAGCTTGAACTCGCCCGCGACACCCGGACGCAGCGCGCCGGAGAGCGCACGCCCGCCCTTCCAGGATGCGTCCACCTCCACGTTTCCGCGAGCGCGGAATCCGTGGAACCGCCCTTCCGGCCACGCCGATGGTAATGCCGGCAGAAACGCGATCTCGCCGGAATGGCTTTGCAGGAGCATTTCGGCGACCCCGGACGCTCCACCGAAGTTGGCATCGATCTGGAAAAGGCGCCCCGCGTTCAGCAGACTCTCGGCGGCAGTCGAGAGCAGGTTGCGGATGTGCTGGTAGGCGCGATCGCCGTCTTCAAGCCTCGCCCAGAGGTTGGCGTACCAGCCCGAGGGCCACCCGCTTCTGCCGCCGCCATTTTGCACTCTGCGCTCGAGCGAAATGCGAGCAGCCTTCGCGAGTTCGGGCGTGCCTCGCAGCGCAATCTCGTCGGACGGGAAGAGCGCGAACAAGTGGGAGATGTGGCTCATTCCCGGGCTGGGCTCGTCGTAGTCTTCGCTCCATTCCTGCAACTGGCCGTGCTTTCCAATCTTGAGATCGGGGATGCGCTTGAGCGCTTTCTCCAACTCTGTGCGATAGCCGGCATCGATTCCCAGGATCTGCGCCGCGCTCATAGTCGCATGGAAGAGCGTGTAAATGATCTCGTAGTCCATGGCGGCGCCCACGGTCTGCCGGCCCACGGTTCCGTCCGCCATGCGATAGCTGTTCTCCGGGGAATACGACGGGTTGGTCACCAGGTGGCCCTTGCCGTCGTCCACCAGGAAATCGAGAAGGAACTGCGAAGCGTCTTTCATGATGGGATAGGCTTCGCGGCTCAGGAAAGTGCGCTCCAAACCATATTGGTAGTGTTCCCAGTAGTGGAGCGCCATCCACGCGCCGCCCATCGGCCAGATGCCGCAATAAGCGTAGTCCACCGGGGCGGTATCCCCCCAGGCATCGATGTTGTGGTGAAACGCGAAGCCGCGGGCGCCGTACATCTCCTTCGCGGTGCGGCGGCCGCTCTCGAGCGACATCTTGACCAAGTCGAACAGAGGCCCGGTGGTATCCGCAAGGTTGCCGACTTCGGCCGGCCAGTAATTCATCTCGACATTGATGTTGGTGGTGTACTTGCTGTCCCAAGGCGGAGCCATTCTGTCGTTCCAGATGCCCTGGAGGTTGGCCGCCATCGAGCCGGGACGGCTGCTCCCCATCAGCAGGTACCGGCCGAACTGGAAGTAGAGCGCCGCAAGGCCGGGGTCATCCTGGCCTTTCTTGATCCGCGCCAGCCGCTCGTCGATCGGGAGGGTTTCGATCGAGGGATCGCTGACCGGCGGCGCCAACTCCAGGTCCACGCGACGGAACAGCTTCTCGTGGTCCGCCACGTGCGTCATTTTGAGAGCGGCGTACGGCTTGGCCGCGCGAGCCAGGTACCGGGTACAAGCCGTCGCCGGCTCGCCGCCGCGATAATCCGTCGCGGCCACAACCAACAGCGTTACGGCATTGGCTTTGGACACGACCAGTTCGCTGCCCGAAACCTCCAATTGCCCGCCTTCATTCATGGCGCGCAGAACCGCTCTGAATTTCACGCCGGTTTTCTCGATCTGGTCCTGCTCGGCCTTGAGCTTGTCCCCAGTCAGGTTCGGAGTGATCCAGAAGTTCGTGTGAGCGATCGCTTCACCCTGTAAGATGACACGGTCGGGCGCGGCTACCGTGGTCTGGCTGTCCTGTGAACGCGTCAACGTCGCGTGAAACGACAAGTGGCCGGGCTGGTCGCAAGCGAGGCGGACCACCAGCGCCTGGTCCGGCGCGGAGGAAAACACTTCGCGCGTGCATGCCGCGTCGCCGATACGATACGTCACGCGCACGATCCCGGTGGCCAGGTTCAACTCGCGCCGGTAGTCCGTCGCGTTGTCATGACCCGAAAACTCGATGGTCAAGTCTCCCAGAGGTTGATACGGCGGCTGGCGATTGGGAATGCCCATCATCTTTTGTTCTTCCAGGGCTTCGGCTTCGCGGGGTTTGCCCTCGAAGAGCAGGCGGCGAACCTCGGGCAAGGCCTTGAGCGCTTCCGGATTGATGCGGTCGCGCTTCCTGCCGTTCCAGACCGTATCTTCGTTCAACTGGATGTGCTCTTTGGCGATTTCCCCAAACACCATTCCGCCGAGCCGGCCATTACCGACCGGAAGTGAGTCGCCCCATTTTTGTGCCGCGTGCCGGTACCACAGCACTGGGTCGGCTGCCGAGAGCGGAACTGCCGCGGCCGTGGAGAAGATGAGAAGCCAGCGAAGGAAAACACAGCGCATAGGATGCTCTCCTGTCAGGCGCGGCCCGTGCTCGCCCGGAACACTGCCGCGGAGCGAATTGCCAGGGCAGACGCCCTGCAACTGTGCCGATCGCGCTCGTGCCGCAGCCATGGCGAACAGTGTAACCGCTTGCAGAGCGAAGCACAAGCGGTATTCCACCCGCGGTGTCTGCTTTACTTCCCGAGATCGGGGTGCGATGCTCTATCAACGCTTGACCGACGCAGGTTCTCGCTATGGTCGAAGCAATCGGTGACGTCGGGTTGCGCTATGAGCTTGAATCCGTTTGCTACTGTCTCCGATTACTGATCTATGCTCAACAAGATCGCATCGGTGACGTTCTTTGTGAGCATCGCGGCGCTGGGTCTGCTCTCTTGGCAAGCGCCTGTATTGGGCGCCCTTTTGCCGGCGTGGCGCGTGAAAATCCCACAGACGGACGCAGAGATACCCGTCGCCGTGCTTGTGGGCGCCCTGGTGGTCGCCGGAGTAAGTCGTCTGATCAAGCTACACGACCGCCTCTCGGACCTGTTCGGCATCCGGCGTCGTTTTGACGTGCATTGTATCTTGCTGCCGATGGCAGCGGCGTCCGGTGCGGCCTTGCCACTAGACCAACAGGAGACGGTCCGAAACCGACGCAAAGTGCTCATGACCAAACTCTTCTACCAGTACGCGTCCAGCAGTCCCAGGAAGAGCGTCATCGAACAGCATGCAATCACTATGGCGCTGGATCAATGGTCGTGGTATTGGATACTCGTCGAAGCAAGCCTCCTGTTATTTGTACCCCGGGAGATCGCCTGACCGGAGGCTGCGCCGGTCAGAATCTGGGACCCTCGGGATTCTCCCGGACAGCGCCACCCAACTGTCTGAATATTTTGTCCAGTTTTTCCCTCACGTCCTGGTAACGATGAAATGCTTCCATCTCGCGATCGGCGTCTGCCGTCCGGCTGGCACTTCGATACAGCATGCCGAGGCGGTAGTGCGCCGCGGTGTTGGTCGGATCGTCCTGCACCGCACTCTCCAGAAGCGAAATGGCATCGTTCGTCCGATCCAGAGAGATCAACACTGTCGCCAAACCGGTCTTTGCCTCCGAATCCTTCGGCTCGAGAGCGACAGCCTTCCGGTAATTCTCCTCCGCTGCTTTGAAATCGCCCTTCGCCATCATGATCCGACCGAGCTCGCGCCAAGCCTTCTCATCGTACTGATTCACCTGGATGGAGGCTATGTATTCGGCTTCCGCCTGCGCGTTCAACGCGGAATCGGCGGCGGTCTTCAGTTGCTCGGCCAGTTCGAAATGTGCTCCGGGAAGTTTTGGATTCAGCCGGATCGCCTCCCGATATTGCGCGATCGCATTGGTTTGATTCCCCTGGCGCCCAAGCTCGCCCGCCATCATCATGTGCATTTCCGGGGAATCCGGCGCCGCGATCATCATGCTCAGCAGGCTCTGGTCCATCAACCGCCGCGCAATATGAAACGTCGCGAAGAGGATCTGCGGGTCTTTCGGCGCCAGATCGGCCAACTTTGCCGCCACTGACAGGGCTTGGTCGAGTTGCCCCGAAGCCGCTCGAAGCTCGAGTAGTTCGAGACCGGCCTCGATCTGGATTTTCGTGTCGTCCAGATTGGAAAATGCCTTCTCCAGATCTATCTGCGCCCGGGCCGCGTCCCCCGTCCGCTTCTCCGCGATTCCCAGCAGCGCCCCGATTTTCGAGAGACCTGGCTGCATCTCGAGTGCGGCGCGCAGGTGCTGGATGGCTTCGGCGTAACCACCCTGGAAAAACAGCAGGACGCCGAGGTTTGCCTGGCCATTGAGGTTCTTCGGATCGAGGGTGACGATTTCGCGCAGAACGGGAATCGCGAGCTGCGGCTTTTGTTCCTGAAGATACTTCTGTACCCGCTGTTCCAGTGCCCCGACTTTCTGCCGAACGTCCGGCGCGTTCTGCGCGATCAGGTCTGCGCAGGGCAGGCAAACGATCAGTGCGCAAACGGTTTTTGAGACGAGATTCCTCACGTGCAACGTGTACCACCATTCCCGATTTCGCGCTGGCCGCGCGGACACGGAGGTTCGCGAAGGCCCTCTTTAGGGCGCTTTTTCGAACTCGTACATTTCGATGCTGATCGGCGCGACCCGCAGCGTTCTGGGCATTACGTTTACCGGCGCTTCCGTAACCTGAACCTCCTTGCGCACCAGACTCGTCATTGCAGTCAGGTTCGGACCGGTGAGGCGCCACATCCGGCCCGTGCCGCGAAGTTGCGCGCCCTGAATGGTGAGGTCGAGATCCTGGGCCGATTCGGTCGGGTTGACGATGGCGATGGTCAGCAGCTTGCCGTCGGCGCTCAGGGCGGCGCTGACGTCCAACGGGTAGGTCGGGCTGCCCGCATGCACCTTCGGCAGACGGCCGCTCGCGCCAGCATTGTGCGGCGGAGGTGGGGAGTTGCCGCCTACTCCGACCGGCAGCGTGCCCATGTGATCGCGATAGAGCTTGAACAGCAGGCCGGTGGCGTTCAGAGTCGCCTCGTTCGCGTTGAAGTCGATGGAGGACGTTCCCATCGTATGAGCCGCCATCACGATCATGTCCGTATGACGGAACATTTCGTGAAAGACCAGGGCGTTGCCGAGCGTCTGCTTCATATTCACCGGAAGGCGCGAATAAGCCCACTCGTCAATTGCCATGGGGACCCTTTTAGTCTTCAGACCAGGAATCCGGCGGTAATACTCGTCGTACGCCTCGACTTTGGCGCGCACCAGGTTGGCCGCGCGGTAGACCGCGTCAATCAGCGGCAGTTCAACGGGCGCGCTCCGGTTCTGGCCGCCCTCATAGGCGTAGTAATGCTCCGACACCGCGTCGATGTACGGGAGGCAGTGGGTCAGCAGTCCGCCGGTAAAGTCGTTGTCGCTCCCGATCTGGTCCATCGATCCGGCCGCCCTGCCGGTAGCGGTCAGGAAGACGGAGGGGTCCACCTTGCGCATCGCCTCGCCGAACAGGTTGTGCTTGAAAACGTACTGCTTGAGCGCCATGTAGCCGAACTGGAAGTCACCCCACATTTCGTTGCCAATGCCCCACCACTTGACGCCGTAAGGCTCCGGGTGGCCGTTGGCCGCGCGCAGCTTGCCCATGGAAGTATCGATCGAGCCATTGACGTACTCGACCAGATCGGCGGCCGAGTGTGCATCGCCGAAACCGGCGCTCGCGTTGATATAGGGGTCCACTCCGAGAAGCTCGGTCATGAACAGGAACTCGTCGGTGCCGACGTCGTTGGGTTGCAGGGCATTCCAGACGGGATCCCAGCGGGGCGGGCGTTTGTCGATGTCGCCGATTGCGTCACGCCATTCGTGGGCGGAGAGGAAGTTGCCGCCGGGAAAACGCCACACACCGGAGCGCTGTTCCCTGAGCAGGAGGATGGTGTCGGGACGGAAGCCGCGGATATTATCGGCGCGCATCAGCGACACAGCCCCGACATGAAAAGCGCCTTTGCCCGTCCCGGCGATTTCGATCCGGCCACCGTCGGTTTCGGCCCCCGCGGTGAACTTCAGGGGGAACTTGGCATAGTCGGACCGGAGGCCCCGAATCGGAATGGCCTGGCGGTCATTGGGGCCGGAGCCCCAGACGAGGCTGACGGTGACGTTTGCCCCGGCATCGCCCGCCAATACCACGCGCCCGGTGTAGGCACGGCCGTTGCGCAGGACGATGCCTGCCTGTGCGATGCCGCTGGGCGCGGCGCCGTCGAGCGTGATCAGTGGGCTGTGCTTGCCGGTGTAGGCGTGCTCGCTGTCCATTGACACGCCATTGTCCGGGCCTATGGGGCGCCATGGGTTGGGACGCCGGCCTCGTGAAGCGGGCGGCGCTTCGCTCTTGGAGTCGACCGTGTAGTAGAACTTCCGATCGTCGATCATTTCGGCCCAGATGCTGCGATTCACCAGGTCGCCGATGTGCTCGATGAACTGGCCGTACATGTAGGGCGATATGGGGGCGGCAGTCCTGGCTGCGTCCACTGTGACCGCGATCCGTTTCTCGGGAGCGCCCGGCGTCTGAGCGGCGGCCGTGGCAAACAGTGCCAGTACCAGCCACGGGAATACACATCCATTTCGGAGCGTAAACATAATTGCCTTCGGGTGAACTGTTGCAGTGCGGCTACGTCTTTCGCGGAGCCGCACTGCTATGGTCGTTGATGTCATCCGGGTGTCAGAAAATAAATTTCATCACGATTTCTATTTGACGCGAACCCACCCTGGTGCTCGTGATGTTTCCGATATGACCCGCGCCGATGGAACGGTCAGGCGGGCCGAAACCCGGATGATTCAAGATGTTGGTGGCGTTTCCGCTCAAGTCGAACCTGACCTTTTCCCGGATCCGAAACGATTTAGCCAGCGACATGTTCATGCTGAAAAGACCGGGCCCGTATACGACGTTTCTCCCCATGTTGCCAAATGTTCCGGCTGTGGGAGCCGCAAAGGCGTTGACGTTGAACCATCCGTTAATGGTCGGATTGTCAAGTCTCCAATTCCCCACAACGTTCGGATACCAGGAAGCGTTGGTGGACAGGCTGTAACTGTTGTTCGTAGCCATGACTGGTGTAAAGGGACTGCCACTCTGAGCAACCAGGGTGCCCGAAATGGTCCAGCCGCCGATCACTTTGTCGGCAACCGCATTCTGACTCATGTACGTCTTGCCGTGCCCGAAAGGAAGGGCATAAACCACATTCCCCTTGAACGCGTGGCGCACGTCGAAGTTCGAAGCCCCATAGTTGACATCTGGGTTATAGGCATTTTGGTACGTCTGGGTGCCCATCATGGTGCCCCGACCCGAGGAATCCTGGTTCGACAGCATGTGGGACCAGGTGTAGTTGAAGCTGAAACTCAGCCCGCCGCGCATGCGTTGCGAAACCGACGTCTGCAACGAGTTGTAATTGGATTTGCCTTCCGTGTTGGAACCGGAAATCGTCTGGAATGGGTACGGGCGGTACTGCGCACTACTCGGCCCCAGCTTGTCCTCGGAAGGTTGGTTGAGGTCCGTAAGGAAGGGCAGGTTCTTCTGATAGCTTCCGACGTAGCCAAGATCGGCCACCAGGGTTTCCGTAAACTGTCTCTGGATGGTGAAATTCCATGAGTAGAGGCGCGGGACGGGCGAATCGTACTGCTGGAATCCGACAGATTGGCCATTATAGCCCTGTGGGGTGGTCACAGCACCTAGGAATTTCGAGTTGATGCTGGCGCCGGTCGATCCCTGGTAGTTCGTGCTCCCGTCAGAGGAGAGGATGACCACGGGATAGACGTTGTTGGTAGAGTCCGTCAGGTTGCCGCTCGAGGTAAAGGCATTTCCCAATCCATTGCTGCCGTACGTGTCCACATTCCATGGGAACGTATACATGCCGAAGCCGCCGCGCACCGTCGTCTTGCTGTCGAACAAATACGCGAAGCCGATTCTCGGCAACCAGTTGTTGTACTGCGACTTCTGCAGCGCTGTCCTGCCATTCGCCTTGGTGATCCCGAACCACATCGCTCCGAGTTTCCCGGTGGCGGGATTCATAACGGTCGGATCGAACGAACGCGAATTCCCGTCCCTATCCCAGAAACCTGTGGTTCCCATCCACCGTAAGCCAAGGTTCAGAGTAAGCTTCGGGCTCACTTTGAAGTCATCCTGGACGAATGCCGCCGGATTCCTGAGCCGGCCCGCGTATTGCGGCGAGACCGAAGCCGACCAGGATTTGGCAAAGCCCAACAGAAAATCGGCATACGCGACGCCCGTTGTCGATGCAAGCGATCCAGCGTTACTGCCCGCGGTGTAGACGCCCGTAAAGCCAAGGGTCGCCCCGTTGATATTGCCCCAGGCGGTTGAATCCGCGATCATGTAGACTAGGTTGCCTCCGATGTGGAGGGTGTGGCGGCCACGGATGAGCGTCACGACATCCGAGATGTCGTGCTGGTTCTCCTGGTAATTCGCATGAAGGCCGGAGCCCAGGCCGTATATGTTCGTGATGTTGACGTTCGGGAAGATATCCGCCTTGGAGAACAGCAGGCCCAGCTTTTGCGGATATCCCATATTCATTGTCTGGGGCTTGAGCTTGTCATATTCCGCCATAAACCCCCAACGAAATTCGTTGAGTGTGGTGGGACTGATGCTCCAATAGTCGGAGAGCTGAGCGTTGGCGTTCATGATATCCCGGTCGATAACGCCCACGGGGGCGATGGGGCCGACGCCCTTCCCCGGACTGTCATTCCAAGTCGCGGAGCCCGTGATCCGGTGGTTTCTGAATATATCCGCGTCAAACCGTCCAAAGTACTTGATCTGTGGATTTATGGATGGAATCGCATACTGGTAGTTGTTGGTCGTTACGCCATTGGCGACGGTTCCGGGCAGATTCGGGCCCGGGAAGTACGCCTGCAGGTTCTTGGCCACACTGTCCAGCATCGAGGCTGGGATCCTGTTGTTCGCGAACGGTTGCCTGGTCACGACATTGGCTGAATTGACCGTCTGCGTCGATGGGTCGTAAATAGTATTCATCCCGCTGAAATCGCCATTGAGCATGGCAGCCGTAGGCACCGAGATATAACTGACGTTGGCTGCGCCATGGTTGATGACATTTTCCATGCCGTAGAAGAAGAAGATCTTGTTCTTGAGGACCGGGCCGCCGACGTTCCCGCCGATCGCATTGTAGTGGAT
The DNA here is from genome assembly GCA_020073365.1 of Terriglobia bacterium. Classification (GTDB taxonomy): domain Bacteria; phylum Acidobacteriota; class Terriglobia; order Bryobacterales; family Bryobacteraceae; genus JAIQFL01. The sequence goes on along the minus strand of JAIQFL010000035.1, from coordinate 16,024 downwards.
GGGCGTCCTCGCCGCTGTGGTGCCAAACTGGTAGGCATTCGCATTGAGCACGGTGTTCCGGAGGTAGTCATACCCCATCCCGTGGAACTGGTTCGTTCCACCTTTGCTGATCTGGTTAAAAAGAGCGCCGCCGTTCCCGTATTGCGCAGAGAAAAGCGATGTGGTGACCTTCACTTCGCTGATGGAGTCGAAGATCGGGGTGGCAATCACGTTGTTGCTCATCGGCGAGTTCGTGTTCGCACCGTCAAACAGCGCGGTGGAGAACGGCATGCTTCCATTCGCTGACACTCCGTCCATGCCGACCGTGTTGGAGTTCCCCAAACCCGCCGTGCCAGGCAACAAAATGATGAATGCCTGCCAGTCCGGCGCTCCGACCTGGGGCAACCGGGTCAGGGTCTCCGCGGCCAGCGTGGACGATTTTTCGGAACTGGTGGTCTCGAGCAGAGGCGCAGCCTCGCTGACCATGACCTGTTGCGTCGCCTGCCCCAGCGTCAACTGAACATTCAGACCGATGACACCGGTGCGCAGCGTCATGGGACCGCGCTGCAGGGTGGCAAAGCCCTCTTTTTTGAAGATGAGCATGTACTGATCACCCGGGGCGAGCGGCCCGGTATCGTAGACACCGGCAGCGTTCGTGGTTATCGGGTGTTCCGTGTTCTTGTCGATATTCCTGACGGTAACCGTTACACCAGGGATGACCGCTCCGGACGGATCGGTCACGGTACCGGTGACGTCTGCTGAGTTCGTGGCTTGGCCCCAAACGATGCCAACACCCAACAAGACCGTCCAGAGGTATATTGCGACAAATTTTGTAAGGGATTGCATGTGTACGTTCACGAGGCGCCTCCGTGGCAATGGGTAGCACATCGCGGTGTAAAAGTCAATAAGGCCTGAAGATCTGCTTGAATCGATTAGGAAAACGCTTCACAGAACAGGCTCGGGCGAACCCCCTGGGCGGGGCAGGACGTCTTCTAAAGCGCTTTCAAGGCCTTTGCGCTTTGGCAGGCGGGCCTGGCTCCTGCACCTCCAGTACGCGATCGCATTTGACCGCGGTGAGCCTCTGAGCCACGCCGGACGGCCAGCGAATCTCGATTACGTCGGCCTGTTCGTCCACACCCAGGCCAAAGTGCACCGGCCCGGCGCTGGACGAGGCGTAGCCCGCCGCGGTCGTTACGTGGTTGTACTGCACCAGGTGCTTGGAAGTCAGCTTGATCGCGGCGCCGATTCCGTCCCGATTGCTGGTGGTGCCTACCAGTTTCAGTTCCAGCCAGTGATTTTTGGCGGGGCTGTCGTTCATCCAGATTTCTGCGGGACCGGACAAGGCGGTGACGACCACGTCCGGACGGCCATCGCCGTCGAGGTCGCCGATCGCACTCCCGCGATGCCGCCGCGGCGGTTGCGTCTCGAAGCCCGCCTCCGCGGTCAGGGCCGCGAAAGCGAGATTCCCCAGGTTGCGAAAGACCGAGTTGGGTTGATCGATGACTTCCCGGCTTGTGGCATTCGCCTGGACGTGGCCTCTCGAAACGAATAGGTCCTTCCAGCCGTCGTTGTCAAAATCGTAAAGCTCGGGGCTGTAACCACCCATGGTTCGGGTGAGCTGGTCCATTGGCCTGGACGCATTCGGGTCGAAAAACCCCTTCCCCGTATTCCGGTACAAGGGAAAGGTCTCGTTGGGCAGGGCGACGAACACGATATCGGGGTAGCCGTCGTTGTCGATATCCCGGAAATCCGATCCCATTCCAGAGACGTTCGACCCGTCGGCGGTATAAGCCACGCCCGCTTTGAGCGCAATCTCCCGGAACTTTCCGGACCCCAGGTTTTGAAACAGGAAATTGGCCAACTTGTCGTTGGTGACGAAGATGTCCATCCAGCCATCGCCATCGAAGTCGGCTATTGCAGCTCCCATGCCTTTCCCGGGATACGCGCGAATCCCCGATGAACCGGAGACATCCGTGAACCCGCCCTTCCCGTCGCCACGATAGAGGCGGTCGGGCGTGCTCTTGTAATATCGGGGGTGGCAGTAGTCGCGCTTGCCGTTGACCAGGCAGGTTGGTTCCTTGTCCGGATTCCAACCCAGGTAATTGGTCACGAAGAGGTCGAGGTTGCCGTCGTTGTTGACATCGAGCCACACTCCGCCGACCGACCAGAGCGGCCCGAACTCGGCATCCGGCTTGTCCAGCCCGGCTTGCGCCGTCACGTCCGTGAAGGTCCCGTTGCCGTTGTTCCGGTACAGGGCGCTGTGGTGAACGCCCCCCACGAAGAGGTCTTCGTGCCCATCGTTGTTGAAATCGCCCACGGCGACGCCCATATCGTAGCCGCTGCCCGCCAGTCCCGCCGCTTCCGTGACGTCGGTGAAGGTGCCATCGGCATTGTTCCGGAACAGCCGGTTCCAGTATTTGGACGACGTCTTTTTGAGCGACGGCATCTCCGCGCCATTCGTAAAAAAAATGTCCGGGCGACCGTCGTTATTGTAGTCGAACACAGCGACGCCTCCGGCCATCGTCTCGGGAACGTACCGTGTCTCGGTTTCGCCGTTGTTCAATGTGAAGGCGATCGGGCGATGTGAAAAATGAATGGCGGCTGCCGGGCTCTGACTCCGGACACGGAATGGCAGGACAGCGATCGCTGCCAGGACCACCGTCCCCCCGACGATGAACGTGATTGACCGTCGTCGCGCCATGAGGATAGCTCTTCAAGATAGCAGGATTCACCCACGGTGGATGCTGCCGTGGGCCGCTCCGGCCGCTCCGAAGAAGCAAGACGAGGTTTGTGGCGGGCAGGCCGGAGGACAGGCTCGGCTAAAGAGTGTCGCTGCGGCCTCGGGGTACCAGCATACCCGCGGCGCCGCGGTGCGCCGGGTTCGGCCTCGTCTATTCCTCGCCGAAACATGGCAGCCGATTTGCGCACGGTCCGCGAAGCTTACCGATATCGTCGCACCGGCGCGGTTCTGACTTCCACTTTCTGCCCCGGAACGCCGTATCTGTAAGTTACTTCGATAAGGTCGCCTGGATGGACCTTCAACGCTACAGGCAGGATCTCCACGGGGTTTCGCCAGTTGGAATGCTCCGCTGCGGTCGAGGGGTCGGTGCACAGGCGCACCGAAGGGCTAACGTGCAATTCGAAGAAGATCGTCAATCCAGTGATGAGGCCCGAGGACGTTGCGGTGCCGGAGACCGTGCTCCGGACCGCCGCGTCCGGATGGCGGCGCAAATCGACGTCCCAGAGCTGGATCGGTTCACTCAACCGCTGCCATTGACGGGCCTCGGTGCGCTGCGCGAGAAAGGACTGTCCCGGTGAGGCCGCCACCACGGCGAGGGGGCTGAAGTCCATCCCGTACGCATTGCGCCATCGCTCGGCAGTTTCGGGAGTGAACGTGTGAGAACTCAGATCGGTGGCCGGGATTTCAACGGGGACGCCGAAGAGGGAGAGTCTCTCGGGCAGGTACCGGGCGTCGGGGTTCAGATAGCGAAGGCGCGCGTCGAGGAAAGTCTCGAGAACCTGTTCCCTCAGAGGCTCGCTACCGATCGTCTCGCTGATCAGCACGTCTGCTTTTTCCGGCAGGTCGATGTGAGTAGAACGGCCCTCCAGAAGCGTGATGCGGTCGGCCAGGCCGTTGGCTTGGAACATCAGGTTCGCAACGTGGCCGATGCTCGAGGCTTCGATCGCGTAGACGTGCCGCGCGCCGGCGCGGGCCGCCGCGATGGCCAGAACGCCGGTGCCCGTGCCTACGTCCACAACGACGTCGCCAGGTTTGACGGTTTCCTGTATGGCGGCAAGGAATCCGGCGGTTTGCGCGCGGTCGTTCAACATTGAGATATGGACTTCGGGGGCTGCGAAGCCGCGCGCTTCGCGGTCGATCTCGGCACCCGTCTCCCCGTCGTCCAATAGAATGCCTCCCTGGTGCAGTTCGATAATCGTGTTGGTGAGATCGATCCAGTCTTGCGCCCCGCGAACCCTCTGCCGCAGCCGTGCCACGGCATCCCCAATAGTCCTTGCTGTGGAAAACACGTCCAGCACGGCCAATCCATGCGCCGCGCCACACACCGCCTCGCCCTCCGGACTCCGGACCGCGATCTGCCCATCGGGATCGACTCTGATTCCGAGGCTTGAAGCGCGGCGCAGAATGGTGTTTGGGGACAAATCTGCCATACTTTTAGCCGCTCCTCACCCGATAGCGGGACAACGCAAGGTCTTGCAGGACGTGCCTCTGCAATTACGCGATGTCGAACTCGTAAACGCTGATGCTGACGGGCGGAACCGGAATCGCATCCAGGAGCGCCGGTTGCGGGATCTCCTGGATCACGACGTTCGGCGGCTGCCCCGGTTGGTTCGATGAGTTCAGGCTGGGCGGCGCGATCTGGAACAGCTTGCCCGGCCCACTTAGCTTAATTCCCGTGACGTTGGGCGAAAGCCGCTGTTGCTCTTCCGTGGGGTTGACCACGGAGATGATGAGTTTCTTCTTGTCGGCGGAGATGGCAGCGGTCACATCCAGAGGATAAGTAGGGCTTCCGATGGGGACGCTCGGAATGTCCACGAACACCGTGCCCGGAACCCCTTGCTGGGGCGAATTTCCGGTCACGGCTACCGGGCGGGCGCTGTTGAAGTGAGTGTGCATGAGCTTCATCACCGTTCCTTCCGCCGACAAGCCCGTGGCATTGCCAAAGTTGTCGATCTGTACGCCCCCAAGCCCGCCGGTGGCGCAACTCGCCTCCACTTTGTCGGAGTTACGGAACATCTCATTCAACAGCAGAGCGTACGCGAGCGGTGTCAACATTCCCGGCGGCTGGTAGTTACCGCCCATCTGCCGGTGCCGGCAGCCCCACTCGTCGAAGATGAACTTAATGTTTCTCTCTTTGAGGGCCGGCATCCTCTCCAGGTACTTGTCCCACGCCTCGAAGGCCTCGCCGATACGGTTGGACGCCCTCCGCGCCTGGTTGACCAGCGAATCGTCGATATTCACGAAGGACTGCTGCTTCGAGTCGTAAGACAGCCGAGGATACGAGTAGGTGTGCTCGGAGAGGAAATCGACGTTGTTGGCGGCAACGGCGCAGTCTTGGAGCAGATATCCGTCCCAGTCTTCGTGCGACCCGAACGCGAACGGCAGGTCGTAGGGCATGGGCGGCTCCCATTCGCTCGGGAAGAAGTTGCCCTTCTTTTCCGCGCATCCGATCCCTCTCTCACAGATGCTGGCCCCACCCAAGACGACCTTGATCGTGGGGTCCACCTGCTTCATGGCTTCGACGATCTCGTGGTGTTTCACCCAGTACTGGTTCAGCGACATGTGGCCAGCCTGCCAGGGGCCGTACATCTCGTTGCCAATGGTCCAGTACCGGATATTGAACGGTTCGGGATGTCCATGCTGCGCCCGCAATGAGCCCAGGCGCGTTTGGACGGAGCCGTTGCAGTATTCCACTTCCTCGGCGGCGCTGTGAGCGTCTCCGTAACCGCTGTTGATCGTCAGATCGGGTTCGGCGCCGACCAGCCGGCAGAGGGCGACGAATTCATGAAGGCCGACATCGTTGGACTCCCGCCCGCGCGGCGGGCGCATATCGATATCGCCCAGACCGTTGCGGAAATCGTAGGACGAGACGAAGTTGCCGCCGGGCCACTTCATCATCTTGAAGCCCTGCTCCTTGAAGTACTTGATCATCCCGGCGTGGAAGCCTTGCAAGTTATCGGCCGGCATCAGGGAAGCGGTCCCGACGTGGAACCCGCCGCTGCCGGTACCCACAATCTCCAGGCGCGCGCTCTCCGCGTCAGCCGGTACGGAGAACTGCAACGGCACCTTCTGGTAAACGCTGGTCAGCGCCGGGGCCGTTATGGTTTGCGAGCCGCTCGCACCCTCTCCCCAGACCAGCCGGATTGCGACTTCGGCTGCGGGATCGCCCGCAAGCCAAACCCGGCCAGCATATGACTTCCCCTTGGCCACGCGCAGTCCGGACGCCTGAATGCCGCGTGGTTCGGAACCGGCCAGCCTAATGCGCGGGCTCTGTTTGCCGACAAACGGCTTCACGGTATCCATTACCACCACGTCCGCGGGTCCAACCGGCCGAAACGGATCGCCTCCAAAACGGCGAAACATTCCGCCACCGGGCCCTGCGGGTCCGCGGCGCCCGCCCGGCGCAGCCGCCGTGGCGGGCTGAATCGGATTCACGAATTTCCTGTCTGAAAGCATCTCCGACCAGACTCGCGTCGTGGCCGGTTCCATGTACCCCCCGAAGATCATCGGATTGATCGGATCGCCCACCTTCGCGGCATCGAGCGCGACCTGGATGTTTGCTGGGGCGGCGGCGCACGCCTGCCTTCCTCCCTTCAAGATCGCGGCGCCTGCAACCGAGGCCCGTAGAAGCTCTCGTCTGTTAATTGCCATGTCATCTCCCTTGTCTTGGCCCGCCAACCCAGGCTTTGCAGTACTCGGCAATCACGCCTTCGCCAATGCAATGTGCGAAGTTGGATCATACGTTAGCACCCTTCACGGCTTACGGAAACTGGGTGTTTCCGACCATCGTGCGGTTGACTTCTTCACCGTACCAATATTCGCGGTCAGCACCCTCTATGTGCTTGTCGTCATCGGGACCTCTTCGATAAATTCCCATTTTCACAATTGGCGGTGAAGATGTGCGCCGATCTCACCTATGACTTGCAGGCGAATGCGTGTTTTCAAAGATGCCAGTCACAGGTTGATACGATCCGGCGCCGTCGGAAGGGACGCGGCATTCTCGCTCCTGCTTTCTGGCTCCTCTCCCCGCCCAGCCTTCCGCCTTTCCCGTACCTTGGTACGGGTGCTAAAATTCGCGGCTGCGGTAGCTTGCGGCCGCCGGCACCTCACGGGATGCCCGCGGTGGTCGGAGTAAACCTCGGCGTATGGCGTTGAAAGGAGACGCAATGTCTAACTCAAATTCCGAAGATCGTACGAAATTCAATCGCCGTCAGGCGTTGCTCTGGCCGGCGACAGCGGGCTTAGGGGCCACGCTGGCTCCACCCGCGAATGCTTCCGACAGCACCAAGACGGCCGTGCACCAGCAGGTCCCGGCCGCATGCTCGACGCCTCGTTCCGCGGTCGCGAAGACGCAATACGGAAAGGTACGCGGCTTCGTGGATGGCGGCGTCCTCACATTCAAAGGGATTCCATACGGCCAGACGACCGCCGGCGAGAACCGGTGGCTTCCGACCAAGCCTCCCAAGCCGTGGGAGGGCGAGTATCCCGCGTTGATTTACGGGCCGAACTGCCCGCAGAACCTGCATAGCTGGGATCGTCCCGTGGCGCAGCAGGGCCAAGGCGAGGCCGTGTGGGGTTCGATCGAGCAGTCGTTCATTCAGGATTGGGATGACGGCTACCAGGGCGAAGATATGCTCAAGCTGAACGTCTGGACGCCCGCTCTGACCGGCAAGCGCGCGGTTATGGTGTACTTCCACGGCGGCGGTTTCAGCTTCGGATCTTCCTACGAACTGCCTTCGCACGAAGGTGCGCAGATGGCGCGGCATCACGACGTGGTGCAGGTCTCCGTCAATCACCGCCTCAATATTCTCGGATTTTTCGACCTGTCCGAGATCGGCGGACCGGCTTACGCCGATTCGGTGAACTGCGGCATGATGGATCTCGTCGCTTCGCTGAAATGGGTTCACGAGAACATCGCCAACTTCGGCGGCGATCCGGATCGGGTCATGATTTACGGCCAGTCGGGAGGCGGCTCCAAAGTGACCACCCTGTTGGGCATGCCGTCGGCGGTGGGGCTCATCCACCGGGCGTCGATCCAGTCGGGCGGCGGCGGCAACCCTCCCGGCGCCGATGCTTCCCGCGAGTTCGCCCGGCAGGTGATGAAGGAACTGGCTCTGGGGCCCAATGATATCGCCTCGCTCCAGAAAATGGAGTGGACCAGGCTGAATGCGGCCGCCAATTCCGCCGCCACGAGAATCAACGGCCCTCTGCCCGCGGGCCGCGGCCCTGGCGGACCGGCGGCCCCGCCGCGCGTCGGATCCGGACCGACGGTCGATGGACGCATCATCACGCTTAAGTCTTTTAACGATGCGATCGCCGACACGGCGAAGAACATCCCGATCTTGATTGGCAGCGTCAGCGAAGAGGGCAACTCCATGGGGTCGCGTCCCACCGAGGAGCAGTGGCGCGCCACCCTCGCCCGCACTTGGGGAGAGGCCAAGGGCAGGGCTCTGGCCGATGCCATGATGAAGAAGTACCCAAAGAAGAGCGTTCGCCTGCTCTCCTACGGCGTGAACGGCATCAACAGCCGCAATAACGTCACCCGCATGGCCACCCTCAAGTACAACCAGAAGGGCGCGCCGGTCTACGCCTATTGGTTCACCTGGCAATCCCCCATGTTGGAAGACGCCGGCGCATGGCACACCGCCGAGTTGGCCTTCTGCTTCGATAACACCAAGCGCTGCGAACAGGGTACCGGCAATACGCCGGAGGCCCAGGCGCTCGCACGGAAGATGGCCACCGCGTGGGCGAATCACGCGAAGACCGGCAATCCCAGCCAGCCGGGCCTGATCTGGGCACCGTTTACTGCCGAGAAGTGCGAGGCGATGGTTTGGGACAACCAGTGCCGCATGGTCAACGACCCCGAAGGCGACCTGCGGAAGATCCTGTCGCAGAGCTAGTCAGCCACGTGGGGCGGACCTCCAGGTTTGCGACCCGGGTTCCGGGGACCTGCAGACGATGGGCTCCGCCCGAAAGCCGGTGCGGGGCCTGCCGCCAGCGCTTGATCCCCGGCTGCCGCCGTCGGGAATTCTGTTGAACGCCTGGGAAATGGAGGATGGACGAATGGAAATCGATACCATGATTCGTGTTTGCGCGGTAGTCTGCGCATCGCTGATTCCGCTCGCGGGCGTGCGGGCGTCGAGCAGCCGGTTGCCGGATGGGACGGAAGTCCAGTCCTGGGAAAAGCCTCTCAGTTTTTCGAAGACATACTACGTGGACGGGAAGGCCGCCAACGCGGAGGACCAGGGGCCGGGCACGCGCGAGCGGCCTTTCCGCACCGTCAACAAGGCCGCCCAGGTGCTGCAACCGGGCGAGCACGTGGTGATCGCCGAGGGCGTCTACCGTGAGTGGGTGAATCCCGCGCGCGGCGGCACGGGGCCCGACAAGATGATCAGCTACGAAGCGGCGCCGGGGGCGAAGGTGGTGATCAAGGGATCGGCAGTGCTCGACACGGGTTGGAAGCCCAGTGACCGCGGAGCGGGCCGAGGAGGCGCACCTTCGGGCGCGCGTGCCTGGCAGATCGATATCGGCCCCTTCCTGCGCGGCGTCTATAACCCATTCGCGATGATGAATGTGCCGGGCGACCGTTTCTGGATGAATTACAAAGTCATCAGCATGGCGCCGTACTTCCGGCGCCGCGGCATGATCTTCGTGGATGGGAAGCCGCTCGAACAGATGGACGGTTATAACGAGCTGTTCGCGCTTTCGGCTCGATCCACCAATAACTATGAAGACATTCAGTGGCATCCGCTGTTCGATGAGATCGGCGGCGCCGGCGGGAAGTTCTGGGTGGACCAGCGCGGCATGACGATCTACGTCCGCCTGCCGAATGACGACCCGCCGGAGAAGCACGTGATCGAGGCGACGGTGCAGGAGCAGGTTTTCGCGTCAGGCGGGCGCGGGCTGGGCTACATTCGGGTGAAGGGGATCTCTTTCCAGCACGGGGCCGATCCCTTCCCCATGCCGCAGAGCGGCATGGTCGCCACCAATGGCGGGAACCACTGGATCATCGAGGACAACACGTTCGAGTGGGCGAACGCTATTTGCCTGGCAGTGGGCAACGGCCTGGGCGGTGGGGCGGCGCAGGCGCAGCCGCAACCCAGCGGATCTCACCTCGTCCGCAAGAACACGATCCGGTATTGCGGGATCGGCGGCATTGAAGGACTCCCCTCGGGCAGGTTTGGAGTCATCGAGAAGAACCTCGTCGAGTGGGTGGGCTGGCAGGACGCCGAGCGGGAGTGGGAAGCCGGCGGAATCAAGCTGCACACCGCGCGCGACGGGTTGCTTCGGAATAATGTGATCCTGCACATGCGGCATGCCGCGGGACTCTGGCTCGATGTCGCCGCCGCGAACAACCGCGTGACCGGCAACGTCATCGCCGATGTGATTTCGGTCAGCGGTGCCATCCACATTGAGGGCACTCACGAACAGCACCAGGTCGATAACAACGTGATCTGGGGTGTGAAAAACTCGGAGCCGAGCGGGACTGGCCTGGAAGGCTCGGCCGGATCAGGCATTTTCATCCACGGAACGGACAAGCTGATTGTTGCGCAGAACCTGATTGGGAACGTGCAGAACGCGGGCGTGTATTCCGTGCCGGTGGAGAAACGGCTGATTGGCACGCGCGGAGGAACGGCGCGGGAAAACAAGGTCTACAACAACATCTTCTATGGGTGGGGAACGGCGGCCATCGGATTCGCCAACGAACACAACCAGAGCGATGGGAATATTTACGTCATGGCGGGCAGGGGCGGCGGATATCTGCGGATACTCAATCCCGAACCGCCGCAGTGGCTCGATGTCCCCGCGTTTCGCGAGTTCTATGGTCTCGAGAAGAACGGCGCCGTGGGCGCGGTGGAGGAACTCACATTCGATATCGATCAGTTACTGCTGACCCTGGTTCCACGCGGTGACTGGCCGAAAGTGGCGGTGTTCCACTCGATAGATACCGATCTGTTCGGCGCTCCCGCCGGCGAGTCTCGGTGGCCCGGCCCGTTTGCGAATTTGAAGAAGGGATTCCAGCGGCGGGCGATCGATCCGCGACAACCGTGAAGCGTTCCGAATGCGAATGACATCGCGGGCAATTTCTCGGCGGGCCTGGGCGGGCCTGTGATGTGCGGCGCCAGTGCGTGCAAAGACGGATTAAGAAATACGGTGATCGCGGGCAAATTTACGATCCGCTGAGTCTTGCCGCGGATGGCCTTACCCGATTCGCGTTTCCGGACAACACGATTCCGAAGTCGTTCGCTGGTTTCGTTGTTTTCACCTTCCATCTCGTTAATGGCGGCCTCCGAAAAACGTTTCAAAAATGTTTTTTAAGGTATTTTTCAGCAAGGCAGTTTCCCGGCGCTCCCCCGAGCGAAGCTTGGCAACTATTTCTGGTAGACCCTGTAGGCGCTTGCAGAGCGGCCAGCAGTCGATTACAATTGCGGACACGTGATCGCACAGGCGGGCGGCCGATACGATCCGGTTCGATGGAGGCGGGCAGTAATGTTCTCGCCTGGTCGAATCGCGGGCCGGCGGTGAAACCGTCAACCCCACGAACTATCGGCAGCGCAGTTCTGCAAGCGAAAGATATCCATGTCTAAGAAAGTTGCTCTCCTTCTATTGGCCGTGTCTGCCGGCCCGCTCGTGGGCCAGCAAACGCCCGCGGGTGAACGCCCCGCCTATCTGAATCCGGCGCTCCCGATTGACCAGCGCGTGGATGACCTCGTCTCGCGAATGACGGTCGAAGAGAAGGCCTCTCAGTTCAGCAGTACCTCCGCGGCCATCCCGCGGCTTCAGGTTCCCGCATACAACTGGTGGAGCGAAGCGCTCCACGGCGTGGCGAACCAGGGAATCGCCACGGTCTTTCCGCAAGCCATTGGTCTGGCGGCCACCTTCGATGAACCGTTGATCCTCGAAATGGCAACCGTGATCAGCACCGAGGCGCGCGCCAAATTCCACGATTATGAGCGCAGACAGGTGGCGGCGCAATCCGGCACCAACCTGCCCGGCAGCGGCATGGGCGTGCGTCCCGGCCCGGCGGGCCTCGATTACTGGTCCCCGAACATCAACATCTTTCGCGACCCTCGTTGGGGCAGAGGGGGCATGAAACCTACGGCGAGGATCCCTTCCTGAGCTGCCGCCTTGGGACAGCCTTTGTCCGGGGCTTGCAGGGCAATGACCCGAAGTACTTCAAGACGATTTCGACGCCGAAGCACTACGCCGTGCACAGCGGCCCCGAACCGGCCCGGCACACGATCGACGTGAAAGTATCGCTGCATGACGAAGAAGACACCTACCTGCCGGCCTTCCGGCAAACCGTCGTGGAAGGCAAGGCCGACTCAGTGATGTGCGCCTACAACCGCATCAACGGCGAGCCCGCCTGCGCCAATACGTTCCTGCTGCAGGACACGCTGCGCGGCGCCTGGAAGTTCAACGGTTACGTGGTGTCGGATTGCGGCGCCATCGGCGACATCAATCGCAACCACAAGTTCGTGCCGACGCTTCCGGAGTCGGCCGCCATATCGCTCAAACGTGGCACCGATCTGGATTGCGGCGCCGACAGCCAGGGATATGCCACGGCGATGCAAACGGGCTTAATCAGTGAGAAGGAAGCCGATGTCAATCTGAAGCGGCTGTTCAAGGCACGGTTCCAACTCGGCATGTTCGATCCTCCCGAAATGGTAAAGTACGCGCAGATTCCCTTCTCGGAAAACGACAGCGCCGCACACCGCGAACTGGCACGTAAAGCCGCGCGCGAGGTAATGGTCCTTTTGAAGAACGACGGCTCTCTGCCACTCAAGAAGTCGGTCAAGAAGATTGCCGTAGTCGGACCGCTGGCCGATTCCATCCCGGCACTGGAGGGTAATTACAACGGCACCTCGTCGCATTATGTGACACCCCTGGACGGCATTCGCAGGCAGTTCGCATCGGCCGAGGTCACCTTTACGCCCGGGACCAGGTTCCTGCGCAATCCGATCGCGATTCCCGCGTCGGCCTATCACACCGAAGACAACCAGGCGGGGCTCACGGCGGTTTATTTCAAGACTAAGGATCTCTCCGGCTCGCCGGCCGCAACCCGCAACGAGGCGCAGTTGGGGAGTGCGGGGTTCGGTTTCGGTCCCGGCAGCCGCTTGCCGGAAGGCGTCGGCCAGGGAGATTTCTCGGCGCGGTACACCGGTTTTCTGAAGGCGGAGGAGTCCAGCACGTACAGCCTCTCGATTGCGGGCGCGCCGGCCGCCCGGCCGGGAGCACCAGGAGCACCGGGAGCACCGGGAGCACCGGGAGCACCGGCGACGGGAGGCGCGCCACCGCCCGCCGCGCGTCCACCGGGAGCAGCGCCCCGGTCCGGACCCGGGCCTGCACCAGGCCCCCGACCGCCACCCAGATTGCGGAATGTCGCATCCAGGGTCGCCTCGCGTTGACGCGAGCTTACAACCAGGGAGAGGGCGAAGTCGCCTTCACGCTCGGGTTGCGCGCGCAGACGGTGGAGATCGGCGGCATCGAGTTGATGAATTACGGCACCACCAAGAAAGTGGCCGACCTGCCGTTCACCAAGCTCGGCTATGGCGGCAGCGAACCGACTGCCGCGTGGCGCAAGGCCGCAGAGCAGCGAATTGAAAAGAACCGCAAGGGCGATCTCACGGTGGTAGTGAAGGACGCGGCCGGCAAGCCGGTGCGAAACGCGGAAGTCTCGGTGCGGATGAAGAAGCACGGGTTCCTTTGGGGCACTGCCGTCCCCGGAGCATCGCTCGCGGGACGCCGCTGGAGCGCGGAAGACCTGGCCAGGTACAAGCAGCAGGTCACGGAGCTGTTCAATTTCTCCGTCATGGAGAACGAGATGAAGTGGCCGCAGTGGGCCGTCGAAGACTCCCGGCCGGCCACGATGGGGGCGGTGGACTGGCTGCGCGAGAGCGGAGTGCAAGTCCGCGGTCATAACCTGGTGTGGCCCTCCTGGCGCAACACCAATGTGAAGGCCGCCGTGGATGCCAAGGACAACCCGGCCGCGCTGGCGAAGGTGATTACGGACCACATCACGGAGACCACCTCCGCGTTTCGCGGCAAGCTGGTGGACTGGGACGTGATCAACGAGACTTTCACCAATCACGATTTCATGGACATCCTGGGCAAACACGCCATGGTGGATTGGTTCCGGGCGGCGCGCGCGGGCGATCCTCAGGTGAAGCTGTACATCAACGACTTCAACATTCTGGAAGGCGAGGACAAGCCGCACCAGGACGATTACGCAGAGACGATCAAGTACCTGATCGACCAGGGTGCGCCGGTGGACGGCATCGGGCTTCAGAGCCACTTCCCTGCCCGGCTTACGCCGATGGTCGAACTGTTCAAGAGGCTCGACCGTTACGCGGCATTCGGAAAGGAACTGGAGATCACCGAGTTCGATATCGACACTGCCGACGAAGTCACGCAGGCGGATTACACTCGCGACTTCATGACGGCCGCTTTCAGCTATCCCTCGGTGAAAGCATTTGTCATGTGGGGATTCTGGGAGGGCTCGCACTGGAGACCGAGGGGCGCCATGCTGCGGCGCGACTGGTCGCCCAAGCCGAATGGCGAAGTCTACCAGGACCTGGTATTCAAGAAGTGGTGGACGAACGCCAGCGGAAAGACTGGAGCGGCAGGAACGTTCGCGACGCGCGGTTTCCTGGGCGAGTACGAGATTGAAGCCAAGGCCGGTGGGAAGTCGAAGATCGTGAAGGTAACACTTCCCAAGGACGGAACGAAGGTGGAGTGCGTGCTGGAGTAGGGGCACGACATGGAGGAGCGGCGGCGGCCTCGTTGAATCGCTTTCCGAAAGGAGATACACTCTCCGGAATCCTCCTGAAAGCGCGTACATGCGGCCGCCTGACTCTTCCGGCGCTGCTCCTCTCTGCTCTCGCCCTCGTTGCCGCCTGGGCCCAACCGCCCGATGCCGCCGAGTTCCAGCGCGCCGCGACCACCCATCGCCTGGCCGAGTTTCCGAAAATTCACCAGGACGGGCGTGTGTGGTCTCAGTTCAAAGCCCCTACCGCGCAAAAGATTCAGGTGCGCATCGGGGCCACGAACAAACTCTACGACATGGAAAAGCTTGCCGACGGGACCTGGAACCTGGTGATCCCGTATCCCGGCCCCGGCCTGCAATATTACGGCATGATTGTGGACGGGCTTTACCAGATGGACCCCGGCAGCGAAGCGTTCTACAGCAACGGCATCAAGACCGCCATCGAAGTACCCTCGCCGGGCGAAGATTTCTACGATCTCAAGGAAGTCCCGCACGGGCACGTACTCCAGCACCTGTTCTTCTCCAAGGTGACGCAGTCGTGGCGGCGTATGTTCGTTTACCTGCCACCCGGCTACGAGGCCAACCCGCGCGTGCGCTATCCGGTGCTGTACCTGCAGCACGGCGCCGGCGAAGACGAAACCGAATGGACACACGCCGGCCGAGCCCAGTTCATTCTCGACAACCTGATCGCCGAACAGAAGGCCGTCCCGATGCTGATCGTGATGAACAACGGGTTCGCCGCCAGGCCGGGCGTTCCGGCGGCAGCCGGCCGGGGGTCAACCGCCAACCGCTTCGCGGTCTTCGAAGAATCCCTGGTGAAGGAGGCGATCCCGGAAATCGACGTCAACTTCCGCACCATCGCCGACCGCGACCGCCGGGCACTCGCCGGACTCTCCATGGGAGGCATGCAGACCTTCCAGATCGGAACCACGCACCTGGATCTGTTCTCGTACCTGGGCGTCTTCAGCGGCACGCCCTCGGCGCAGGCTCAGGCACAAGTGGATGCGGTAGCCGCGCAGGGCACAACGTTTCGCGACAAGGTTCGCGTGCTGTGGTTTGGGGTGGGCACCACGGAAGCCAACTTCTACAACCGCACCAAAGAGGTAAGAGCGCAGTTGGACCAAGCCGGGATCCCCACCGGGTATTTCGAGTCGCCCGGCACCGCGCACGAATTTCAGACGTGGCGCCGCTGCCTGCACGAATTCGCACCGCTGCTGTTCCGCGCCGCGGCTCCTCCGGCAAAGAAGAAATAGATAAGGATAAATCCATGACATCTCGCCGCACATTTTTGAAACAGAACTCCCTGGCCGCCGCCGGCGTCCGGGTCGCGCTTGCAGCCCCGTTTGTGATGACGCCCGCGCGCTCCGCGCCGGCCGCGCCGGCCGCGCCGGTTGCGGACACCGCCACGTGCTCGACGCGGATCGCGAGCGCGGTCGAGTCCTGCACGCCGTAGCGGCACCAGGTCGAGCCGACGCAGCTCTTGACGGTGCGCATCGCCTTGCCGTACGCGTGGCCGCTCTCGAAGCCGGCAGCGATCA
>JAIQFL010000034.1 GCA_020073365.1 Terriglobia bacterium | reverse complement strand
CACGCTACGTCAGCACCGCGAACTGATCCTCAATTATTTTCGAGCCCAAAAACTGTTCTCCAGCGGCGTGGTTGAAGGTCTTAACAACAAAGCCAAAGTTACCATGAGAAAATCCTACGGCTTCCGCACCTATCGAGTCCTCGAACTGGCCCTCTATCACTCACTTGCAAAACTACCCGAGCCTGAACAAACCCATGAATTTTTCTGACGAGTCCACAAACGAGGCCTCACCTACACACGTTTGATCGACGACATCACCTGTTCCAGCGAGGCCGATATTTCCACTGAACTGACCACGTACATCATCACCGCTCTGCATGCCATGGTTCATCGCAAAGGACTGCGGCTCAACGGCGGCAAGCAAACCATAGCACGCGCGGGCGAACGCCAGGTTACAACAAAACTGGTTGTGAACGTAAAAACAGCCTTAACCACTGAGCAGCGCTCCGCGATCAGAGCGGCCGTCCAAAAACTACGGAACACCCCAGAAGCGGCACGTACAACTGAACGCTATGAGAAGAATTACTGGCAGATCAGCGGTAGGGTGGCATACCTTAGGCAGCATCATCCCAATGAAGCCGCGCAACTGCGCTCGATACTTCGGAGCCTTCCTTCACCGAAGCCGCGCAGGAATAAGAACGCCGTGCAATCAGTGCAGCGTGGGTGTTAGATGACTGGCCGTCGAGTGTTCGGTTGCATACATCCCGTGAAGTCCCTGTGACGTCAAGCGACAGCAAAACGCCCCTACTCGTTGATGTGCGCCGCCAAACGCCCCCCAAGTGCCGTTCTGGGAAGTTGCAACCATGCCCGAGCCAGAGTCTGGATCGCGCACACACGAAGTGATTTTGACAACGGCACTGTCTTATCGCCTGTGCCACTACCGGCCCGGCACCCCGATCAAGCCTCGCGTCACCATGTCGCTCATGGTCAGCACCAGCAGGATGCCCAGCCAGAGCAGCCCGCCCACCACCACCAGCTTGGTCAACCTCGTGCTGTGGCGGAGATGCATGAAGAACAACGCCACCAGCAGCATTTTGCAGACGGCGATGACCAGCGCCACCACCACGCTGAAGGGACCGAGATCGACAAACGCGACGGTCGTGGTCGCGACTGTCAGAAAAATCAGCGCGGCGAAGACCAGGGCATACGTTTTGACGCTATCGATGTGTTCCGTCATGGCAATTTCATGTGCCGGTCGATCAGGTACAGCAGCGGGAACAGGAAAATCCAGATGATGTCCACGAAGTGCCAGTAGAGGCCCGCGACATCTACCGGGGTCATGTAACTGGCCGAGAACCTCCCTTTGCGGGCCTGGACGATCAGCATCGAAAGGACTCCTACCCCGATCACCATGTGGAGCGCGTGCAGCCCCGTCATGGCGAAATACAGCGAGAAGAATAACTGCGCGTGGCCCTGTTGGTCCGGCGCGACCTTGTCCAGATGGAAGGCCGGTCCCGGGATGTGATGCTCCTGGAACTTCTCGTTCCATTCGTACGCCTTGACCCCCAGGAATACCCCGCCCAGCAACAGGGTCAGTATCAGAAACAGGACGATGGCCTTTTGCCTGCCCAGTTGCGCGGCGCGCACCGCCAGCACCATGGTGAAACTGCTGCACAGCAGAACCACGGTATTGGCCGCGCCGATATACACGTTGAGGCTGGAACTGGCTATCGCGAATACGGTAGAGAACGCCCGCCGGTAGACCGTGTACGCCAGGAACATGCCGCCGAAGAACATGATCTCGGTGATGAGGAAGATCCACATCCCCAGCGTGGAGGCGTCCTTCTGCTGTTCTTCGGTATCGAACTGCTCGCGCAGGGCGAGCGTTTCCTCGTGCGCCTGGCTAGCCAACTTCGATCACCTCCCCGATCACCGCGCTGTAGTCGTAGGCTTCGTGGGTTACCACCGGGGTCTCCTCGAAATTGTGGGCCGGCGGCGGCGAAGCCGTCTGCCATTCCAGGCCCGTTGCGCCCCATGGATTGGCGCCCGCCACTTTTCCGTACCGCAGCGACCAGATGAAGTACATCATGGGGATGACGTAGCCCACGGCCAGCACCGAAGCGCCCGCGGTGGAGAGCACGTGCAGCACCTGAAACTCCTCGGGATACACGTGATAGCGGCGCGGCATTCCCAGGTACCCCAGAATGAACTGCGGGAAGAAGGTCAGGTTGAAGCCCAGGAAGATCACCAGCGCGGAGAGCTTCGCCCACCCTTCCGGATACATCCGGCCGGTCATTTTCGGCCACCAGAAATGCAGGCCGCCCATGTAGGCCATAATGGCCCCGCCCACCATGATGTAGTGGAAGTGCGCCACCACGAAATACGTGTCGGTGACGTGCACGTCGATTCCCAGGCAAGCCACGAAGAGTCCCGTCAGTCCGCCGATAGTGAACAGTCCGATGAAGCCGAACGCGTAGAGCATCGGCGTGGCATAGGAGATGGATCCTTTGTACAGCGTGGCGGTCCAGTTGAAGACTTTGATGGCCGAGGGGATGGCGACGAAGTAGCTCAGGAACGAAAAGACCATCCCCGCGTAAACCGATTGCGTGCTGACGAACAGGTGATGGCCCCACACCAGGAAGCCGAGCACCGCGATCGCCAGGCTGGAGCACGCCACAAAGCCATATCCGAATATCGGCTTGCGGGAAAAGGTGGAGATCAGCTCGCTGACTACGCCCATGGCCGGTAGCACCATGATGTACACGGCGGGATGCGAGTAGAACCAGAAGAGGTGCTGGAAGAGGACCGGGTCCCCGCCCAGCGCGGGATCGAAGATGCCGATGTGAAAGAAGCGTTCGCAGAACAGCAGCACGATGGTGACGGCCAGCACCGGCGTTCCCAACACCTGAATCAGGCTGGTGGCGTAGTGCGCCCACACAAACAAGGGCAGGCGGAACCAGGTCATGCCGGGCGCGCGCATGCGGTGCACCGTCACGATGAAGTTCAGCCCCGTCAGAATGGAGGAAAAGCCCGCGATAAAAATTCCCAAGGCGGTGGCGATCACCCAGGTGTTCGAGTATGTCGTGCTGTAGGGAGTGTAGAAGGTCCAGCCCGTGTCCACGCCGCCCGCCAGCATGGCGAAGAGGCTGAACAGGCCGCCGATCACGAGCAGGTACCAGCTCAACAGGTTGATTTTGGGGAACGCCAGGTCGCGTGCGCCAATCATCATGGGGAGGACAAAGTTTCCAATCGTGGCGGGAATCGATGGGATCAGGAAGAAGAAGATCATCGACACGCCGTGCATGGTGAACAGCTTGTTGTAGGTCTCGGAGGTTACCAGCCCGCCTTGCGGAGTCAGCAGTTCGATTCGGATCAGGGTCGCGAACGCGCCGCCCAGGAAGAAAAACAGCGTGATGGTAGCCAGGTAGAGCAGGCCGATGCGCTTGTGGTCCTTGGTAAGGAGCCACGATTTGATGCCGTAACTGGCGTTGAGGTAATGCTCTCGTTCTTGGACCGCTGCGGTAATCATATTAACGATTTCTCGGTGTGGACCCGGTGGTGCCCTCCATGGGAGGCACTGCGCCCGGCTTGGGCCCGAGCGACTTCACGTATTCCACCAACTGCAAAACACCCTCTTCGGTGACCAGTCCCTGGAACGTGGGCATGATCGGTTGATAACCGGCCACCACTTTGGCCGAAGGTTGCAGGATCGACTCGCGGATGTAGGCCTCGTCCGCCTTCACGGTTCCGCCGCCGGCCAACTGCACGGTCTTACCAAAGAGACCCACCAGCGAGGGGCAGCGCCCCTTGCCATCCGCCTTGTGGCAGTTGGTGCACGCCAGGTCCTGGAACAGCTTCTCGCCGTTTTCGGCCAGCGACCCCGTGGCGACCCCGCCGGTCAGCCAGTTCTGGTAGTCCTGCGGCTCCATCACGTAGATCCAGCCGATCATGCCGGAATGCCGGTTGCCGCAATACTCGGCGCAAAACAAGTGATACTTGCCGGCCTTGGTGGGCTGGAACCAGGTAGTGGAGTACCTTCCCGGGACCGCGTCCTGCTTGGTGCGGAAGGCCGGCACGAAGAAGCTGTGGATCACGTCTTCCGACGCCAGGGTGAGCCTCACAGCGCGGCCGAGCGGGATGTGCAGCTCGTTGATCTCGCGCTGCCCTTCCATATGCTGGATCTTCCACATCCACTGTTTGCCCACCACGTTGATGTTCAGAGCATCGTCGGGCGGGCGGCTCTCGCGGAAGAAAACGCTGGCGCCCCAGGTGAACATCACCATGGTGAGGCCGAACGGAATCACCGACCACACGATCTCGAGCGCCATCCCGCCATGCAATACGTGCGGCAGTTCCTGGTCGGAGCGCCGCCGGTAGCGCACGGCGAAGTAAAAGATCGCGCCGAAGATCAGCAGCGTAAAGAAAACCGCGACCGTGAGAAGAAAGTAGAGCAGGTGGTCCACTTCGGGGGCGAAGGTGGAAGCCTGTTCCGGAAATAGAGGTAGTGTACCCATCTCGAATTTATCCAGCCCGCCTCAAACTCTGTTTGTCCGCCTTAAAATCGCGCCGGAAAACGATGAATAGAAAAGTGCCGCACACCAGGACGAACGCAGCCCCGGCGAAGCGCACCAGGTTCATGGCGATGGCACCGTACTTGCCGGTGGCCGAGTCGTAGTGATAGCAGAAGAGCAGAATCTGGTCGACGGGATTCCCGATCTTGTTCTGCGAAGCTTCCACCAGCCCCAGGCGGATGTCGCGCGGCGCATATTCGACGCCGTAGAAGTACCGCGACAGGCGGCCGTCAGGCGTCAGGATCATGATGCCGCTGGCGTGCGCAAACTGGTCCGTTTTGGGGTCGTACTTATAGTGATAGCCGGCGGCATCGGCGAGCGCCTTGATGTTGGCCGGGTCGCCGGTGAGGAAGTGCCAGCCGTTGGCCGTGTTGGGCCGGCCGTAACGCCGCAGGTACATCTGCTTCTTGGAGGCGGCCAGCTCGGGCGTGTCCTTGGGATCGAAGCTGACGCTTAGGATTTCGAAGTCCTGCCCGGGGTTGAAGGAAACGGCTTTGAGACTGCTCTCCAGACCGTTCAGAATCTGGGTGCAGAGCATCGGGCAGCGGTAATAGACCAACGCCAGGATCACCGGCTTCTTGGTTAGAAAGAAGCTGGAGAGCGGAACGGAGCGGCCGGCTTCATCGCGGAAGGTGAGGTTCAGCGGGAGCTGCCCGTTCAGGTTTTGGTCGATGCCCACGCCTTCGAGCGCGCCCGGTAGGGCCGGCTTCAGGTTGGTGTCCTGCATGCTCAGCGAGGGCTGCACGGGCGCCGGTTGGCCGGGTTGTCCGAAGGACGTGACGGAGGCCAGGGCGAAGAACACGGGCAGGCGGAACCGCCTGCCCCACCTTTGAAAGAGCGGGACCCGTGTGGTGGCGCAGGCGGTTCCGCCTGCGCATCTGGAGTTCCTCATTTCATCCCCTCCGCCAGCGGCCCGCCAGGCGGCAGCATCTTCGGCCCCAACCCGCTCTCCGTGGGCACACTCACGCCGCTAGCAGCGGCCTGCACCTCGCCCTGCGGACGGGACGGCAAACCGCGTTGCGCCAGCAGGTCGATGGCGCGATCGATCGGCACCCGCACCACGCCTTTCTGCTGATCCACCCACCCATAGCTGGTCAAGATCTGATCCTCGGCGGCGCGCATCGCCTTCAGATCCAGGGGCGGATTCGTTTCCAGTTGCGGCGCGGGCGGAACCTTGATCGCCGTCTCCGCTTTGCCGCCTTCCATCGACAGGAAATATCGGAACAAACCGAATAGCAGACCGAGCGAAACCAGGCACACCACCACCAGGGCGATCGCGAACTTGCCTACGGCCCAGGCGTTGACGTCGGCTTGCTCAAACCCACCGCGGTGCTGGTTATTCTCTTCCATGTGCCAACGTCTCCTCCAGTTGCGGATCGCCCAGCGGCATCAGCGGGCGCTTCTCCAACTGCGTCAGGAAGTACCACAGCCAC
Organism: Terriglobia bacterium; assembly: GCA_020073365.1. Lineage (GTDB taxonomy): Bacteria > Acidobacteriota > Terriglobia > Bryobacterales > Bryobacteraceae > JAIQFL01. The sequence goes on along the minus strand of JAIQFL010000034.1, from coordinate 43,239 downwards.
AGCCCGACCAGCCCCATGGGAGCCGTGAAGTCCAACCAGCTCAGGCCGAACGACTCCTTGCGGAAGTCCGGCGCCACAATCCAATACAGGTCTACAAACCGCATGCACAGAATGAAGACTGCGATGCCCGCCAGCAGCTTGAAGTTGCGTTTCAGGTCGCGCGAAAGCAACAGGGCGAAGGGCAGCGCGAAATGTCCGATGACCAACGCCAGCGCCACGTACTGCCACCCGCCGTTCAGCCGGGCCAGGTACCACGGGATCTCTTCCGGCAGATTGCCCGCCCAGATAATCAGAAACTGTGAAAACGAGAAGTAGGCCCACACCATGACCAACGCCAACAGGAATTTGCCCAGGTCGTGCAGGTGGCGCGGCGTGAGAACCTCCGACATGGGCCGGCGGTACGAGAGCAACACCATCAGGGTGATGAGAAAGGCCATCGACGTCAGCGCCTGGCTCGCGATGAACAGCAGTCCGAACATTGTGGAGAACCACTGCGGGTCGAGCGAGAGAACCCAGTCGACGGACATGAAGGTGACGCTGAAACCCCAGAACAGGATGCCCGGGCCTGCCAGAAAAGCCATCTTGCGATGCGCCACCGCGGGGCCTTCGCGATCCTCGACCACCGACCATCGGTTGAAAAACCACGACAGGAACAACCAGCCGCCAAAGTACACCGCCGCACGGAGCAGAAAGAACGGAACATTGAGATAGGGCTGCTTGTGCTGCAGCAGGGCGCTGGCAGCCACGGCCTGGGGGCGCGACCAATCGTACAGGTTATGCATGCCGATGACAATGGGCAGGAACATCACCGCGACCAGCGGAAGCGTGCGCGCCGCGGCCTCGCAGGGCCGCCGGATGACAACGCCCCACGCGCCGCCAGTGACGTATTGCAGCATCAGCCAGGCCAGCGGCCCCACACTCAACCCCACCACCAGCACGTACGACCACAGGTAAGAGCGGTAGAACTGAAACGGGTTAACGATCAAACCGATGGCGCACAGCACCGTGCCGGCGATGCCGGTGCCGAGAGCGCGGGTACGCCACTGTTTGAGATCGTTCTTCAGGTCCGCGGAGAGGTTGAAATCGATCGCTTGCGCGGTCAATGGGCGCCTCCCTGGCTCAGTTGCGCCCGGGCATCGGCCGGCACGTCGTTCAGGGAAGCGTTCTGGCTCAACTGGAGCGCGCGCACGTAGGCCACGATCGCCCAGCGGTCTCGCGCCTGAATCTGTGCGGAGTCCGGCATGGCCCCGAATCCATTGGTGATCACGTCGAAGAGGTATCCATTGGGAACCTGCCGCAGGCGATCGATGTGGTAAGAGGGCGGCTTGCGGTAGCCGCGGCTCACGATCGTCCCTTCTCCATTGCCCAGACGATCGTGACAGGGCGAGCAATACACGTTGAAGCGCTCCTGCCCGCGCTGAATCACGTCTTTGGTCACCGGAAACGGGAAGGTATCGAGGGGCTTGCCGTCGGGGCCCTTGCCGGTATAGAGGGGCGCGTCGTCATTCAGATGGCCGCGTGCCACGGTGCCCTCGATCAGCGGCCGTTCGGAACGGCCGTCGGCGAAGAATTCGCTCGGCCGGAGGGGGATGTACTTGGGCTGGTCGTGCATGTCCTGCCGGCAGGCCGTGAGCAGCGCGAACGATAGACAGACCAGGACAGCAAGTGTTGTGGGGCGGCCAATCCTGGCCGGGCCCAGAGGGCACCCCGGCCTTCCGGCCGGCGGGACCCGCTGAAGCGGGTCCGCAGGCTGAAAGCCTGCCCCACCTGGTCGGCCGACATCACCCACGACTTTCCAATTCACGACTCTAATGCGCAACTTCGGACACCTCTCTCGGCTCCAGGGTCTCCAGAAAGCTCGACGTCCCCTCGCGATCGAACAGCGGGTCGGCGGCTTCGATGCACAGGAAGAACCGATTGCGTGATGCCAGAGCGAATCGCGGCACGTTAAACACCGGATGGTAGGGCATCGGCAATCCGCACAATGCCAGCAGGCCGAGCACCGCGGAAATGGCGGCCAACAGAATCGTCATCTCGAACGTGATGATAATGTACGCGGGCCAGCTATGCAGCGGCCGCCCCGCGACGTTGATCGGAAAATAGACGACGGTGACGTAATACTGCAGCAGGTAGCCCAAAATGCCGCCCACGATTCCGCCGATCAACACGATCAGCGGCAACCGGTTCTTGTGCAGGTGCAGCGCGTCGCTCAACTCCTCGACCGGGAACGGCGTGTACGCATCCAATTTGCGGTAGCCCTTCTCCCGTGCGGCCCGCGCCGCATTTACCAGGGCGGTAGGGTTGTCGAATTCGGCGATCACGCCGTAAATCGGTTTGATCAACCTTGCACCCCCTCCTCGACCTTTGCCTGGGGCAGAAGGGTACGGACTTCAAAAATCGAAATCATGGGCAGCAGACGAATAAACAGGAAGAACAGGAAAAGGAACAGTCCGATGGTGCCGAAATAAGTCCACCAGTCCCAACGTGTGGGCACGAACACACGCCACGACGATGGCAGATTATCCTGCGCCAGGCTGCTGACGATGATCACAAACCGCTCCAGCCACATGCCGATCAGGACGACCATCGACGAAAGGAACAGCAAGACCGGCTTCGCGCGGACGCGCCTGAACCACAGTACATTGGGCGCCACGATGTTGCAGAAAACCAGGCTCCAGTAGTGGTATCGGTAAGGACCCGTCATGCGGTTCCACATCACCGCCTGCTCATAAACATTGCCTCCGTACCATGCCGAGAACGCTTCCATGATATAGGCGTAGCCGACGATCAGTCCTGTGGCCAGCATCACCTTGGCGGAGTTGTCCAGGTGCTTGTCGGTGATCAGGCCCTGCAGGCCATAGACCGCACGCAGCGGAATCGCCAGGGCCAGCACCATCGCAAAACCCGAGTAGATGGCCCCGGCGACGAAGTACGGCGGAAAGAAGGTGCTGTGCCAGCCGGGCACGATGGCGATGGTGAAGTCGAAGCTCACCACCGTATGCACCGAGAGCACCAGGGGCGTGGCGATCCCTGCCAGCAGCAGCGAAGCTGTTTCGTAGACGCTCCAGTGCCGGGCGGAGCCGCGCCAGCCCATCGCCATAATGCCGTAGATGAAACGCGCCACGCGGCTATGCGTGCGGTCGCGCAAGGTGGAAAGGTCCGGCAACAAGCCGACGTACCAGAACAGAAGCGACACCGTGGCGTAGGTGGAAACCGCAAAGACGTCCCACACCAGCGGGCTTCGGAAATTGGGCTGCACGCCCATGGTGTTGGGATACGGGAAGAGCCAGTAGAACAGCCAGGGACGGCCCAGGTGAATCAGCGGGAACATGGCCGCGGAGGCTACCGCAAACAGGGTCATGGCCTCGGCGAAGCGGTTGATGGAGTTGCGCCAGCGCTGGTTGAGCAGCAGCAGGATGGCGGAAATCAAAGTCCCGGCGTGGCCGATCCCGATCCACCATACGAAGTTCGTAATATCGAACGCCCACATGACGGGCGTGCGTTCTCCCCAGATGCCGATGCCCCTCGCGAACAGCACCGCTACCGCCAACAGAAACGCAAACAGCAGCCCCAAACCCACCGCGAAGCCGCCGAACCAGAACGCCGGCGTGCGTTTGGTCAGCACCACCGTGGCTATCTGGTCCGTGATCGTGCCGAAGGTGTAGCCCGGCGCGATGATCTCGCGCGATGCCGGTTTGTCGATTACCTCTTGTTCGTCTGCCATGTAAGAAAACCAACACAGGCAAGAATGCCCGTGTCACTCCACCTCCGGATTCGGATTGCGCAAAGTTGCCAGGTACGTGGTGCGCGGCCGCGTGTTCAGATCCGCCAGCAGGCCGTAGTTCAGCTTATCGGCCTTCATCTTCGACACACGGCTGTTGGGGTCGTTCACATTCCCGAATACGATGGCCTCAGTCGGACAGGTAGCTTGGCAGGCCGTCTGGATCTCGCCATCCCGCACCTTGCGGTCCTCCTTTTCCGACTCGATCTTGGCGGAGTTGATCCGTTGCACGCAGTACGTGCACTTCTCCATGACGCCGCGGCTGCGCACCGTCACGTCCGGGTTGTGCAGCAGCTTGAGACTGGGGGTCTCGAAATCCGAGAACATATAGAAATTGAAGCGCCTTACCTTGTACGGGCAGTTATTGGAACAGTAACGCGTGCCCACACAACGGTTATAGACCATGTCGTTGAGGCCTTCGGCGCTGTGATTGGTGGCCTGCACCGGGCACACCAGCTCACACGGAGCATCCTCGCAGTGCATGCAGGGGACCGGCTGGTTGTAAATCGCCGGATCGTTGATGGCGCCCTGATAGTACGAGTCCACGCGCAGCCAGTGCATGGCGCGGCCGCGACGCACCTGGTCCTTCCCCACCACCGCGATGTTGTTCTCCGCCTGGCACGCCACCACGCAGGCGCCGCATCCCGTGCAGGAGTTCAGATCGATCGCCATGCCCCAGGCGTAGCCTGGGTACTTCCACTCGGGATAAATCGTAAGCCCACGCGCCGGGGCTTCGGCTCCCTCATGCACGGATTCCGGGTCTTTCTTGAAGTCCGCAAGGTCGGCCTTGTGAATGATGTGGCGGCGCGAATCGAGCGTGTGAAAGTCCTGCGTGGACGCGAACGGGTAGTGCCCGGAAGTCTTCTGCGCCTCCAGACCGGTGTCCTGCCACAGCGCCTTCGAAGTGCGCAGGCCGTAAGGATTGAAGCCCACCCCGGTGCCGGCGCGTCCGGCGCGGGTGCGGCCGTAACCGAGGTGCAGGGTAATCGCCCCTTCCACGTGGCCCGGCTGGATGAATGCCGGCGCGCGCAACGAGCGGCCGCCGTAGGTCAACTGCAAGAGATCGCCGGTATTCACACCCAACTGGTGCGCCGTGCCGGGGCTGAGGATGGCGGCGTTGTCCCAGGTAAGCTTGGTAATCGGCTTGGGCAATTCCTGCAGCCAGCCGTTGTTGGCGAAGCGTCCATCGTAGATGGTGGGGTCGGGCCGGAAGATCACTTCCAGCTTGCCCTCCAGCAGCCTCTTCTGCGCGCGCTCGGCCAGGGCCGCCCCGTGAATCGTCGTCGTCTTGGAAGGCAGCGCCGTGTTGGGCGCCACGCCGTCATGCACCGCGCGCCGCCACCAGGGCTCGAAGTCCGCGCCTTTGTGCTGCCCCGCCCAGTACCCCTTGACGATCTCGTAGGCGCCCAACTCGGAACTCTCGGTGAACATTTGCAGAATCTGATAAGCCGAGCGGCCGTTGTAGAGGGGCTGAATCAGCGGCTGCTGGATGGTCGCAGTGCCGTCGAAGGCGCGTGTGTCTCCCCACGTCTCCAGATAGTGGGTTTCCGGCAATTGCCACTGGCACACCTCGGAGGTCTCGTCATCGTACAGGCTGAGGTGGACCCGCACCCGCGCCTTCTGGATGCGATCGCGCATTCCCAGGTCGACCGGCGCCGTGAACACCGGGTTGCCTCCCAAAATCAGCAGCAGGTCCACCGCGCCCGCATCCAGATCCTTCACCAGATCCTCGAGCGATGCGAGCTGATCCACCGGATTGGGTTCGATCGGGTCCGTGTAGAAGACGGTCTTGCCGACATTGCCGAGCGTGGCATTCATGACGTGCGCCAAGGCGTGAACCATGGGCGATTGGCAATCGCCTGCAATCACCAGGCTGGCGCCCTTGTTGCGCAGCAAGTCGCGGGCGATCGCGCCGGACCACTTGGTGATGTCCCCGTTGTCGCTGTTCTTGGGACCGTTGGCCGCGCCCAGTGCGGTGGCCAGCACCCAGGCGAACTCTTGGATATCGCCGGCCCGCAGCGGAAGGCGGTGATCGGCCTTGGTGCCGGTGGGCGTGGGCATCGGCTCCACCACATACAGCCGGTTCATCTCCGGCTGGTTTTCCCGCACGCGGCGGCGCGACGCGAATTGCCGTGCATACCTCAAGCTTCCAATGCCCGATGCCAGGAAATCCGAATCCAGCGAAACGACGACGTTAGCGTTCGCCAGATTGTAGTAGGTGTGGACCGGCTCACCGAATGTCCGGGTGGCGGCGGCACGCGCGCTGTGCGGTCCGGCAGGTTCCCATTGATGCCATTTGGCTGCCGGATATTGCTTCTGGATGGCGCGGAGCTGGTCGGCCAGGGTGGGCGAAGTAACGGTCTCCGTAAGAATCCGAATGCCCGCTCCGTTCCTGGCCTTTTGGGCGCTCAGCACTTCGCGCACGGCGCCCAGGAATGCCCCCCACGAACGAATTTCGCCTTGGAAGGTGAGCGCCTGCGAGCGGTCCGGGTCGTAGAGCTGCAGGACCGAAGCCTGCGAGAAGCTGTCGCATGCGCCCAGCGTGGCGGGATGTTCCGGATTGCCTTCGATCTTGGTGGGCCGCCCTTCGTGGCTTTCGGCCAACACGCCGCTGGCGACGCCCCCGAGCGTGGTGGCGGTGGCGAAGAACAACGGCTTGCCGGGGATCAACTCTTCCGGCTGCCGCACGTATGGCATGATGTGCTCGGTGGGCTGGCGGGTGCAGGCCGTGAGCCCGGCGAGCGCCAGCGACGCGCCCATCAGCTTGAGAAAATTACGGCGCCCTTCGACAGCGTCTTCGTCCTCGCTCCAGCCAATCGCCTGCCGCGGAAACTCACGCTCCAGCAAGTCCCGGAATTCCGGCGTCGACGCCAGGTCGTCCAGGCTGCGCCAGTAGTCGCGCCCCAGTAGGACAGACGATCGTTTTTCGTCGTCTGTCTGGGGGCTGACAGACGACAGAATACGATCGTCTGTCCCACTCGTTCTTTCTTTCGGTTCACTCATCGATGGCAAGTTGAACAACTCGTAAGTACGCGCGCATCCTGTATCTTGTACTCTTCCACAAGTCGGCGGCCGATCTGTTCCTGTTCGCCCGCTGGCTGATACCCCATGGTGGTGATGAACTGGCGCGGTCTGACATACTTTTCCGGATGGCGGTGGCAGTTAAGGCACCACTCCATTTGGAGCGAGTTCTCCTGCCAGGTCAGCGGCATCCGATCCACCCTTCCATGGCAACTCTCACAGCCCACTCCCTTATTGATATGGATACTGTGATTGAAATACACAAAGTCCGGCAGGTCGTTGACGCGGGTCCACCGGATGGACTCCCCGGTGCGGAAACTGGCGCGCACCGGTTCGAGCGTGGGGCTGGTGTTCCAGATCTGCGAATGGCAATTGATGCAGGTCTTGGTTGGCGGTATGTTGGCGAAGCTCGAAGTCTCTACCGTCGTGTGGCAATAGCGGCAATCCACGCCGAGGCCGCCGACATGATGCGCGTGGCTGAAAGGTACCGGCTGTTCCCGAGACTGATTGGCGCGCGTGGCATAGGCGGACCGATCCAGTTCGGTAAAAACCCACGTCAAAAACGCCAGTATGAAGACCGCGCCGAAAATCGTAATCCGCGCAAAGGTGTTCGTGCTGTGATGAAAAATCTGAGCCATGGGCTTATCGCGGTCCCAGCTCGAGTATCGGAATGTCTTTGTATCGCATCAGCCAAGAAAAACAGCAACCACTGGCCCGGTTACCCAGCTACCAGGCCGCCCTTCCAGTCTCGCAGGATTCGGTCAAATACATCGGATGCAAAACCTGTAACTTGGTTTCATCGCTAACACCTTTCGTGCCGAAACCCATTCAGTCTGTTTCTGGCGGAACGGGTCGGACACAAGCTCGGAAGCCCGCTTCTTGATTCCCCGCGGTGCGACCCGCGCGTGGAAATCCGCTACGCCTTCCGTTCTAAAAGGTACACGCACGGCTCCTGATGGCTTTCCTTATCGCTCGTCGACACCGCGAATTGCGGCCCGCGCCCATTGCGGCCGCTCCACAGCGATGCGCCAGCATATTCCCCATCCTTGCGGAGCGCGTAGAAATTCAGATCCACCGCCTTGAGCCGCTCCTCGTCGTTATCGAAGTTCCGCGCCACTCGTTTCAAAGCGTCGAGTGCAGCCTCTTTGGGCGACATGCCATGCCGCATGTTCTCGACGATCGTGTGCGCCCCGGCTACTCGAAGATTCTCTTCACCGCGGCCCGTGGAACCAGCTCCGCCGACGTCCTGATCGAGCCACAAGCCGCCGCCGATGATCGGCGAATCACCGCACCGCCCGGCGATTTTCCACGCCAGCCCGCTGGTAGTGGTAATCGCGGACATCTCGCCTTTTTCGTTCAGCGAAATGCAATTGATGGTGCCGTGCGGCGGGTTGACGGCCACCTCGTAAGCCCAGGCAAGCGTGTCGTCGTCGTACTGCGGAAAGGCCTTTCTCAACTCGCCGATCTTCTTCGGCTTGGGCGGCGCGTCGATGCCCGACTCCCAGTTGGTATGCCCGTTCTTGTCGCGCATCTCCCTCTTCCACATGCGCCAGGCCAGCCGGGACTTGTCCGTAAGCAGATCTTCTTCCTGAAAACCATAAGCCTTGGCGAACCGCAGAGCGCCTTCACCGACCAGCATCATGTGGTCGGTTTCCGCCAGAACCAACTGGGCGATCCTGGAGGGCGTCTTGATGCCGCACAGAGCGCCCACCGCTCCGCCCCGCCGCGTGGGACCGTGCATGCAACTGCAATCCAGCTCCACTACGCCATCTTCGTTCGGAAGCCCGCCGTACCCCACGCTGGTGTCTCGCGGGTCCAGTTCGACGATGTTGACCCCGGCGACCACGGCATCCAGCGTATCGCCACCGCCCTTGATCACTTCCATGGCCTTGGCACAACAATTCACTCCGCCGTTGTACGCGTTGGCGCTGGAGATGACCACATTCTTCGGCTTCGACTGTGCCTTGGCAACCTGGATCATCGGCAGCGCAGCCGCGCCCAAAATGACGGCTCGCCGGCTGAACGTGTTGTCCTTCATGTGTTTCTCCTTCCGCCAGGAGCGGCTCAACGGCCACCCGAGGATCTCCGGCACCGAACGGAGGGTAAGCGTATGCGAAAGACCTCACATTATGTCACAGCCCAAGCGGTACGGCGTAGTCCGGTATTGTGGACAGTTGTGGACAGGGCGTGAAGGTCCGGGACGCAATCAGGCGAATCGAAGGAGACGGCTGGTTGCAGGTTGGCAGCCATCGCCAGTACAAGCATCCCCCAAGAAAGGGCGTGTCACGATTGCGGGCCATCCCTCGATGGATCTGGACCCTAAGACGCAGAATAGTATCCTCAAACAAGCGGGACTGAAATGAAATACACTGTTCTGTTCGAAAAGACCGATACCGGCTACAGCGCGCACGTACCGGACCTGCCCGGCTGTGTTGCTGCCGGCGTCACTCTGGAAGAAACCGCCGAGCTGATGCGCACGGCCATTCTAATGCACCTGGCCGGGATGCGGGAAGACGGAGACCCAATCCCTGAACCGCGCACGATTGCCGAGTACATCACGGCAGCGTGAGGGTCTTCCACTGCGATGAGTGGGGCGGTATCAGGGGTTGCGCGGGCGCGTTGCGCGACGCGCCTTGGCGCCGAGCAACTGCCGGACCTGCATGCGGTCCTTGCGCCGCCCGGCAGCCTGCTTGGCGGCGATCAGATCGTCCAGGGAGAGAATCGGCGCGTTCACGGCATCAAGATGCGCCTCTGCGCGATTCGCCCACGCCTCTGGAAAAGCGAGGCCCGAAACAGCGGACATCACATCGAGCCGGACCGGCTCTACCCCGACCTGGTAGATGAGGTCGGGATTCACGAGATCGTCCCCGGTGACGTTCGCAGCGGGCGCGCCAAATCGCCGAAGCGCATCGAGAGCGTTTTCCAGGGTGGGCTCGATCCAGATATCAAGATCCTTCGTGCTGTAGGGCTCCGTGTACTTCATCACCGCGTACCCGCCGACCACCAGGTACCGGACGCCGACGTCGTTTAAGAGTCGCAACAGATCTTTGAAGTTCGAGTTGATCTCCACGGATTCCTCTCATGGCTGCGGCGGTCACCACCAGGTCCCAGGCCGCGGCAAAGATCTTCGAGTCTCCAAGAGACTGCCAGAATTCGATGTCGAAATCGCGCCCGGCAGACTCTCGACGGACCAGGCGCTCCATCACGAGGCGGTCTTGCATCAAGGCTATTATCCGCCCTCACCGTCAGGAGTTCCAAAGCCTTTGTCCCCGCCCAACAGCCTCCCCTCCCACCCTTGCTATATTGGTATTTCTCCCCATGCAAATTGCGAAAGTACGAGCCCCGGCGGTTCGAGCCGCATTGGGCACAAATGGGGATCGACTCCGGCAATCTTCCGCCTTCCGGGTACCCCTGGGCGCGGCGCCAACCGCGAATCGTCTCAAATGGGAGGCCTGGGTCTGAACCTCACCGCCGCGGAATGTGTCTTCCTGCTCGACCCTTGGCGGAACCCGGCGGAGGAAGCGCAAGCTGTGGACCGGGCGCACCACATCGGCCAGAGGCGCCAAGTGTTCGCGTACCGCTTGATCGCCCGCGACACCGTCGAAGAGACGGTCCTGCAACTGCAAAACGCCAAGCGCGACCTGGTAGCCGCCATCATCAGCGAGAACAACAGCCTGATCCGCAACCTGCAGCGAGAAGACCTGGAGTCGTTGCGGCGGCTGGTTTCCAGGGCTGCCCGTTTTTGGGTGATGCGGCTGCGGGTGCTTGGTGCGGCGGCCCCCACCATGAACGCTAACTTAAGACGGGCTTCCAGGCTCGAAACGAGCCATTTCGCGCCGGCCGTGGCGCGATCTGCCGATGGGAAGGATCTCGCGCCAGCTATCGGAATGGGCGTCTTCAACTGTCCGGGTCGGGCGTCAGGCGGCCAGTTGATGTAACGGGGGGCTTCAAGGGAATTATCTCGCCGTTCGCCGGTGAAATTGGCTGGGACCGATCAGGCGCTTACGTCATTCCAAAGGCGTGCGTCCACAAACTGACGAAGATGGCGGGGGTTGGTGGTGATAACAACTACCTCCGCCTCGACGCCGAGAGCGAGCGCCTGAGCGGCAAGGATGACATCAATGTCGAGGTCAAGCGCGGACGAGTAGGGCGCCCTTGCTGGCGGGCTTTTGCCCAAAGCTCTGCGGCGAGCCGCAAGGCCTCATCGGTCAGTGCCAGATATCGGTTTGAGTCAATCTGTACGAAGGCATCCAGACGGGCCAGCCCCGATGCCTTCCGGGCCCGGAGTAGTTCGCGTCGCAGTTCGGAGTAAATGATGGCTGGCACCAGCACGCCGTCGCCGCTCGAAAGGCAGGCGATGAGCCAGCGGTTGATCGCCACGACCTCAGGGGAGATCCTTGGCTGAGTCACGAGTCCGAGAGGGCCGGAGTCCAGGAGAAGGTAGCGGTTCACGGAAAGACAGGCTCGTCGGGCGGACGATTTGCGTTGAGAGCGGCCTTGAACTGGGCTAATTCACGTTCCGCCTCGGCAATCTTGGCCGGCATCGTCCGTGGCGTCTTCGCGCGCCCACTGTTGGAGGAGCGCAATGGTACCTGAGTTATCGGGGGGCCGGGGCGGCGTCCCGCTCCCTGGTGGAAGCACAGAGCCAAACTGATTAGGGTAGTGTTGCCGCATTCCTTGCGCCCCTTTCCGAAAGAGCGTTACTCTACCATGATCCGGCAAAACGCTTGGATCTGCAATGCCGCCCGGACGCTTCCGACAACGCCGTTTGGGGTCAGTTTCCGAGTGGCCGACTTATACGCCCGCAGCCATCGCGGCCTACAAATTCGAACGGTGGTGGAAGCGTTCGGATCCCCGCGCGATCGCTCACTCAGCCCTCAATGCCTCCACCGCCGGGATCGAAGCGGCACGCCTTGCCGGGATGATGGCGGCGGCGGACGCGCACAACGCCAGCGCTCCGGCCGCTACTCCCAGCGCCACGGGATCCCAACTGCTCACGCCGTACAACTGTGCCTGAAGTAACCGCCCGGCTGCGATCGCCAGCGGCACTCCCAATGCCAGCCCGGCGCCCACGCGAGCCGCCGTCCCGCGCAGCACCAGCCCGACCACCCGGCCGCGGTCCGCACCCAGCGCCACTCGGATCCCGATCTCGTTTCGCCGCTGCGCCACGCCATACGCTGTGACGCCGTAAAGCCCCACCGCAGCCAGCATGAGGGCGACGCCGCCAAACAGAACCGCCAGGCTCGCTACCGCGCGATCCTGGTCGAACCGCACCGCCACCTGCTCCCGCATAGTCCGGACGCTCGTGATCGTCAGGTTGGGGTCGACGTCCGCCAGGATCTTCGTAACCACGGGCTCCAGCGCACCGGACGTCGCGTTGGTGGTGAGCATCAGCCCGCTGACGAAATGCGAGCGCACCTCCACTCGTTCCAGCATGTCTCCCGCCGGATAAGCCACAAATTGCGTCAGCGGCACGAAGAACATGGGCATGGCCGGCCGCCTCAGACCCCAGCCCGCGAACTTCGCGTCACCCACCACACCCACGATCCGGAACGTATTCGCGAACTCCGGCTTGTCCAGCCCGAACTGCTGCCCAATCGGGTTCTCTTCCGCGCGAAAGAATCGCTTCACGAACGCCTGGTTCACAACGGCCACCGGTACGCTCTTCTCGTTATCGGCTTCGGTGAAGTAGCGTCCGCGGAAGAGCGGTATCCCGAAGCTCTGCAAATAACGCGCGCTCACACGGTCCCACGATGCTCCACCATTGCCGTCCATCTTCGGCGCCGGGTGGCCCGCCACGTAAATCATCTCGCCCCAGTTATTGGTGAGGGGATTGTATAGCGCCAGCCCGGCACCGCGTACGCCCGGCAGCCGCGTCAGCCGCGCCTCCAGTTCGCGATACAGTGCGTTCAGCTTCGGAATCGTGTAGGTTGCCGCCGGCGGATTCATCGCCACCTCTACCCGGCCGTCGACTGCGAACCCAAAATTCTGAGTTTCGATCTTGTCCAGGCTTCGGGCCAGCATGCAAGCTCCCGCCACCAGCACCACGGAAAGGCACGCCTGCAGCGCCACCAAGGCTTTACTTGCCCAGGACGAATGCGCGCTTATCGCGCGCCCCGATCCCCGGAGGGCCTCCGCAGGATCCGTGCGCGTCGCAACCCACGCAGGCGCGGCGCCGAAGATGATGCCTGTCACCAGTGCCATGGCCAGGGCGCACCCCAGCACGCCCGGCGATGGCGTCACGCTCACCGGCAGGAAATGCGCGTGCTGAAAGGCCAGCATCAGCAGCAGCCGGGCTGCACCCACCGCCACCGCGATTCCCACCACGCATCCCCCGATGGCCAGTACGACACTCTCGGTCAGCGCCAATCCTACGATCTGCCGCCGCGACGCGCCCACGGCCAGACGGACTGCCGTCTGCGTGCGCCGCGACGCTGAACGCGCCAGCAGCAGGTTGGCGACATTCGCGCACCCGATCAGCAGCACCATCCCGCACACTCCCAGCAGGATGTTCAGGCTGCTCCCATATTCCTCTTTCATTTCTCCCACACCGGCACCCGCGGGCACCACGGCGATGGATTGCTTCGGCAGGCTCCGGATCACGTCCCCCATCCAGTTCGAGGGATAACCCGAGTCGTGCTGCATCCAGTCGCGCAGCACCGCCGTCAGCCGCGGCGCCACCCCAGCAGTGGACGCCCCCGGACGCAGCCGCCCGATGACGCGCAGCCAAGCCGACACGGATTGATGCAACAAGGCACTATCGGTGCCCGAAAGCAGCGGCTCCTGGTTCACGGGTAGCCAGAGGTCCGGAGGATCGCTGCGCAGCGTTTCGCCGAAAAATCCGGGCGCAGCCACGCCGACCACCGTAAATGGATGGCCTTCCACAATCAGGTTCGACCCCACCACGGCCGGATCGCCGCCATAGGTCAACTGCCAGGCGTGGTGACTGAGCACAGCCGCAGGCATCGCTGAGGGCCGGTCGTCCTCCGGCGTAAACAGCCGTCCGCCAAAGGCCCTCACACCGAGCACCGAAAAGTAATTTCCGGTCACATACTCGGAGGTCAACGGCCTGGCCGCTTCCGCGGAGCCTTCGCGCCGCACGCTGAACCGGTTTCCGCCTGCCTGGAACGCGGCAGCGTCCTCGAACTCCGGCGCCGCCGCCTTCAGCCGCTGGTAGAGGGGATAGCTGAAAAAGCCCCAGCGATCCTGCGGCCCACCTTGCACGCAGCAGTCGTCGCTGTCGCCGATGCGCCACAGCGCCGCCGGATTCGCCACAGGCAGCGATTTCAACATGACCGCATCGATCAGAGTAAAAATCGCGGTGGTCCCGCCGATCCCCAGCGCCAGCGTGAAGACGGCCGCCGCCGTAAACATCGGCGCCTGCCGAAACTGTCGAAGCGCATAGTGAATGTTTCCGGTTAGCCCGGCAGTGGGTAGCACATAGGCTTATACTCTGCAAACCGCCAAAGGTTACGCGCTCATCCTCCAGACTGCACGCCGTGTGTGCCGGGTGGCGCGCCAACGTCCCGGGCAGCCACTTCCAGAGGTTTGGATGGTCATCGGTGCATGAGTTCTGCAGTCGACCTTGTTGTGGGCAGGAGCATCGACAAACCCCGGTGATCGTCCACCCTTGACTATTCCGAACGGATTACGCGCCACTCGGAAACAGAGCGGATGCAAGCCGACGATCCGGTCGGAGATCCAAAAAGGCCCCCCAAACGTCATTTCCGGCCACTCTACGATAAGCCACATTCCCCAACCTGTGAGGGGGAGACGCCACCCATTCATCGAGACGCACGCTCGTCACAATGAACGACCCGGCGGAGCTCAGTGCGCCTGCACCACCCTGCGCCGCCTCAGAAACTCTCCGACGAGGTGAGCAACGGAACCGCCAACAAACGAGCCCACGACCGCGCCGAGCATCATCCAGATAACGATTCCCTCGGCGGCGTGCTCCACTGGATGCCCGTACTTTGCGGCGTTGACGGTGGCGGCCAGCGTCGTCCAAAATGGCAAGGTCCAGTTGCGTGGCACCAGGATCCAGACGAACAGCAGACCGGCTACATAGCCTAAGAGCATCGTTGCGGGCACCCGGACGGGGCAGGCATGGCGGTCGGCTACAGCGACCACGATGTACGTCAGCCCTGCGGCGGCCAGGACGAACGTGCCGAGCAGGCCGATGATAACTACGAAGAAAACGAGCACGAGCTTCAGAACCGGCGCGTTCCGATGCAGCCGAATTATAACACGCTGGTTGTGGCTGTACTCGACTTAAGCCATAACAGGGTTGTGGCCGAGTGACGCGCCACTCGGACACTGGTCGGATTCGGGCGTGACGGGCCAGATGTCCCGTTCTGGGAAGTAGCAACCAAAAGCGGGCCCCGAGACAGGATCGCCCACCGCCGACTTCATCTTGCCAAACGGCCTTCCTTAGCGCCTATGGGGGGCTTCGGACTGTGTGCCACCCCTCAAGAGAGGGTCCCGAAACTGCAGAAGATCAGGCGCCTCATGGCGGCCGCCATCATGTGAGGATAGCGCCTGATCCGCAATCTGAAGCGAGAGGATCCGGAGTTGTTGGGTCGTAACGGAGTCCTTTGGTTTCCAGGGGTGCATGCTTCAGAGTGATACGGCTGCAGGCGCTTGTCGGGCGCCCTGGGGTTCTCTCGATAGGCGTTCAAGCCAAACTGGGAGTTCGATGACGGCGTAATCCTCGGCACACCCGACACCTTCCTGAGGCCGGGGTACCATGTTTCTCTCACTCTCATTGGGTTGGCTGAGGCGTCGCACAGCGCAGAGCGATGGACCTATCCCCCTTTCCCCAAGATTGGACGGCCAATCGCATTTGTTCTCAATGGCTTACGCTGAATCTGCCGTGAAATGCGATTGGCCGCTCTCACAGTGACACCCTTCAGGAAAAAACTTCTCCCTGCATTATCAATCACATGCAGACTTCAACCGACGAGGCCCGTCCCATCTCACTGCTACCTTGAAACTGGATGTCCAGACGGAGTCTACCAACGCGCAGTGGAGCAATTCCGGCCGGCTCAGAGCCTGCCTCAGACCCCTCACAACAGAATTTACCAAACGAACCCATTTCGCTACCCAACCCGAACCAAACGAAGCCACTTACCATCTTCGAAACGAACCCATTTCCGCCTACGGACTCCCTTCCCCATGCCGCCAGTGCCTCCGAATGGCCCGCGCCGGCGACAATCCGGAACCCGCCCGAACCGGCCCGGGGCATGGGAGGCATTGGTCCTCGTCGAAAGGCCCCCTCCGACCCTTGCTATATTGGTATTTCTCCCCATGCAAATTGAGAAAGTGTACGAGCCCCGGCGGTTCGAGCCGCATTGGGCGCAATGGTGGATCGACTCCGGCATCTTCCACGCCTCGGGTAAGAGCGCCAGCCGGGTTTTTTCGATCGTCATCCCACCGCCCAACGTGACCGGGATGCTGCACATCGGCCACATGCTCGAGCACACGGAAATCGACGTTACCGTTCGCTGGCATCGCATGTTGGGCGATAACACCCTCTGGCTGCCCGGAACCGATCACGCCGGCATCGCTACGCAGATGGTCGTGGAGCGTAAACTCGGAGAGGAGGGCCTCACCCGCCGCGACCTCGGCCGCGAGAAGTTCGAAGAGCGCGTCTGGCAGTGGAAGCAGCAGTACGGCGACACCATCAAGCGCCAGATGGTCCAACTCGGCGCCAGTTGCGACTGGAGCCGCGAGCGTTTCACCCTCGACCCCGGCCTCTCGCGCGCCGTCCGCGAGGTCTTTGTGCGCCTCTACGAAAAGGGCCTCATCTATCGCGGCGAGTACATGGTCAACTGGTGCCCCCGCTGCCACACGGCCCTCTCCGATCTCGAAGTGGCTCACGCCGACGTCCAGGGCCACCTCTGGCACATCCGCTATCCTGTGAACGGCATCGAGGGCCGCTTCGTCACGGTCGCCACCACTCGCCCCGAGACCATGCTCGGCGACACCGCCGTCGCCGTCAATCCCAAGGACCCGCGCTATTTCGACCTGCATGGCAGGACCGTCCAACTGCCTCTCATGGATCGTGAGATCCCCATCATCCTGGATGAGCTCGCCGACCCCGAATTCGGCACCGGTGTGGTGAAAGTGACTCCCGCGCACGATCTCAACGATTTCGAAGCCGGCCGCCGCCATAACCTGCCCAAGATCCAGGTCATCGACGAGAACGGCAACATGACCACCCAGGCCGGCCCGTACGCCTCGCTCGACCGGTTCGAAGCCCGCAGGCAGGTGGTGGCGGATCTGGAAGCCGGCGGCTTGCTGGCCAAAGTGGAAGATTACCCCCTCAGCCTCGGCAAGTGCGGCCGCTGCGCCACGCCCGTCGAGCCGCTCATCTCCACCCAGTGGTTCGTGAGGACCAAGCCGCTGGCCGAAAAGGCCATCGAAGCCGTGGAATCCGGCCGCATCGAATTCATCCCGGCCAACTGGGCGAAAACCTACTACGAATGGATGTACAACATCCGCGACTGGTGCATCTCTCGCCAGCTCTGGTGGGGCCATCGCATTCCCGCGTGGCACTGTCAGGAATGCCATGAGATCGTGGTGGCGCGGGAAGCGCCCGCCAACTGCCCACGCTGCGGTTCGGGCCACCTGGTGCAGGACCCCGACGTTCTCGACACCTGGTTCAGTTCCGGGCTCTGGCCGTTCTCGACGCTCGGCTGGCCCGACCAGACCGAAGATCTCGCCACGTTCTACCCTACGTCCCTGCTGATCACGGGCTTCGACATCCTGTTCTTCTGGGTGGCCCGCATGGTCATGCTGGGAATCGAATTCATGGGCGATGTGCCCTTCCGCCAAGTCTACATCCACGGCCTGGTGCGTGACGCCGACCGCCAGAAGATGTCCAAGACGCGCGGCAACGTGGTGGACCCCCTGGTGGTGACGGAGAAATACGGCACCGACGCGGTCCGCATGGCCTTGCTCCAGGGCGCCGCTCCCGGCACCGACATCGTGCTCACCGAAGAGCGTATGGAGAGCTCACGCGCCTTCGCCAACAAGATTTGGAACGCCTCCCGCTTCCTGTTCCTCAACATGGAGCGCGCCGGCGTGGAGCCGTGGGTTCCGGAAAGCCTGGAGCGCTTCCGGCCTGAGCCCGACGCGGAAACGCTCGAAGTGCCCATCGAGGACCGCTGGATCTTCAGCCGGCTGAACAGTTGCGCCGAGCAGGTCAACCGCGCCATCGAACAATACCGCTATCACGAAGCCGCGCAGGTGCTGTGGCAGTTCTTTTGGCACGAGTTTTGCGACTGGTACATCGAGCTCAAGAAGCAGCGCTTCCAGGAGAGCTCCGGCCTCAACGCCGGCTGGCGCAATACGCTGGCGGCTTTCGAAACCGCTTTGCGCCTGCTCCATCCGGCCATGCCGTTCCTCACCGAAGAGCTGTGGCAGCGCCTGGCGACGGATCGCGTGATCCGGTCGGTCTCCATCGCGGTGGCGCCCTATCCCCAATACCGCCAGGAAGTGACGGACTACGAGGCCGAACGCGAAATCGGCATCTTGCAGGAAATTGTGACCATGGCTCGCACGCTGCGCACCGAGGCCAAGCTCGATCCCAAGCAGGAGCTGGAAGGGACGCTGTACTCGCGCCATGCGGCTCTGGAGGTGGCCCGGCGCCACGCCGCGGCCATCCGGAAGCTGGCCAATGTGAAACTGGAGTTCCAGGGCGCATCCGCGCCCAAGGCCCCCGCCATGCGCTCCACCGTGCAGTTCGACCTGGTGCTCCAGGTGCCCAAATCGCAGGAGGACGCGCAGCGCAAGCGCCTGGAAAAGGAGCGCGAGCAGCTCGCCAGGAACATCGCGAATTCCAGGCGCCAGTTGGTCGATGAAGCCTTTCTGGCCAAGGCGCCGGCCAAGGTGATCGAGACGATTCGCCAGAAATTGGCGGACTACGAGGCGCAGTTGACGAAGATCGAGGACACGTAAATGACCGAAATCGTGCGCCTCGCTCTGGATGAGGACATCGGTTCGGGCGACGTCACGACGGCGGCATGTATACCCGAATCGCAGGAGGCCAGCGGGCGTTTTGTGGCGCGCGAACCCCTGATCGTTGCAGGCCTCGAACTGTTGGCCGAACTCTACGAAACGGTGCGTCTCCGCAAGCGGGATGGTGACGGGTGTGCCGAGGGCGAAGTGATCGCGGAAGTCTCCGGCCGTGCGCGCATGCTGCTGGAGCGCGAACGCGTGGCGCTGAACTTTCTGCAGCGTCTGAGCGGTGTGGCCACCCTGGCGCGCCGCTACGCCGACGCGGTCGCCGGAACCCAATGCCGTGTGCTGGATACCCGCAAGACCACGCCCGGCCTGCGCCGCCTGGAGAAAATGGCGGCCCGCGCGGGCGGCGTTACCAACCATCGCCTGGGCTTGTTCGATGCCGTCCTGATCAAGAACAACCACATCGCCGCGGCCGGCGGCGTGCGCCAAGCCATAGACCGGGCGCGAGCCAGCGGTTTGCCGATCGAGATCGAAGTCCGCACCCGCGAAGAGTTGCGCCAGGCGCTCGCAGCCGGCGCTGAGCACCTGCTGCTGGATAACCTCACGCCCCAGGAGGCCGCCGAGTGGGTCCGTGAGATCGGGGGCCGGGCCAAGGTCGAACTGTCCGGCGGCATCAACCTGGAGAACGTTCGCGCCTACGCGGAGACGGGGGCGGACTTTGTCTCGTCCGGCGCGATTACACATTCCGCGCGAGCCATGGACATCAGTTTCCGCTTGGAGCTGGTGTGACTTGTGGGGCAGGTTGTCAACCTGCGGGCGGGTTGTTAACCCGCCCGCGCCGGGCCCAGTGGGCACCCCCAATGGGCGCGCAGGATACCATCCTGCCCCACTATCCGGAGCTTCCGTGACCCCTCTCGATATCGCCCGCATCCGCGCCGAATTCCCGGGCCGCCCGATCGAATACTATCCCAGCATCGATTCGAGCATGACCGTCGCAGCCGGGCTCCCCATCGGCACCGTGGTAATCGCCGGCGAGCAGACCGCGGGCCAGGGCCGCCACGGACACTCCTGGCACTCCGAAGAGGGCTCGGGCATCTACTGTTCCCTTGTGCTGGAACCCGCCCCGGTTCTCACGCTGGCCCTCGGGCTGGCCACGGCGGAGGCCATCGCGCGCGCCACTAGCCTGGCCTGCGATCTGCGTTGGCCCAACGATGTGATGCTCGGCGGGAAAAAGGTAGCCGGAATTCTGGTGCAGTTGGTGGATGGCAAGGCCATCGCCGGCATCGGCATCAACGTAAACCAGACCGCGTTTCCCGCGGAACTGGCGTCGGAGGCGACCTCGCTCAAGCTGCACACTGGCCAGGAGGCCTGTGTCACTGAGATCCTCCTCGCGCTGCTGCCTGCCATCGAGACCTTCGCGCGAGAGGATTCGGACTCCATCCTCCGCCTCTTCACGCACGCCTCCAGCTACGCCGCGGGAAGGCGCGTCAGCATCCACCAGCCTGGCGGCGTCATCCAGGGAACCACCGCCGGGCTGGACCCCTCGGGCTTCCTGATCGTGCGGAAAGACGACGGAACCGATACCCTGATTCTTGCGGGAGGCGTACGTGCTGCTGGCTCTTGACGCAGGTAACAGCAATATCACGATTGGAGCTTTCGAAGGCCGCAACCTGGTTTGCCAGTGGCGGCTGCGCACCGTTCACGAACAGACCGCGGATGAATGGGGCATCCTGTTGCGCAACCTGTTCTCGCCCGCCGGTCTCGATATTGCGACCGTGGACGGCATGATTATCTCCAGCGTGGTGCCCCCCATCGACAGCACGCTCGCCTTCATGGCGCAGCGCTACTTCCACACCGATGCCATGTTCGTGGGGCCGCACACCGATATCGGCCTGGCCATCCGCTACGACAACCCCAACGAAGTGGGCGCCGACCGCCTGGTCAACGGCGTAGCCGGCTTCTACAAGTACGGGGGCCCGTGCGTCATCGTGGATCTCGGCACCACCATCAACTTCGACGTCATCTCTAAGGACGCCGAGTATCTCGGCGGCGCCATCGCCGTGGGCATCGGAATCTCCATCGAAGCCCTGTTCAGCAAGACGGCGCGTCTCCCCCTGGTCGATTTCCGGCCGCCCACCGATGTGGTGGGCACCAACACCGTGGCCAGCATCCAGTCCGGCCTGTACTTCGGCGCGATCGGGATGATCGACGGGATCCTGGAGCGCGTCATTCAGAAGCTCGGCCCGGAGACCAAGGCCGTTGCTACCGGCGGCCAGGCGCATCTGATCGTCAGCGGCTCACGCTTTCTCAAGACCGTGGACGAGCACCTCACGCTGGAAGGGTTGGAAATGATCTGGGAGCGAAACCGTCGCCTCAGGGCACCCCAGTGAACTATTTCAACTACTACACTGAAATCGAGGAGCACTTCCGGCGGGTTCGCGGCACCAGCCTCTTTTTGCTCTCGCCGCTCGATTGGGCGCTGGTGGAATCGTGGAACCTTTCCGGCGTTCCGCTCGAAGCGGTGCTGCGCGGCATTGACGCGGCCTTCGAGAAATGGCGCGGCCGCAAGATCAAGACCCAGATGGTGAACTCCCTGGCTTTCTGCGCCCAGGCGGTGCTCACCGAGGCGCAGATCATGGCCGGAACCGCGCAGCCCAAGGTGCGCAAGGAGACCGCTCCGCCATTTTCGCTCGACGAACTGCGCGCCTACCTGGAGAATAACGCCGTCGCGCTTCCGGCCGAGTATGAAGAGCTTCGGGCGTCGCTTCGCAAACTTGCCGCCGATGTGGCGCAACACTACTCCGACCTGGAAGCCCTGGAGCAGCGCCTGACGGTACTGGAAGAGAAAATGATCGCCGCCGCCCGCACCCGGCAGAGCGAAGAAGAAATGCTAGCCTCGCGCCAGGACCTGGACCGCCAGTTGCGCCCCTATCGCAGCAAGATGACCGCCGACCAACTGACCATGCTCGAAAAGCAGTACCTGGAGCGCAACCTGTTGGAGAAAGCCGGCCTGCCGCGCCTGAGCCTGTTCTACATGCGGTAGGCGCGAATTGTAATTTACAGCACCACCCACCCGCGCGTGATGGCGGATTCCGCGCATTCTCATTGACCTCCGTTACGATATTCAGATAAACTACTCTTTAATACTCTTTAGCACCCAACGGCACTCTAACGGTGGCTTTATGATGCTGCTCTTCAACGAGGCCAAGGCAACCCAGGCCGCCGCGCGTCTCTTAACCCTTCGCGGCGGAACCATGAGCTATGTCAAGCTCATCAAGCTTCTGTACCTGGCCGATCGCGATGCTCTCATTCGCTGGGGACGCCCGATCACCACGGATCGCTACGTCTCCATGGACAACGGTCCGGTTGTCAGCCGGATCTACGATTTGATCCGGAACGAGCCGCCGCCGAATTCTTTCCGGATCTGGCGAAAGTTCATCTCTAACCCTGAGAATTATGAAGTTCGTCTGCTGGGCGATCCCGGAAGCGCAGAACTGTCCCGTCCGGAACAGGAACTGATCGATGAAGTCTTCGCGCAGCATGGTCTCCAGAACCGGTGGAGGGTCGTGGACTACACCCGAAGTCTACCCGAGTGGACTTATCCGGATGGAGGCGCCTTGCCCATCGAGTGCCGTGACATCCTTAAGGCCGCTGATAAGACCGAAAAGGAAATCTCCGCGGTAGAAGAAGCGCTGGAGTCCGCGGCCCTCGAAGAACGAGTCCTCGTTTAGTGAAATCACAACCCTCCATTACTGGAAGGGGGCACCATGACAAACGGAAACTGCCGGTTTGATAGCGTCCGCATCAAATCGACCGGTTCGTATGCTCCGGCCAAGATTCTGACCAACGAAGAAATCGTCGGCAACCTGCCAACCTCTCCGGAGTGGGTCGTCGAACACCTGGGAATTCGCCAGCGGCGCGTCGCGGCCCCGGAGGAGTTCACATCGGACCTGGCTGCCTGTGCCGGGCTGAACGCCATCGCTGCGGCGGGCCTGGAACCCAACGAAATCGACCTCATCATCGTGGCCACTTCGACACCCGACCGCATGATGCCCTCAGCGGCAAGCATGGCGCAGGCCAAGATGGGCATTCGGAACGGATGCCCCGCGTTCGACGTGGCGGCCGTGTGTTCCGGGTTTCTTTACGGCATGACGATTGCCGGCCAATTCATCCAGAACGGGGTGTACCACCATGCGCTGGTCATCGGCGCCGACACCTTCTCCAAAGTGACGGATTGGAATCACCGCAACTGCGTGTTCTTCGGCGACGGCAGCGGCGCCGTGGTGCTCGAGAGGGACGATCGGAAAAATGGGCTGTTCTCCAGCATTCTCTTCGCTGACGGCGCGGGAATGGACGATTTCACGGTCTTCCCAAAGGACGCTTATTTCACGATGAACGGAAAGGCGGTTTACGAGAAAGCCACAGCCGCGCTTCCCGAGTGTATCCGGCAGATTCTCTGCGTGAACCGGCTGGGGGTGGAGGATGTTTCGATGATCATCCCGCACCAGGCCTCCGCTCACGTGCTCAAGCGCGCCGCTGAGGTACTCAACGTCCCCTATTCCCGACTGCAGACCAATCTGGAGTTGCACGCGAACACTGCCGGCGCCAGCATCCCGCTGATGCTGGATCAGGTAAACCGCCGCGGACTCATCCACCAGAACGATCTGCTGCTGTTCGCGGCCATCGGCGCCGGGTGGACCTGGGGCGCAACACTATACCGATGGTAAAGTCGCCTGTTCTGCTCGATCTGTTAATCGGGCCACCTGGTCTTAACGGCCCGTCCAGTTGTAGGCCGCCAGCACGCCGCCATCCTCCGCGATGAGGAGCAGCGCCGCGCGCCCCGCGTCCAGCCCGCCGGCGAATTGCTTCCCGCTCTTTTGGTCGCGGAAAGAAACTTCCTGCCGGCTCGACTCCGAGGTCAGAACGTACAGCGTGGCACGCGGAAATCGCGTGGGGCAAATCAGGATGCCGGGGTCCTGGACGTTGGTCGAATAGGTTGCAGCCACGCCGGCAGCCTTTACCGCGTAGCGGTACACCTCGCCGATCGCCTGCAGGTTGTCGTTTAATTCCAGCGGCAGAGACGCAAACAGAATCCTGCCCTTCCCCACCGTCCTTTCGGCCCAGCCACTGCCGTCCGGCAAGACCGCGCGATCGAGGAAAGTCGTCTTATCCCCTCCATAGGTCAGCCGCGTTTCTCCCCCCGGCCACTTCAGCGGATTCTCCCGAGTCGTCAACGGGCCGGACGCGTAAGCCAACCCGATTGCGGTTTGTCGGCCGGTCGGATGGAAATGCGCGTCGCCGTCAAAGGGTCCCGAAACCAGGAGCGTGGCGCCGCCCTCGACCTTGCCCTGAATCGCCTCCCACGCGCTCCGCGTCAGGCCGGCGGGCGATGGCAGAATGATCAGTCTCGGATTCCCCAGCCGTTCGATCTGGTATTCTCCCACGGCGTACGCCTCCGCTCGCGCGTATTGATAGAGCGCCCGCACCGATTTCTGTTGCGCTTCGAGAGCCGTCGCATTCAGCACCGAAAGCTGGAGCGATTGCGGCAGAACAATGGCCACTTCCGGCTGAACCACTCCCGTGGCCCATGGCGCCGCCTTTTCGGCAAATTGTCCCATGTCGCGCATCATGGCTTGCCAGATCTTGGCGGATCCGTCGCTGCGTTTCATGCCGAAATCCGCTTCCCGCGCCCAGTCCCACTGCAGGGCTCCGCTATTGGCGGCGGCAAACCCCAGCGCCCACTTCCTTTCCAGAATCGGGAAGCCCGTGATTTCGTCATAGCGCCATGTGCCGTCGGTGGCCCAGACCGGCTGGTATCCCGTCTCGCCGACGATGTTGGGAACACCCGGGGTCTTCGCCACCACCGAATCCCACAGCAGCGCGTCGTCCTTCCAATACGAGTGGTTGGTGGTGAACGAGACGCCGCCCGCCGCGTAAAACTGGTTCAACACGCGATCCGTCACGCCTCCCTCATCCTGGCCGACATTGACCAGTTGCCGGCTCCCGGCGCCGTGGATTGCCGTCACCATGGACCGCACCCACTGGGTGAACATATCCTGCGCAAACAGATTGTAGTCGAGCGCCCGGACCTCCCGGGCATTCCGGTATCGGGCGAAAGCCAGGTCCGCCTGGCTCGGGAGCGGTACGCTATCGAAGCCTGCCAACTGCTCGGGCGTAACCAACCAGGCCGCGGCCAACTCTGCGACGGTGCCGTATTTCTCCCCCAGCCATTTGTGCCAGGCCGCCGTCTCCACCGGGTCGCCGTTGGGAGTATTTCCCTTCCAGAGCCGTCCCGGATTGGAAAAGCTGGGCTCGTTGATGAGATCCCAGGACAGCCACGGGACGTTCTTAAAGCGATTCACCACCGAGAGCACATAATGCAGCTCCGCGCGGATGGCCACGGGATCCAGATAGGGATTCGCTCCGGCCGGCGCGGGTGGGGCC
The DNA here is from genome assembly GCA_020073365.1 of Terriglobia bacterium. Classification (GTDB taxonomy): domain Bacteria; phylum Acidobacteriota; class Terriglobia; order Bryobacterales; family Bryobacteraceae; genus JAIQFL01. The sequence goes on along the minus strand of JAIQFL010000034.1, from coordinate 18,026 downwards.
ATTCCTCCACGCCCGCCCCCGGCTTGCGGACCCGGCGCTGACGCCTGTGCTGCGGGCGGCTCGCCGGGCAGCGGCAACTGGCCGAGCGGTCCGGAACCGGGACGGGGAGCGAAAGCATAGAAAGTGAAGTTCACGATGATGTTGTGGCGTCCCGCGCAGAGCAGGTAAGCTTCCAGGTTCCGCAGAAACCTCTCGGACGCGGCACCGGTGGCAGGGTCGAGGAAACGCAAGCTGGGCGACCACACGCCGGTGCGCACAAAGCTCACGCCGTGCTTCGCCATTTCCGAGAAATCCCTTTCCCAGATCCAGGCATTCCGCGGCCCGGCAAACTCCCAGCCGTTTTCTTCCGTGGTGAAGTAATTCGTCCCCACCGGGAAGAACGGCTTGCCGTCGCGTGTGAGAAAATCCTCTTTCACGCCCAAGACCGGGCCGGACGACAACAGCTTTTCATCTTCCACCCAGAAGCCGTTCTGATAGAATTCGCGCGGCAGCCCACCGTCTTCGTACACCCCGCGGACGATGTAGAAACCGGGCGCCAGCTTTTTCTGAAAGCTCAGCGAACCCCCGTTGGTATTCGGCCAGGGAATGCGCGCCGTATCCAGCACAGTACTTCCGGAAAGAAGTTCGAGTTTGACTTCTTCGGCGGGTACCTGTGCCTGGCGGTCCCGTCCGGAGCTCTGGAGATGGATCGTGACCTGGGGTGTCTCGTCCGGCTTGATAGTCGAGAACTGCAGCTCCAGCGTGAACGCGGTCGCGCCCTGGCGGGCATACCTGGCTGTTGCATGAACCAATGAGATCCCGTCCGCCGACTCCCAGTAGCCCTCGGCCGGCTCGAAATCTAGCATGACGATTCGCGAGCCGGTCCCCGCGCCAGGTCCCCGCCCGCCCATGCGGTCTGCCACTACCACCGGAGCGGCCACTTCGACGCCCTCGGAGTTCAACATGTAGCCGAGGCCAGCCAGGCGTCCCTCGATGGCAAAGAATCGGCGCGCGCGAAGAGCGGGCGTGTGCAGGAACGCATAGCCCAGTCTCCACGCAAACTTCGTGCCATCCTGCCGGGGCAGCTCGTAGGAATGTTGGATGCCCATGTCGCGAGAATAAGTATCCTGCGGCCGGGCCTCGCGAAACTTGCCATTGACTGCCGTCACTGGAACTCGAAACGGCTGGCCGCCCAAGACCAAGACGTTGCCGCCCGCTCGGAGATAGGCTTGAATGCCGCTCCATGCATCCGTTGGCGTCGCGGAACCGTACGGCAATACCAGAAGGTCCGCCCCTGTGAGCGTGGCCCGGTCGCGCAAGCCGTCGATGCCGCTGAATACCGCGTCCGCGCCATCGAGCGCCTTAGCCAACGACTCGCGGGCAATGGGCTGGCTGGCGACCGTCGGAAAGCCTTCTTGCCAGAAGACCACCACTTTGGCAAACGCCGATGAACTGCTGGCGAGTATCAGAAGAGCTGCCGCCATCAAACTGCGCATTCGACGCCTCGACTTTCTATCTCACTGTGCTCCGCTGCAACCAAAGCAGGGGTGTGGCTCGAACCTGAAATTCTAGCAACCGGCGCCCTCGAATAGGGAGAAACCGATCTGATTTGCTGAGAATAAGCGGCGGGCCCGCGGAGGGGGACTCGGGAGACTCGCGCAGAATGTACAATCGTTACTGCTCAAAGCCTTTCTCGCAAAATGCGCTTGACGTTGCGCCTTCCGCGAAGCACCGCCATGATGCGGATGCGATTGACGTCTGGCTGATACACCACGAGGAACGAATGGAGCGGAAAGAACAGGACAGGTCGATGCGGTCGGCCAGATCCACGCTGTCCTCAGCGATGCGCCGCCAGATTTCAAAGAGATCATTCTGAGCCTCGGCGGCAACATCGTAGAGCGGCACCATCAGCGCATCTGCTCACGAAGCCACGCCGCCTTGCGCTTCTCCATATCGGCGCGAGATTCCTCGGCCGAGAAGAACTCACCGCGCTCGACCTGGCCGAAGGCGCGCTCGATCTTTTCGGCGACCTCCGCTTTGTGATCGTGGAGCCACTCGTCCTCTGAGTGCAGCATTTCCAGTGCCCGCCCGATCACCTCATCGGGGTCTTGATAAGCACCGGTCTCGATCGCCTCGGCGATCAGTTTTTCATGCTCCGGCCGAAGTGTGATCGTCATACACGTCCCTCTGCTCGCTATTGTCGCAATTTCCTGCCCACCATAGTCCCTCACCGCAGGACAGTCAAACGCCCATGGCCGTCGGGCCGTCGGCATGGCCAGTGCCAGGACTCTGCTTTGGCGCTGCGTACTGCAACCCGCCGTACCTTCACCCCAGAGTTGTCGAACATGCCCGGCATGCAAAAAGAAGCGGAGCAGGTTCCTGACTCCGGAACCCGCCCCGTCTTTTGAAAACTTCAGAGCTGGAAGCAGGGAAGCGCTAAAACTTGATCCGGAACGACAATTGCATTTCCGGCGGTCCGCCTTCGGTGGAATCCCCGAAATCACCGAGAGGAATTGTGCCAAAAAGCGCCGGCTGGGTTTGGCTCATCGTGGTGACCAGCGTGTTCCAGTTGTACCACTTAAACGGGTTGAAGAAATCCAGCCGGAGTTGCGCCTTGAACCGCTCCTTGATCGGGAAGTCCTTGTACATCGACAGGTTGGCCCCGATGATCCGTTCCGGTCTCCACATGTTCGTCGGCATGTTGCCATTGGTAAACGAGGGAGCGACCACGACGCAATTGTTACCCCAGTTGGGGATCGCCGTACCGCAGTTGGTGACCAGAGGGTTCTGGGCCGACTGTGCGAAGCGGTTGCCACCGAGGTCCTGCCAGTTATCCCGAAGGTGCGGGTCCTGAATCCGGAAGAGGCTGCTGCCGGGTAACGGCTCGTAGCCCGGATAATCCTGCCGGCCCCCTAGTGCGCCGGTTGCGGGGTTGACGTAGGAGGCGCCCGAGTAGCCGGTGCTGAGAGCGCTGGGGGCCCAGACGGAGAAGTTCCACGAAAGGCTATAGCCGCCAAACAGCCAGTTCTTCAGGCGTCCCTGGTTCATGAAGTGTTTGCCCTTGCCGAGCGGCAGCTCGTAGGTCATGGAGCTGGTGAAGCGGTACTTCTGGGTGATGCCCGTGACCGATCGGCCTACGCTGATTGGTTGGTAGAGATTTTGACTGTTCCAGTTGGTGGTCAAGCCCTTCTGCCAGGTGGCGAACGTCAGGAAGGACAGGCCATACGAGTACCGCTTTTCGACCTTGACGGTTCCCGAATGGTAGATCATGCTGACGCAGTTGCACTGCAGGTTGACCTGGTTCCAATTGGGATAGGGCTTGTAGGCTTGCGTGCCGTTGACGGCCGACGAGTTGGAAGTCCAGGTGTTGCGGTAGGCCCAATTGGCGGGCTGGGTCAGATCGATCACATTCCCGTTCGGGTCGATACCGGTCCCGTACGGCCGCGAGTCCATGTTGATGCTGCCCCCGAAGCCCACGTTGTGGCTGCCGACATAGTCCAATTCCAACAGGTAGTCCTTCTTTAGCGCGTGCTGGATACTGATGTTCCAGTTCAGCGTATAGGGGTTGTGGTAGTTGGCGGGGTACACGGTCAGCGTGCCGCGACCCGACGGTGAGGAAGCTGTGGTAGGTATGGTTCCGTTCGCCAGCGTCGGGTTAGGAACGAACGCCGGCACACCCTGGTTAATATTGAACAGCGGAGTGTATACATTGGGCTGCTGGGCGACGTTCTGTTGGAAGAAGCTGGCGCCGCCGATCTCGTTTTGGGTAGTGTACCCGAGGTTCTGATCCAGCGTCAAAAGCGCGAAGCCGGCGCGGATGACTGTATTCGGCTCGATATTGTACGCCAGGCCGATGCGGGGCTGGAAGTTGTTGTTATCGCGGTTGTAGATCCCGCCCTTGGGCTGGACCCACCCGCCCATGCATCCGCCAGGCGGGCAGGTAATGACGCCGGGGACCGACTGAGGATAAACGTTGTCCGGTACCGTCAGACTTCCGTTACTGAGTTGTCCGGGGAACTTGCTGTGCGGCGGGCTCTCGGTGCTGTAGCGAAGACCTAGATTGAGGGTCAGCTTGGGAAGGATCCGCCAGTCATCCTGGAAATAGAAGCTGTGGATAGAGTCTTCAGGAAGGGTGCTGGCGCCTTGCTGGGCGTAGCTGTAGCTGGTGACGTACCCGAGCATGACGTCCGCCAGCCCGATACCGCCCGTATTGGGGATGCCTGTCCCGGTGGGCCCAATGCCGTTGGTGCCGCCGAAGGTGAGGGACAAACGCGGGTTGCCGATGTTGTGGGCGACGTAGTTTTGCCACAGCCACTCGTACCCGAACTTGAAGGAATGCGTGCCCCAGACCTTGGTAAAGTCCTGGCGCAACTGGTGGTTGTTGTTCACCGCAACGCTCAGGGTTCCCTGGCCGAGTCCGCCATTGCCGTATTTGCCCTGGTTGTTACCCTGACCGAGGCCGAACCCGACGTTGAGCGGGTTGAGGTATACATCTGCCGGGAGGTTGGGAACAGTCTTGGCGAGCGCAAACATGTCGTCCGGCGAGGTTGTCCGCGGGTTATTGGTCTGCCGGTATTCACCCACTCTGGTCTCACTGATCAGGGTGGGAGAGATGGTGTAGGTCAACCCGATGGTAGCCGCGTTTTGCACAGTATAAGTGACCAACTGATTGGCGTCGAAAGGCGCGTAGGTGACCACGCTGTTGATCCCGGGCTGGTGTTGCTGTCCCGTGGAGTAGCTGCCGAACACCTTGAACCTGTCTGTGAAAGTGTGGTCCACGCGGACTTGGCTGGTGATGTTATAGTACTTTCCGACGGCACTGCTATTGATGTTGTTGCTGGGGCCGGTAGGCGTAAAGATGCCGCTTCCCGATTGGGGCGCGGCGAAAGGTTTGTTGGCCGCTATCTTATTCCACATACTGCTGAACCGGCTTGCCGGGATCTGGTTATTGGGGAAGGCAGTGCGCGACAGGTTGCCGGCGGCGAAGGTCCCGCTGGTGCTGTTCGGGTCGTAGATCTGGTTCGGCGTTGTGCCCGGGAAATTGAAATCGCCGGACAACTCCGCGGCCGTGGGAACCGTAAAGGCGGCCTGATTGGTGTTCTGGTCGATGTGGTATGAGCCCGCCACCTCGAAGAAGGTCTTGTTCTTACCGTTATAGAGCTTGGGGATGTAAACCGGCCCGGACAACATGAAATCCGGTTGCTGGAACAGTTGAGTAACGCCTTGTTGCGGGAGGGTTGTCAACTGGAAGAACGGGCGGTGGACCATGGGGCTACTTTTGAAGAGCTCGCCGCCGGTGCCATGTAGCACGTTGGTACCGCCCGTTTTCACCACGCTGATGAGGCCGGTGGTGGCGTGGCCGTATTCGGCCGGCAAGGCGCTGGTCAGCACCTTGACCTCCTCCACACCCACCGAGACGGAATTCAAGGTGGTGCCACCGTTCATCGTGGTGGCCAACTGGCCGTCTTCAAAGTAGCCGATCTGGTAGTTATTGCCGCCGTTGATGGACCAATTGCCCAACGAACCGGGCCACGCGGCGTTGCTGTGCTGGACTTGGGGAGTATAGTACAGCACGCCCTTTTCCCAGTGTTGGTAGTTGGGCAGCGCGTAGAGATACGAGCCCTCCATCACCTGGCCAGTGGACGAGGTTTGCGTCTCCAGCAAGGGAAGCGCACCGGTGACCTGGATGGATTCGGTAACCGCGCCGACATCGAGCTTGACATCCACCCCGAGATCCTCGCCGATGCGGAGGGTGAGGCCGTCGCGCACACTCAGCTTGAATCCGGTAGCCGTGACGCTCACCCGGTAGGGGCCAGGGCGGAGGGACGGCACGCGGTATACACCGTCACTATTAGTCTCACTTTTGCTTTCAGTATTGGTTTCGGTTTGGATGACCGTGACCTGTGCCGCGGGTACGACCGCCCCAGAAGGATCGGTAACCCTGCCGGAAATGACGCCGGCGGCGATCTGCGCGAACACGGGCATTGCCAGCAGGAAAACCAGGGCCAGCAGCCCCACTCCTAGACAATTACGCAATTTGTCCTCCTTGAGATGAGAGAATAGCCGCAGAAGGGAGAGAATGCCGCCACCGGCTATTCCCGTCGATGCGATTGGGACCAGCGGGGGTCATGGGCGGCTTCTTTATCATTTGAGTGTTCCTTTTAAGAAAACACCACTACGTCTCAAGACCTTAAGTTCGATTTAGGTTTAGACGTAACACCGATCAACTCGCCTGTCAATGTACCTGTCCCCAAAAGCCCATTCATGATGTGCCAAAGAGCGCCCCCGAACAACGGGATACACCGTATTATCACCGTGTAAGCAGTCTCGGGCGCCGAGGTATCCTGTTGAAACAAAGAGCTTCGAAAAAAAACCTACGCTCCCAGGGCCAGGGCGGAGCGTGGTTGCGGGCCTCCTGGCGCGGTCTCCGACGGCATGTGCGGCTGATCTTGCAAGACCGCTGCGGCCTATGATTTCTAATAATATGGGGTCCGCCCCACTATTGCGTGAACATCTCCGAGAGGATGCGCCCGACCGAGCCGCTCGGCTTGGGCACGCCGAGGATCTCCGCCAGCGTCGGCGCGATGTCATTCGTCGGGACGGTAGAATCGTATCGCCCGGCGCGGATGCCCGAACCCATGAAGATCAGGGGCACGTGGGTGTCATAGTCATATGTGGTTCCGTGCATCGTTTGGTCTGTGGTGAACACCCAATAGGGTTGCGGCAGGAACTCGATGTCGGCACCTCGGACCGTGTCGTAGCTTTCTTTGACACGGCGGTCCGTTTTGTCGCGAACCGCGGGATCGTCAATCAGTTGCTCGCGCGTGTAAGTCCGCGCGATGTGGGGCATGCGGAGCAGCGCCTCGGCGGCCGCCCGGTTCACATCGGCCACATCCAGCTTCTTCTGCGCGATCAGGTTCCGGTTCAGGTAGATCAGAAGGTCCCAGCAGCCGGCAACCCACTTGCCCGGTCCGTACTTCGAAGCCAGCGCGGCCTGGACCCAGTCGCTGATGGCGGCCAACGGAAGGCGGCCACCCGGTACTTTCCGGGCGCGGCTCACCTCGGGCAGCGGTGAAACCCCATGATCCGATGTCATGACAACCAGCACCGATGAGAGACCAACCTCGCGATCGACCGCTTGAAAAAGCTTCTCCAGAAGCCGATCCATGCTCAGGAGGGCCTCGTGCACCTCCGGCGAGTCAGGCCCGTAGTCATGGCCGACATAATCGGTGGATGAAAAGCTGAGGGCCAGCAGGTCCGTCTCGCCCCGCTTGCCGAGTTCTTCGGCCTGGAGGGCGTGCTCGGCCAGCGCCTCCATCAGTTCGAGTCCAAACGGACTCCGTTCGACGGGTTTGTACAAGGGGCTACCATCCTTGGGGATCCGGTGGGACAGCCAGGTGACGCCCAGGTATCGGTCCGCGGGGTGGCCATCGTCGAATGTCCGCACCCAGTCCGGCAGCGCGGACCGGTAATAGCTGCTGGTCACGAACATGCCGCTCTTGTCATCGAACCAGTAGGCGCCGTCGGCCTTTTGTCCAGCCAGCAGGATGGCGCTTCGGTCTTTCACGGCAATCCCCAAGACCCGCGGCCGGCCACCATTCGCCTTCTTGAGCTCATCTCCAACGGTGGGCACCAGCAACCGGCGAGGCGAAGCCCCTTCGGCTCCGTCCGTTCCGACCAGTCGTGTGGCATCGTCGGATACGCTGGTCACGTGCTTCCCCGTCTGGCGATCAAACCAGTCGTTGCCAACGATACCGGTGGCGGAAGGCATAGCGCCGGTGAGGAGGATTGCGTGACCCACCGCCGTCAGGGTCGGGAAGAAATTGTCCTGCGCGTTGGTGAAGCTCGCGCCGTTTCGCAGCAAACGGTCGAAGCCGCCTCGGAACTCTTTACCGTACCGGGTGAGGTAATCATAGCGGCACTGATCGACCACGATGAATAGAACCAGCTTCGGCTTCTGGGGCGCTGCGGCTAACAGACTTGCGGCCAGCAGCAAGGACGGTAGGAGCTTCTTCATGCGATAGTTTTTCAGCGTATCACGGCCCCAATGGCTGGCCGCGCTGTGCAATGGGCCGGCTATTGCGGGGCCGCGAGAGGGCGCGGCTCCCTCTCATCGGCTTCTTGTGGGCGGGGGGCAATAGTCGCTTACGCCGCGGGCTCGACGAGCTTCGCAATCCGCGACTGCTCGACCTGCAGCCGGCTGGCGATCGCGCCGAAGTCGGGAATCGCTTTCGCGAGGGGCGCCATGCGCGCCTCCACGCTCCCGTAGACAGCCGCAAGAGCGGTCAGGCGGCTGTCCATGATCTCGAAGCGGTTGGCGGTTTCGGTGCGAAAATCCTGCACGTACCGGGTAAGATTCTCAATCGACTTCTCAATGCGGTCCAAACGTTCGTCTGTGGTCATTTGGTTGCCTGCTCTTGATCTTCCTCGTTTAGGAGATCGTCTATCTGTTTTTTTCAGTTACAAGACTACACTCCTTCCCCCTCATCCGTCGTGAAATACGCGCAATCCGGGTGGTGGAACACCAAGGCGCTCACGCTGGCTTCCGGCTCCATCATCATGCCTTCGGTCAGGTGTACGCCGATATCCTCGGGCTTCAGCAGGTGGAAGAGGCCCTGCTGGTCGTCCAGATTCGGACACGCCGGATAGCCGAAGCTGTACCGCTTCCCGCGATACTTCGAGGTGAAACGGTCGTGCATGGTGGTGGTGGGCGGATCGGGGAAGCCCCAGTCCTCGCGGATGCGCCGGTGCAGCCACTCCGACGTGCCTTCAGCCGTTTCGATAGCCAGCGCCTGAATGGCGTGCGCCTTGAAGAACTCGCCGGCCCGCTTCCATTCCTCCGACCGTTCCCGGATGCACGCCCCCGCCGTCACCACGAATAGCGCCAGGTGGTCGCGCCGGCCGTCCTCGGAATCCAGAATGTAATCGCTCAGGCTCAGGCCATTCTCGCGGCGCTGCCGGCCGAACTGGAAGGTGTGGATGGGAGCAACTCCACCCGGCGCGAACAATTGGATCGCGTTGCCGGCGCGCTCGGCTTCGAAGAACTGCCACACCGCTCTTACCTTCATGAAACGCGCGGCTTCCTGCTTTACCTCCTCCATGTTGTGCAGCAGTTCCAAAGCCTTCTCGTCACGCTCCGCCAGGGCCTTCTCGAAGTTCCCCTTGAAGCCCAGATGCCGCCCGAAGAGCATATACGGGTTGATGTAGCTCCACAGTTCGGCCAGGTGCGGCAGATCCCGCACCTTCCGGTCCGAATAAGGCGCGGCCGGAATCGGAACGTCGGTCCGCACCTTGGCGCTGCGGCGGGTGGTCAAAGGGGCCAGCGATTCCGGCGCTGCTTCAGGTTGGGCGACGGCTTCCAGGAACCGGTGACTCTCGAGCACCGCGGTCCGCTCCGCCGGATCCATGATGCGGTTCATCAGGCTGAGCCCCGTCATGGCGTCCTTGGCGTAGCATACCGCCTCGCCGTATGCCGGTCCAATCTTGTTCCGCGTGAACTTCTCGGAAAGCGCCGCGCCGCCCACCAGCAAGGGCACCATCACCCCGGCGGTCTTGAGGTCGGTCGCCGTGATGACCATCTGCTGAGTGCTCTTCACCAGCAGGCCGGAAAGCCCGATGGCATCCGGTTTGTGCTCCTGGTACGCGCGGATCAGCGCGTCCGGCGACACCTTGATCCCCAGGTTCACCACGGTATAGCCGTTGTTGGCCAGGATGATCTCGACCAGGTTCTTGCCGATGTCGTGCACGTCGCCCTTCACGGTGGCGAGGATCACTTTCCCGCGCGCGGCCGTGTCGGCCTTCTCCATGAACCGCTCCAGGTAGCTCACCGCCGCCTTCATGGCTTCGGCAGACTGCAGCACCTCCGCCACGATCAGCTCGTTATTGTTAAACAGGCGGCCGACTTCCGACATCCCGGCCATCAGCGGCCCGTTGACCACATCCAGCGGCGCGGCGCCTTCAGCCAGTTTCCGGTCGAGGTCCGCGACCAACCCGTCCTTCGTGCCCTCGATAATGTAATTGGCCAGGCGCTGGTCGAGCGGCAGGTCCTCGGCGTGCTGCTTCACGCGCTTGCCGGTCTTGCGGAAATGCTCCGTGATGGCGGCGATGTGCCACTGGTTGATGGCGGCCTTCTGCTCCGCGGTCTGCTGCCGCCAGTCCTCGGGCGCCGTGCGCGACTCGTCGGCGGCGTCGACCGGAGGCGAATTGAACAGCAGGTTTTCCGCCAGCCGGCGCTCCTCCTCCGGGATCGAGGCGAAACGCTCCAGCTTCTCGGCATTGACGATCGCCAGGTCCAGCCCCGCCTTGGTGCAGTAATACAGGAAGACGGAGTTCACCACTTCGCGCGCCGAGGCCGGCAGCCCGAACGAAATATTCGAAATCCCCAGCACCGTCTTGACGAACGGGATCTGCTCCTTCACCAGCCGGATCCCTTCGATGGTCTCCACCGCCGCGCCTATGTAATTGGCATCGCCCGTGGCGCAGGGAAATACCAGCGGATCGATGATAATGTCTTCGGCCGGAATGCCGTACTTCTCCGTGAGTAGCCCGACCGAGCGTTCGGCCACCGCCAGCTTACGCTCGCGCGTGAAGGCCTGCGCCTGCAGCTTGTCTTCGTCGATCGAGCCCACCACCAGTGCCGCGCCGTAGAGCCTGGCGAGCGGGCAGACGCGCTCGAACTTCTCCTCGCCATCTTCCAGGTTGATGGAGTTGATGATGCTCTTGCCCTGGCAATACGTGAGCGCCAACTCCAGCGCTCTGGGATCGGTGGTATCGATCATCACCGGAGCATAGACCTTGCGGATCAGCTTTTCGTAGAAGGGCGGAATGTCGTCCATCTCATCGCGGTCCGTGCTTTGCAGGCACACGTCCACGATGTGCGCGCCGTTCTTGACCTGCCAGCGCGCGATCTCGGTGGCCTCTTCCCACTTCTCTGCCGCCACCATGTTCTTGAACAGCCGCGACCCGATGACGTTGGTCCGTTCGCCTACGATCAGGGGCCGGCTGCTCTCCTCGGCCTCCACCAGGTCTATGCCCGAGTAAAACGCGCGGTGCGATCGCCCAGGGACCTTGCGCGGCTTCCTGCTCTGTGCGGCGTCCGCGATGGCGCGGATGTGGGCCGGGGTGGTGCCGCAGCAACCGCCGGCGATGTTCAGCCAGCCGTGCTGGAGGAACCGGTCCAACTGCGCCGTCAGCGATTGGGGAGTTTCCGGAAAATTCCCCTCCGCATCCGGCAGGCCCGCATTCGGATAGCAGGAAATGGGGAAGGAGGACATGTGGTGCAGGGTGCGGATGTGGTCCGTCATCAGGTCCGGCCCGGTCGCACAATTCATGCCGATCGCCAGCAACTCGTGATTCGCGATGGAGGTGTACAGGGCATCGATGGCCTGTCCCGCCAGCATCGTGCCGGTATCGAAGATGGTCACCGAAGCGATCACCGGGATGGCCATCCCGAGGTCCCGCCGCAGTTGCTCTATGGCGACCAGTCCGGCCTTGAGGGCTCCCGTATCGAAACAGGTCTCGATCATCAGAAAATCGGAACCGCCCTCCATCAGCGCCTTGGCCTGCTGGTAGTAGTCGGTGCGGAACTGCTGGAACGTGGCCGTGCCGGTAGTGTTCACGTTCTTGGTGGTCGGCCCGATGGAGCCCGCGACAAAGCGGGGCTTGTCCGCCGTAGAGAACTCGTCGGCCACCTGGCGCGCGATCCTGGCCGCCCGAAGGTTCAGCTCGTAAGCGCGGTCCTCGAGTTTGTTGTCCTCGAGCGTCATCCGCGCGCCGCCAAAAGTATTGGTTTCGATGATGTCGGCGCCCGCCTCCAGGTACGCCCGATGAACACCCTGGATGACATCCGGCCGCGTGACGTTCAGGATCTCGGGACAGTTCTCGCGGCCGAGGTAATCGATTTCGATCGAAAGCGGCACCTGGTGCAGCATGGTCCCCATCGCTCCGTCGATGATGAGAACACGTTGCTCGAGGATGTCGTCGAGCGCCCTGCGGCGCTCCTCGGATGCGGTCATATCTGATTCTAACAGGCGCTGGGACAGCCGATCGCAGCCGCGCGCGTCAGAGTCAGAAGCTGTGAAAAATCGGTTGGCAGGCGAAAGGGCCTGCCCCACTCAAACGCAAGCCCTGAGGTGCCAATGTGGGGCAGGCGATTCCGCCTGCCTCGCCCGCTTGCGGGCGATTCTTTCACGATCGTGGCTCCGATCCGAGCCCTGAGCGTCAGCGAGCGGTACCCGAGTCACACCGACCCCGGCACGGGGCTTACTGGAGGCACTGGAGGCACCGGCTCAACACCCGGCGCTGCGGCGGCGCGCGCCGGCATGGCGGGCACCGCGGCACTGGTGCGAGTCTGCGCAGCCGCCGTCAAGACGCGCTCCAGGGCGATTGCGTAGCCCTGGATCTTCTGCGCCTGGTCGAGTCCATTGATGATCTTTCTGGCGTTCAGATAGTCGCACTCCGGACCCTGGAAGAACTGGGCCAGCCTGCGGCCCGTAAATGCGCCGCGCCGCATGCCGTACGACATGATCTGGTAGGCGATCTCCGGCTTCAGTGCCAGCTCGGGATTGTCCAGCATCTGGGTGCCCAGGCGCAGCGCCTTTCCCAGCGCCCCGTAGTTATTCCTCCCGGTGATTTGCACGTAGCCGCGGCCACGGTACTTGAAGCCATCCCCGGGTTGGGTGTTCCCCAATCGCGCCCCGATGGCAGTCCCGGCGTTGTATTTGTCGAAGTAGGACGTGGAGCCGCGCTCCAGAATCGGCTGCCAGGTGTTGGCGCACTCGTGCTTGACAGTGGCCAGCATATAGGCGACCCAGCGGATATCGCTTATATCCGCGTCCTGCTCGACGGATGCCAGCAGTTCATTCAACCCCTGGATCGCCGACGTCGTGAGCGCCGGCTTGGGAAAGGCCTGCGCGTAACCAGACATGAAGATCTTCGAATTCAGTCTCAAGGTGTCACCCGTCCTTCCGCCGTATGCGCCGCCCGCGGATCCATCCCCATACCCGATCGTTCTGCCCTACCGCGCGCCAGAACCTCATGAGCCAGCCTGAGGGCGGCCTTTCAACGGCGGGGAGCAAGAGCACGCCCGTTACAGCGCCGGCGCCGTCCCACTGCAACTGGACGCCCTGGCGATGGAGGCGAGGGCTGAACGCCGTGGTAACCCCGGCGCGGGTCGCCAGCACCACGGCCGCAACTCTGTCCGGCCAATAGACCACCGCCGCGCAGGGCCCGTCGATATCGCCATTCTTCAGACGCTGAATTTCCGCGGCGCATTCGGCGCGAACCCAGTCCGCGCCGCCGGGAAATGGGGGCGTTAGACTGCCCTCGATAGAGACGGAATCAAACCCTTCCTGTTCGAGCCGTGCGCCCATCTGTGCGAACAGCGTGGGCCCGGGGATCCAGTTCACGGGGATACGCTCCAGCACCGCCCAGAGCAGCATCGCGCCTGAGAACCTTGCACCTACCTGTTGCAGACGCTGGTTGGCATACTCCTGCCACCTCTTTCCACGCAGTCTTCGCTCGAATGACTGCGGGCAGACGGTGCGGGTCAGGTAATGGTCGGCTGCGATGGTTGCGGCAATCATATCGCCCCCCAATTCCAGGCCCCGCGCACTGGCGGCCTCCTCCACGAGCCACTCGTCCGCGCCGTGAATCTGGCTAGCCAGGGCCAGTCGCTGGTTCAACGCTTCTTTGCCGGCTGCAGCCTGGGCTTCCATCTGGTCCCGCAACCGCTCCATCGTGATTCCAGCCTCGAGCGGATAGAACCAGTCCGCGAGCGGATCAAACCCGGGGTCCAGAGTCTAGCCTCAATTGCCCCAGCAGCTCATACAAGCGGACCAGGCCCCACGGTTCCTCCGGGCGCAATTCGAGAACGCAGTCCAAGCCGTCCAGATTCCTGGAAACCGCGCATGGGATCTGCGCTGGAACGATGCTTTCCGGAAAACAGAAATCCGGGCCGATGCGCAGGAAGATCAGTTCCGGCCGCAAAGACCGCCGGATCCCTGCCGCCAGCCGGTTCAACAATCCGCAGATCGCTTCTCGCATACCGCCCGTTATTGCGCCCCCCGAAACTGTTGTAGGCTCCGCCGCAGTTCCTCCAACGACTGAAGGGCATCCCGCGATTGCTCGCGGTCCACCGTCAGCTCCAGGCCGCAGTTCCCGCAACGGATGGGCGCGGCCGCCAGCAACTGCTCCATCGTCACGACGATACGGCTCGCGCATTGCGGGCAAACCATCCCTGGCACCTTCGACGCTTCAGCCGGATTCTTAGCCACTGTCCTACTCCTTCCGCTCTTCCGGCTGAAGCGCCACCGGCGTGGCGGAGACGTTCTGGTCCATGATGCTGAGCAGTTTCATCAGCCCCGCGGGAACATCGGACTGCTCCATCCGGATCTTCACCTTCATGCTCATGGCGGATGTGCTCTCGCCCTTGCCGGACGATGGCGCCAGCAGGCCTTTCAACTCCACGCGGTCCGGAGCGAGGAAGTTCTTCGAGGGTGAGCGGCCGGTGTGCACGTCCTGTTCGTGTTCCTCCGGAGATTCGAGCGGCGCGCGGCTCAGGATCCGGATGTCGAATTCGAACTCGGCGTGTTTGACCTGCAGCAGAGGAATCGGAAACAGCGACAGGACGGGAACCTTCACCACGTGAGGATGGGTCTTGCCATCCGAGTCGACGCGGTTGACGGCAAACTCAGCCATCTGGAGTTCCCCCATGGAGCCCTCGAATTGAAGCGCGTTCTCTGGCCGGGCTTTCACCGGCGCAGGCGCTGCTGCGGTTTCAGGTGGTTTGCCGCCCTCCGGTTGCGCGGGTGCCGGCGTTGCTGCGGTTTCCGGCGGCTTGCCGCCTTCCGGCTGTGGGGGTGTAGGCTGCGCCGGTTCTGGTCCCCCCGCTGCGGATCGCGGTTTGAAGCCCACAGCCTTGATGAACTGGGCGCTCACCTGGGTGGCCTGCACCTCCGCCTGCACCACTGCCAGCAGCGGCGCGCCGATGATCTGGTACAACTGCATTGCTTCGGGATCGCCTGGTTGTAACGCCACTGACTCCTCGCTCTTTCCCTGTCTACTCCGGCGCCAGAGTCCGGATGTTCCTCATGTCCTTGGTGTCCACATCCACTTTGGACCATCGGTAGTTCTTGACCACGGCCTTGACTTTAATATAGGACGCGGCCGCCGGATTGCCCTGCAGCGCTTGCGGGTTGATATCCACCTCCACGCTGTAGTCCGGGTACTTCTTGTATGCGGAGTTCACCTTGGCGGCCATTTCGGTGAGTGCCGCCGCGATCGACGCACCTGCCTCTTTGAAGGCGGCATCCAGGTCTTGGACCTGCGCCGAAAACCCGGCGACCGCAGGCTCGGTCTTGACGGCCGCGATGACCTTGCCGATCTCATCCAGCGCTGTACCAGTATCGAATGGCCCGTCATCCTTCTTGGACAGGAGCTTTTCCGTTTCTTCGTTGAGATAACGCAACAACCGGCCGTGCAACGTTACGCGGTAGTCGTCGGAGAGGATCAACTTTTCGAACCGGTCGGCGGCGATCTTCTTGTCTTTCTGTTGGTCCGTGAGGCCTTTCGCGGCGTCCTCAAACGCCTTCTGGACGGGCGTCAGGCCGGCCCGGACGATGCGCAGGCTGTAGTCGTCAAAGATTCTACCAATCGCCGCATTGCGAGACTGGTGCCGGTTCGGATCTGCTTTCACCTCCGTGACGATAAATGGGAGGTTGAATTCCACCTCTTCGATTTCGGCCCTGGGAACTGGAAAGCGCCGCAGCAGCGAGTCGTTCTCATAGGAGAAGCTGATCTGTCGCGAATACATATCCGACAGGAATCGCGCCTGCGACACGTCGCGCAGAATTGCGCCGGCAATCTGATAAAGTTCTGGCATGGAATATTATGCGGAAGGCAGCGGGGTCAGCTTAATCTCATCCTTCAGCAGATCGAGGACCTTCGCCAGGCCTGCCGGCATATCGTCTTGCACCGCGTGAAGGCTGACGTCCATGGTCTGTTCTACGGAGTACTTGGACGTGTTCGTCGCGGTGGAGTCTTTCTTGCTGGAAACGCTGCCGCTCACCCCTACCTTCCACATGGCGAAGCCCACCGAACCCTCCAGTTTGCCCTCCGCATCGACCGCATTGCGCTCCGTCGCACTCCGCTCGTCGATCGCGGAGATGGCCACTTTGAAATTCACCGTCAGGCTTTCGATCCGGATGAAGGGAAGCGGCATGATGCTGAGTAGCGGGACCGTAAGCGTAAACCTGGCGGTAGTGGGTGTCCCGCCCGCCTGCGGCGGCGGCACCTGGCGCTCGAATGTAAACGTGATGTTCTTGATACTGCTCTGTCCAGTTGGCTTGCCCGCGCTGTCCAGAATCGGATCGAATCCGATCTTCTGGATGAAGTCCGCGCACGCTACCGCGGCCGCCGCCTGCGCCTCCACGGCGGCTTTGAGCGGCCCTCCAATAATCGCGCCAAACGGGACCTTGTTTAGCAGGCTGATCGACTGCTCCTGGTTACCGCCCGGAGCCGCAACGTTGGTTCCCATCTCCCGTCTCCTTCGTGCTTTTTAGTCCAGTGGATCAGGGTGTATTCTAGTCGAGATTCCCCGAGAAGTAAAGCACGGATTCAATCGGAAACTCTAAGAAAACAACGGTGTACGGACAGACCAATGCGCTTTGAATGAACAAAATTAATCTGCACTTCCCTCGCGCACTCCCCTTCGAGCAGGTATGCTGAAGGTAATGAGATCCACTACTCTTGCTCGTATCGGGATTACAATCCTCTCGCTGTTGGCCACGCTGCCAGCCGTAGCCGACACGCGGTTCCGAATTCAAAGAATGACCCGCAATGATGTTCCACTGGGAAAGGGCCAATGCGACATCCGCCTCCAGGTGGACGATCAGGTGGAAGTCAACGTACGTCGCGACGAGGTCTTCGTCCGCACTCTCTCCGGCCGTGATGCGCGGGACGATGGGTCAGAATGCAATGTGCCAATACCGGATCGCGGTTTCCGGGATTTCAGGTTTGAAGTGATTGACAGCCGCAATGAGATCCGATTGGTGGCGGAGCCATCGCCCCGCAACGACTTCACTGCCGTCATAGCCATCCGTGACCGCGATGGGGGCTTCGGGCGCTACCATTTCCGCCTGAGTTGGGCGATCGCTGCCAGCGGCAATTTTCCACCGCCCGACACTAACCGGTTCCCCGAGTTCCCACGGGGAGACGGCGACAGGGGCCGTGACGGCGACAGGGGGCGTGACGGTGGCTTCGCCTGGAACAATGTCATTCACTTCAGCTCCCCGGGCCGGGGAGGCTCGACGCTGACCGGCGTTGGTTCCCAGCAACTCTTCGATGCGACCGTCGATATCGATCGCGGAGGCCGGATTCAGGTCACGTTCCGCACCGACAGCGGCCGGCCCATCACCTTCGCCGGAAGCGTCATCGGCAGGGAAGGGGACGTCCTGAAAGCCGACGTGGCAGCCGACGAACGCATGCTCCGCCTGCGTGGCCCCATGTATATCAGCATGCGGGGTAGTGAGAGCATCTACCGGATTACGTTGGATGCCACCAATGGCCGGGACAATCTGCGCGTGAACTGGGATCGCCGATAGAGCACATTTCATTTGAGAACGTCTGGGCCAGCGGGCCACTACTCGCTTAGAGTCCGGTGGGACAGACCATCGTT
The DNA here is from genome assembly GCA_020073365.1 of Terriglobia bacterium. Classification (GTDB taxonomy): domain Bacteria; phylum Acidobacteriota; class Terriglobia; order Bryobacterales; family Bryobacteraceae; genus JAIQFL01. The sequence continues at coordinate 373 of JAIQFL010000034.1, read as the reverse complement.
TTTTGTGGTCTGTCTTCCCGCTAAACGGCTATGGCTTTCTCCCGTCGACACCTCCCGCATCGGATCCCCGACGAGGCCGCAATCTTCGTAACGTGGCGGCTGGCTGGCTCGCTTCCAGCCGGGATCGAAGAGAAGCAAGACAGACCACAAAAAACGATGGTCTAAAGTGGACCCCATTGTCAAGACCATTTTTGGCCCTCAATAAGTTAATGTCCGACGAAGTCCTGGATTTGAGTTCTTGAGGATGGCTGTGGAGGCACGCCCCCAGCAACACCACCTCTCTCTCCCTATTGCCCTGATCTTTTCCTAGCCAGTTGGCTGCTTCCGCGTGGCCAAAGCGCCGCGATCGTTGGCCCCCTCCGGACTGGCGCCC
>JAIQFL010000033.1 GCA_020073365.1 Terriglobia bacterium | reverse complement strand
GGCCACGCGCTTGCGCATGCCCGTACTGTATTCGGACAGCATTTTGGAAGTGTCGGTCAGTTCCAGGGCCGCCAGCAACTCCGAAACCCGTTTGCGCGTGGTGGATTCGTCGAGGCCGAACATCCGCCCGATGAAAGCCAGGAACTCGTGAGCATAGAGCGGCTCGAACAGGCCCAGAGTCTCCGGCATCACGCCGATGCGGCGTTTGAGCGCGGCGCTCTCCGTGGTGAAGCGTTCGCCAAGGAGCTCGACTTCGCCGGCGGTGGGGTCCAGCAGGCCGGTGACGCATCCGATAGTGGTGCTCTTCCCCGAGCCGTTGGGCCCGAGAAAGCCGAACATGGTCCCGGGACGCACCTGCAGCGACAGGTCTTCCACGGCCATCACCGTGCCATACTTCTTCACCAGATTCGAGATGCGGATCGCATTTTCCATGAGGTCAGGCTCTTCCTTCCATGATTGCCAACAGCCGTTCACGCCGCGCCACAAAGGTTTGCTCCGCGCGGCGCAGCGAAGTGAAGTAGGACGCCACCGACAAGGCCACCAGCGGGAGGGCCATCCACCAGGCCGCCGGCCCCACCGCGTCGGGCCAGATCCTGGCCAGGACGCGAGGCAGGAACAGTAGGGCCATCACGCCCCCTATCACCACCACGTTGGCGGCGAAGGACAGGTCGTTGCCGAAACTGGCGCTGTAGTTCCCGCGCCGCGGCGCCAGCAGGGTCACCCATAGGGCAATCCCATTCATGGCGAACATGGCCGTCACCGCAGAGCCTACAAACATCAGCACAGTGTGCCAGTCCAGGGGAATCGGTGGAAAGAGAATCAACACCAGCGTGGCCAGAGGGATCAGGGCGGAACCCAGCAGCAGGAAGGTGTAGCTTCCCGCCCGCAGCACGGCAGCCGGATTCGTAGGGAGCAGCATGTAGCGCCGGAATCCCCCACCCACGTAACCGAACTGGTTTACGGCGAACTGCACGGTGCCCATGAAGCCGACAATCGAGAACGCCCCCAGGGCCACCATGAATCGGCCGTCCGGACTTGCCTGCTTGGGGAACACCACTACCAGGAAAGCAGTTAGCGGCACTGCCAGCGGGTAGATCATGCGGAACCGATTGTTCCGCGAATAAAAGCGCAGCCACTGACCGACCAGGATGGCGTTCTGCGGACCCAGCCAGGCGCCGATGCGCTCGTAGGGGCTGTCCCAGGACAGTTTGGTTGCCTGCGCCACGCGCGCCTTCATCGGCCAACGCTCCAACACAACCAATGCCGCGGTGAGCCCGATAATCCACCCGGCCAGGATGGCCAGACCCCCAAGCGCCGCAAGATCCACATGGGTCATGGCTTGGGCGGCGCCGGCGGGCGGCGTCGAACGCAGGACCTCGATGATGGGTCGAAGGGCGGGGGAGCCCTTCTTCAATTGCGGCCCGATCGCGGCTGGAAGTAATCCAAGGCACATGATCGCACCCAGCAGGATGGTGGAGCCGCCCTTCTTGCTCACCAGCCGCTCCACCAGGAGCCCCAGCACACGCGCACATAGGTAGTTCGAAACGAACAGCAGCAGCACGGCAATGAGCCCCAGCCAAAACGATCCCGCGCCATAGATGTACATCCCCAGCGCCAGCCCCAGTTCGAGCGCCAGTATGAGGAACCAAAAGGGATCGAGAATCCCGATCAGGTGCCGCACCAGCAGACGCTCTGGAGCCCGGAGCGGATAGCGGCGCATTTCGGAGTCCGAGAAGATGGCGGTCATTCCGAAGCCCAGCAGCACGGTAGCAAGCAGCGCCTGAAGAAACAGGCCGGCGAGCAGCGCAGCCGCCACCGGATAGCCCTTGCCCGAGCGCACGGCAAGAATACCGGCGCCGACACCGCCGGCCGACAGGATCGCCATCACCATGATCAACAGGATGTAGCCCGCAAAGAACAGCGCGATCTTGCCATTGCGCGTGCGCGTCTTGGCCCACATCAGTTTGTAGCGGAGCCTCACCAGCTCGCCCATCAGTTTGGTATTCACTGGGAGCGTTCCTCGAGTGTTTGAGTGGGGCATGCTTTAGCTTGCCAGATTCAAGGGATGGGCAAGCTACAGTCTGCCCTACCTTTTTCGCGGCCGGATCACTTCTTCGTTCAGGTACGGGCGCAATGCCTCCGGAACCACCACGCTGCCGTCCTTCTGCTGGTAGTTTTCCACAATCGCGACCCAGGTTCGTCCAACCGCCAGGCCGCTGCCATTCAGCGTGTGTGCGAACTCCGATTTCTTCCCACTCTTGAAACGGATGCCCGCGCGGCGCGCCTGAAAGGTCTCGTAGTTCGAGCAGGACGAAATCTCCTTGTACCCACTCTGACCGGGCAGCCAGACTTCGATGTCATAGGTCTTGGCGTTGGAGAAGCCCAGATCGCCCGTCGAGAGCACCACCGTGCGAAAGGGGAGACCCAGACGGAGGAGGATGTCCTCGGCGTCCGCGGTCAGCTTCTCCAGCTCGTCATAGCTCTGCTCCGGGCGCGTGAACTTCACCAGCTCCACCTTCTGGAACTGGTGCACGCGGATGATGCCGCGCACATCGCGGCCGTACGAGCCGGCCTCGCTGCGGAAACAAGGCGTGTACGCGCAGAGCTTGATGGGCAGGGCATCGCCCTCCAGCGTTTCGTCGCGGTAGATGTTGGTCACAGGCACTTCGGCGGTGGGAATCAGCCAGAAATCGTGGCCCTCGCACTTGAACAGGTCTTCCTTGAACTTGGGCAACTGGCCCGTGCCGAACAGGCTTTGGGAATTCACCATGAAGGGTGGCAGCACTTCGGTGTATCCATGCTCCCGGCTGTGAACATCCAGCATGAAGTTGATCAAGGCCCGCTCCAGCTTCGCGCCCAGGTCCCAATACAGCGCAAAACGCGCGCCCGTGATCTTGGCGGCGCGCTCCAGGTCCAGAATGCCGAGCTCCGGGCCCAGGTCCCAATGCGCCTTCGGCTCGAAATCGAACTGCGGAGGCTGGCCGCAGCGGCGCACCTCGACATTGTCGGCTTCGGTTTTGCCAACCGGAACGGATTCGTGAGGGATATTGGGAATGCCTGCCAGCAATTCCCGGAAGGACTCATCCAGGACCTTTACCTTTTCGTCGAACGACGAAATCTCCTCTCCCAAGGCGCGCATCTGCTTTTGCAGCCCGGTGGTGTCCACTCCCTCGCGCTTCAATTTGGGGATTTCGGCGCTGGTCGAGTTGCGCCGCTCCTTCAGCTTCTCGGCCTGAAAGATGGCGGTCCTGCGCTCCTGGTCCAGCTCGCGGAACTGGTCGAGCTGGGGCATGGGGCCCCGCGTGGCCAGCCGTTCCGCAATCCGGTCGAAGTTGCTCCGGAAGTAAGAGAGATCGTGCATTCCCCATGCTATCGCATGCGGCGCCGGTGGGTCAGACGATCGTTTTGCAGTCGTCCGTCAGCCCGCATGGGACGGACGATCGTTTTTCAGTCGTCTGTCAGCCCGCGTGGGACAGACGATCGTTTTGCAGTCGTCTGTCAGCCCGGCGCAACGCTATTCCTCTTCTTCCTCCACGGGAACGGGTTCAAGGTCTTCAGCCTCAAAGATCTGGCGGCAATCCAGGCATTCCAGGTATTCCACGCCGTCTCTTCTGGCGATCATCTGGGTACGGTTGTGGTCACAAGCGATTTGCATAACCAACGCTTAGATGAGACTTATTCTATCCATGTACAAGAGCTTGTCAAGCCCCCCTCGGCTCTTTTCCAGTTCCAGGAGTTACAATTCTGGTGATGCCTTTCCCAACACAGCGCCTTCGCCGGCTCCGCGCGACCGAGTCCCTGCGCGGGCTGGTACGTGAAACCCACCTGCATCCGGGGCAGTTTATCCTGCCGCTTTTCGTCTGCCCGGGCGAGGGAGTGCGCCGTGAAATCGGCTCCATGCCGGGGAATTACCAGATGTCGATCGACGAAATTGTGAAGGAATGCGCCGAGGTGGAAGCGCTGGGGATCAGCGGCGTCATCCTCTTCGGCCTGCCGGAATCCAAGGACGAAATGGCATCGGGTGCGTACGATGATCACGGCATCGTGCAGCGAGCCATCCGCGCGATCCGCGCCGAAACCTCCAGGCTGCTGATTGTGACCGATGTTTGCAACTGCGAATACACCAGCCACGGGCACTGCGGCTTCATCAAGGACGGCGACGTGGATAACGACACCACGCTTCAGTGGCTGGCCAAGTCCGCGCTCTCGCACGCACGCGCCGGGGCCCACATTGTGGCGCCTTCGGACATGATGGATGGCCGCGTGTGGGCCATCCGCCAGGCCCTCGACGCCAACGGTTACGAGAAGATCCCCATCCTGTCGTATGCGGCCAAGTTCGCCTCCGTGTTCTACGGTCCTTTCCGCGAGGCCGCCGAATCCGCGCCGCAGTTCGGCGACCGCCGCAGCTACCAGATGGACCCCGCCAACGGCCGCGAGGCCATGCGCGAAATCGAACTGGACCTCCAGGAGGGCGCGGACATGATCATGGTGAAGCCGGCCATGCCGTATCTGGACCTGATTTGCCAGGCGCGCCAGCGCTTCGATGTGCCGATTGCGGCCTACCAGGTGAGCGGTGAGTACTCCATGATCATGGCGGCGGTGCGCAACGGATGGCTGGATCACGACCGCGCCATGATGGAAAGCCTGACCTCCATCACCCGCGCCGGCGCCGGAATCATCCTGACCTATTTCGCGAAATCCGCCGCTCGTTTGCTGGCGTAGCCCGTGGGACAGACGATCGTTTTTGGTCGTCTGTCGTCCGGCCTCCAAACGGGGTTCCTTGACCAGCGGGGCTCGATGAGCCCGCCGGCTAAAACGGCAGCAGGTGCGAGGCGCTGGTCTGATCGAAGTAGATCAGCACGTCATAGTCCTTCGTCAGTTGACTGGTGAAGCCGAAGCCATCGTAGGCCACGGCTCCCACCGTGCGGTACTGGGTCTCGCCGAGCAACCAGGATGAGCCCGCGTCGCCCCGCGACGCATGGCGCACGTCCAGAATGAACATCGGCATGCCGGTAAAGTGGAGTACATACTCGACGGTTCCGGGAAATGAGGTGGTAGCGACGTTGGGACCGAGAATGCCGTTGTTGAACGCATTGTAGATGCCGGCATGGAAGATCTGGCCGACGGACAGGTAGTCGTTGCCGTAGGCGGCGCCGAGATAGGAGCCCATGGCGCCAGCAGTGCGGGAGATGTGATAGTCGTGAGCCCACAGGACGATCCTGGCGCCCGGGTTCTGCTGCGCGATCCAGTCGATGTTGGCGGCCATGGACTGGTCGCGGTATGCCGAGCCGCCGAGCGCGATATAAGTGGCCTGCCGGACAATCCGGGCGTTCTGGATGGCCCAATCCACGTCGGCTGCGGAGAAGCCGGCCAGATAATCGGAGCGATGCTGGGTCAGATACTCGACGACCGCATCGACGGCGTCGACCGCGGCTTGAATGGTGCCCGCGGATTGTGAGACGCCCCTCTGGTAATTCGTTTGTACCGGCGCGGCAAGAGCCAGCGCCTGGCTCAGCGCGGGCAGATATGCTGGATCGGCCCGGGTGACGAAACTTCGAACGTTGACCGCGGCGACAGCGCCGTACTGCATGTCAAATCCGGTGAACTGGAGCCGCCCCTGGCCGGACAGGTTAAACTGCCGCATCCACAGGATCATGTCGAGCACTTCCTGGGTGTTCCAGGTCCAGAAATACATTCCTTTGAGAAGTTGCTTGGGGTCGCCGGCTCCGTTGAGAACATAATTGTTGACCGCGTAGGCTTCCGGCATGTTGGCTTCGATGGCGAAAACCGTGAAGCCCATTTGGGTAGCCAGGTATTCGAGCAGCCGGTGCTTCATGCGGAAGAACTCGCTGGTGCCATGCGTGCCTTCGCCCAAGCCCACAATGTGGGCGTCACCGACCATTCCCGCGACGGGCGCGAGGTCGTCGAAGCCGCTGCCGGGGTTGGGGGTCGAGATGGGATTGGCGGATTTGCTGACCCAATCCAGTTGCGCGGTGGTCGGCTCGCCAACATAAGGCGGTGGAGGCTGCGGGTACGGCGCGCCGTCGACCGCGAGGGCGAAGTTATCGAACCAGGCGGTCCCGTTGCCAAACTGGAAGGCGCCAAAAATCACGTCGGCAGCAGCCGGGTCGATGTCGCGGTCGATCGTGAAGGGCTGCCAGTCGGTGGTTCCGTTAACGATTCCAGATGGCGCGTTATCGAGAGAGATTGGCCCCGCGGCGCCGTCCACCCGCAGCCAGAGCCCTGCGTTGCCCTGAGTGATGGCATCGGTCTTCATGTAGCCGCTGAAGCGCACATGATGCGTACGAACCGTTTTGCCAGGAGGCCTGGGACGCTGCTGGTGGATGCGGAGCGCGGTTAGCGGCAACAATTGGGCCATGCTCGAGCCGAATTGGCCGGAGATGTACCGGATGCGGAGACTCTCGGCGCCGGAGTACTTCACCGCAGTATCCACCCCGATTTGGTAGCTGGCGCCGCCTCCCGACCAACTCCAGGGTTGCCCGCGCGTGGCGGTTTCGAAATCCAGATTGAAATACGGCTCTTGTGCGACCGCGATCAAGGACAGGAGCAGACTGCCTAAAACCACACTGCAGTGGTTCATGTTCATGTCGTACTCCAGTGTAAGGCAAACGTGAAGAGGGGGAATGACCCGTTGGAGCCAGCCCCTTAGGGTGGTACACGATTCCTGGCACGAGTCGGGCCAGCGCCACCCTACGCCGCTCGGGCGATCTGCCGGTACTCCTCTTCCGATTTCGCCGGCAGCAGCACCCACAGCGTATAGACGCCCAGACCCGTGCCGAACGGCATGTCGATCAGGTTGAAGCACCCTATAATGATGGCCAGCATACGTGCCCAGGGCTGGCGCTCGAGCAGCCCCCAGCCCGCCATGATGCCAAGAGCGGCGGAGGCCAAAATCAATCCACCAGCCGCCTTGATCAGGCCATGGACAAAAAATGGGACTTCCGGCGGCAGGAAGGAGACGGTCCCGTGACGGAACATAGCCACCAACAGCAGCCCCGGGATCAGGCGAAATGCAGAAAGGGCGAGCCAGAGGATGCCCAGCAGCCGCACGTGGCCCGCAATCCGCCCCTGGACCGGCATTAGCGGGACGGTCCCCAGGGTCTTACCGCAAGACGGACAGAACCGCGCCGACTCGTGCAGCCTGGTGCCACATCGATCGCAAAACATCACTGCACCTCCCTCACCGTTCCATAGACAGAATACGCAGGTGTGGCGCGCAATGTTCCGTGTCCGCCCCGCCAGGGAGTACGTGGCCGGGTTCCCGAGGGTTTCCCGGAGGATTCCGCTGCCAAGGTCTGTTATCCTCGAACTCATGGCAGACCGTAATTTGAGCGACGTGGGTGGAACCCCTGGCGGCCTCGGCCACTTCCTGCTCGGCTTCGTCATGTTCTGCGTAGGGGCATACCTCGTGTTCCATCAAGTGACCGTGATGGGCTCCTACTGGGGCTTCTACGGCCCCAGCACGTTCGGCATTACGCTGATCCCGATGTTGTTCGGCATCGGCATCCTGTTCTTTGACGGCAAGAGTCTTATCGGGCGGTTGCTCACGCTCGCCGGGTTTCTTTTCATCCTGGCGGGTGTAATCGCAAACATGCACATCTACTTTCAGCCCACCAGCCTGTTCAACACCATCGTGATGCTGGTCCTCCTGGTCGGGGGACTGGGACTGATCGCCCGCTCGATGCGGTCGCACGGAAGCGCCGCCGACTGATCGTGGAGCGGGCTTCAGCCGGCTTCAGCCTGCCACGCCGGCATTCTTGCAGGCGTATCCGGGAGCTAACCCGAATCGGCTTTTGCCGCAGGCCGGGGCGACCAGCCGCCAGATCTCCGATTAACCCACATCACGCGGCCGGCGGCTGAACTTCGCGCAGACGCCTCTCGAGAAACCGGCGCTCGCTGTCATGGGTGACCAACCCGAGAGCTCGCGCGTAGCTCTTCGCCGCTTCAACCGGGGATCCCATGCGGCGCAACAGATCGGCCCGCGCGGCATGCAGCAGATGATAGCCGTCGAGATCGCCGTCAGCGGCGAGCTCATCGATGAGCGCGAGCGCGGGCTGAGGTCCGTGCGCCATTGCTACCGCTACGGCCCGGTTCAGCGACACGATCGGAGAAGGTTGCAGGCGTTCGAGCAGGTCGTAGAGGCGTAAGATCTGAGGCCAGTCCGTATCATCGGCTCGCGCCGCCTGGCAATGCAGTGCGGCAATCGCCGCCTGCACCGCGAACGGACCGGGCCCGCCACGAAGAGCCTCCTCGACCAGCGGCAGGGCCTCGGCAATCTGTCCCTGATCCCAGCGGCTGCGATCTTGCTCATCGAGAACCACCAGATCGCCCGCCTCGTCGAGACGGGCATCTCGCCGCGCGTCGTGAAGCAGCATGAGGGCGACCAGAGCAGTAGCCTCGGCGGGAGGCTGCGGTCCCGTCAACATCCGGACCAGGCGCCCCAGGCGGATGGCTTCGGCGCAGAGATCGGTCCGCACCAGCGGCCCGCCTCGAGTGGCCGCATAGCCTTCGTTGAAGACAAGATAAATCACGGTCAGCACGGCGTCGAGGCGTTCAGACATGTCTCTCGTCTCGGGCACGACATACGGAATGCCGGCGTCGCGAATCTTGCGCTTGGCGCGTACCAGCCTCTGCGCCATGGTGGCCGGAGGCACGAGAAACGCGCGCGCAATCTCGCCCGTTTCGAGGCCGCACAGCGTGCGCAGAGTCAACGCTACCTGCGCCTCCAAAGCCAGCGCCGGGTGGCAACAGGTGAAGATCAGGCGAAGGCGATCGTCGGGAATTTCGCTGGTTTCGTAATCCGGCTCTTGGACGGTGCGGACCAGCCCGCTGGTGGCGTACAGTTCGAGCTTCTTCTGGGACCGCGCCTGGTGACGGATGCGGTCGATGGCTTTGTGCCGTGCCGTCTGGATGATCCACGCGCGCGGAAACTCGGGGACGCCGGAGGCGCGCCATTGGTCCACGGCGGCCGCGAAGGCTTCCTGCGCCGACTCTTCCGCCAGGTCGAAGTCGCCTACGAGCCGGATCAGGGTGGCGACGATCCGGCCCCAATCGGAGCGATAGACCGCTTCAACAGCCGTGGTGGCGTCAGCAGACATACCCGATTGTAAGAATTTTTTCGGCGGGTTGTCGATCCGGGCGCCCGCCGTTCGACCTACTGGTGGAGGCACACAAATGAAGTACATGTTGCTGATTTACATGGGCGAGCAGGCCATGGACGAAGCCGAGCGGGAACACTGCTACAAAGAGTCAACTGCGCTCGCGCACGAGCTCAAGGCGAACGGCCAGTTCCTGGCCACCTCCCCGCTGCAGCCTACCTCGACCGCCACCAGCGTCCGGGTTCGCGACGGCAAACGGCTGGTGACCGACGGTCCGTTCGCGGAGGTGCGCGAACAACTGGGCGGCTATTTCCTGGTTAACGCCAAGGACCTCGACGAGGCGATAGGCATTGCCGGGCGAATTCCAGGGGCGCGCGTGGGCACCGTCGAAATCCGCCCCGTGCTTGAGATCCCGGGCCTGCCCGCGGATTAGTGTTGCAGAAAAACTTCGTTCGCCATGTCGATCTGGCGGGCCTTCGTTCGACTTAACCGCAGAGGCAGGCTTCAGCCGTTCTGTAATTTCAATACCGTACTGGAGGGAACAATGTTTTACACAATCGCTGCCGTAGTTGGCATTCTGCTTGCCGCTGTTCTCGGCTTCGCCGCGACCAAGCCTGACACTTTCCGGGTCCAGCGCGCGAAGAGCATCCTGGCGCCGCCCGAGCAGATCTTTGAACTCATCGACGACTTCCACCGGTGGGGCTCCTGGTCGCCCTATGAGAAACTGGACCCCGCCATGAAGAAGACCTACACGGGCGCAGCCAACGGCAAGGGTTCCGTGTATGAGTGGGCAGGTAACCGTAAAGCCGGTGAGGGCCGCATGGAGATCACGGACACAATTCCGGCTTCCAAAGTCACGATTCAACTGGATTTCCTTAAACCTTTCGAAGGCCACAACATCGCTGAGTTCACGCTGGAAGCCACAGGCGATTCCACAAAAGTAACCTGGGCGATGTATGGTCCCCAATCCTACCATATGAAGATAATGACAATATTCTTCAGCATGGACAGCCTGGTCGGCAAGGAGTTCGAGGCGGGCCTTGCCAGCATGAAGGCCATCGCCGAAACTCAGGCCGGGATCGAGAAGGCGGGCAGCCACACCAATTTCAGCCAAAGGAGCGTACTATGCAACTGAATCCTTATCTATATTTCAACGGCCGATGCGAGGAGGCGTTTCAGTTCTATGAGCAGCGCCTTGGCGGCAGGATCACAGCCATGATCACCCACGCGGGTACGCCGGCGGAGGCACACGTGCCGGCGGAATGGCGCAATAAGATCATGCATGCCCGCCTCACTCTGGGCGACAGCGTGCTGATGGGCACCGACAATCAGCCTGAGCACTATCAAGAGGCCAAGGGTTTCTCCGTGCAATTGGGCGTCGAGGACCCGCTGGATGCGGACCGCCTCTTTAACGCATTGGCGGAGAACGGGACCGTGCGGATGCCGATCCAGAAAACGTTCTGGGCCGTCCGTTTCGGCATGCTGGTCGATCAGTTTGGTATACCCTGGATGATTAACTGCGAGGGAGCCTCCGCTGGGTAGAGCGGCCCGGGGCAGTCGGGAGCGCCTGCCAGGACAGAAGTGAAGATCGGGAAGGAGTGAGAGATGAGCAAAGTACGGGTTCTGGCGGGTACAAAGAAGGGCGCGTTCGTACTGACATCCGACGGCAAGCGTAAGCGGTGGGATGTCAGCGGCCCCCATTTCGGGGGTTGGGAGATCTACCATCTGAAGGGCTCGCCCGCCGATCCGAACCGGCTGTATGCGTCGCAGTCCAGCGGCTGGTTCGGGCAGTTGATCCAGCGCTCCAACGACGGCGGCAAGACGTGGGAGCCAGTGGGTAACAAGTTCGTGTACGAGGGCGTTCCCGGAACTCACCAGTGGTACGACGGCACGCCACACCCCTGGGAGTTCAAGCGGGTCTGGCACCTGGAACCATCGTTGACCGATCCGGATACCGTCTACGCCGGAGTAGAGGACGCCGCATTGTTCCGCTCGACCGACGGTGGACAGACGTGGCAGGAACTCCCCGGACTGCGCGGCCACGGCTCGGGCTCCCGCTGGCAGCCGGGAGCCGGCGGAATGTGCCTGCACACGATCCTTCTGGATCCGAGCGACCCCGCGCGGATCTTCATTGCCATCTCGGCCGCGGGCGCGTTTCGGACCGACGACGCCGGCCAGACGTGGCGGCCGATCAACCGTGGACTGACGTCCCAACATATCCCCGACCCGAATGCCGAGGTGGGCCATTGCGTTCATCACATCGCCATGCACCCCTCGCGCCCCGGTGTGCTGTTCATGCAGAAGCACCCGGACGTCATGCGCAGCGACGACGGCGGCGAGTCGTGGCGAGAGGTCAGCGGGAACCTGCCGACGGACTTCGGGTTCCCGATCGACGTTCACGCGCATGAGCCCGAAACCATCTACGTGGTCCCCATCAAGAGCGAGTCGGAGCACTATCCGCCCGAGGGGAAGCTGCGAGTGTACCGCAGCCGCACGGGCGGAAACGAGTGGGAAGCGCTTACCAACGGTCTGCCGCAAGCCAACTGCTACGTGAACGTGTTGCGCGATGCGATGGCGGTCGACTCGCTGGATTCGTGCGGCGTGTATTTAGGCACCACCGGTGGCCAGGTGTACGCGTCCGCCGATGGCGGAGACCGTTGGGCTCCCATTGTCCGGGATTTGCCGGCCGTGGTGTCCGTCGAGGTCCAGACGCTGCCATGATCCGCGTCATTCTCCCGGCACATCTGCGGATATTGGCGCAGGTCACGGGCGAGGTGCCAGTCGAAGTCCAGGGTCCGGTCACGCAACGCTCGGTCCTCGAGGCGATCGAGGCGCGCTATCCGATGCTGCGCGGCACGATCCGCGATCAAGTCACCGAACAGCGCCGGCCGTACGTGAGGTTCTTCGCCTGCGAGCAGGATCTGTCCCACGAACCGCCGGACGCCCCGCTGCCCGACGCAGTCGCAACGGGGGCGGAGCCCTTTCTCGTCGTGGGGGCCATCGCCGGGGGTTAGCGGCTAACGTCCAATTCCAGAAGGACTTCCTTCGATGTTGGCGAAATCTCCCCTGACTTGTTCGTCCGTGGCTTTTCTGGATCTCACATCAGCCTGGTCGTTGAACTTGGCTTCACGCCTGTCTTTGTAATCTCCTTCGCATGAGAGCATCATGCGTCCGCCGTCAAGAGTTACAATGTCAGGATGGGCTTTCAGAAAAACGAGTCTGAAGCACTGCTAGTCGCCACCGGTCGATGTTGCTGTATTTGCGGTCTTCGCCATAGCATTCAGTTGCACCATATCACCCCGAAAGAAGGTGGAGGAACAGACGACATTGATAACGCCATTCCGCTTTGCCCGAATTGTCATAGCGAAGTACACGGAAGCCACGCGTCGGGCAAAACAACCCGTATTTACACCGCTGCTGAGTTGCGGGGCCATCGCCAGCACAGGATCGAGCAGGTTGAGAATGTGGGCAAGGCGGCGCGAGAGCCTGAAACCAGAACGCAATTGGCGGGATTAGCGACGACCTTTGAGCAAATCGAGGCGCTTATGCCGAAGCTGATCGCCGAAATGCGAAAGGATCTTGAAGTTCGTCCCCTGAGCCGCGAGTTCGTCTTGCTCAGACGATGCTGGGGTTACGACTCGAAAGGCTACGAACTCGAATACTACTACGATGACCACGATCAACTGGAGAACATGACCCGAATCCTTCAGAATTGCGGCCTCATCAAAGATATAACCGATAACAAGGTTCAACGATACGTGATCTCTGAGGAGTTTGCAAGATACGTCGCGAGCTGAACGTCACAAATGTCTTGGCGTCATCTTTGCGCCTTGGCAGACACATTTGGAGTTGCACGTAAAACGCGGGGTGTTGTGCATGCTGCCTTCTCGGCGACGTGACGTAGATCGGAGTACGTGTTCGGCCTACCTGGGCGGGTAGAGATCCAAAGCTGCACACGCCCCGATCTGCCTTGTTTCTTCGACCGTCAAGTCGCTGACCTTCTTTTGTGCGGTGTGCTGGTAGATCGTGGTGCATTTGGCCCGGATTGCAGCCCGCTCAATTGCAGCGCTTTCGTCTCTTTCAGCCTTATCCTTGGCAAGACGAGCTTTTTGTTCGCTCTCCCGCTTTCGGCGAGCGAGGGCGGCAGCGGCAGCTCGCTTGGCGAAATCAATGCGTTCACCTGTCACACCATCAATACGAAAATTGGCGTTCTCGGCCAGCAACAACTTCACGCCGGATATGACCGCCGAGCAACCGTTCACCTTCCCAACCAGTGGAATGATCTGGTCTCTGAAGTTTTGAATGAATGGGGTTGCGGGATCGTCGGAGGAACCCACACTGCCGACTTCGGTTGCCGACCAATGCCTCGGTGAGCCGTCACAACTGCCACTAATCTCGAATTGCAACTTGACCGTCGTCCACGAATACAGAGTCCGGTTCACAATACGGTAGGAAAGTTCTGGAACAAAATCCCCATATTTGTTGACCCTGATGAACGCTGGATCTTGAATAACGATACTTCCATGCTCCAGCGGAATAACAATGTCTTCCGCGAATAGAATCCCGGCAAATGAAGTCGTCAAGACAAGGGATCGGATGCGAGATGTCATCTCAGGTTCCAACCAAGCCTTCCGCTTATCGGACAAGCCTGCACGCAGTACCTGTACGAAGCATGCTGGACGTTCATCAATGTAGGTATGATACTCTTTCGGTGGTTCGAAAACAAGGCTGAGATGTCTGAAATATCTGAAATAAGCGGCCGAACAGAACCAGCTCCACGGTTTGATCCCGCGTCAACAGGCAGAACGTAGCATTCCGGCATAGTGGTTTGGTAGCCGCCTTGTGCTAGCCGCTAGCAATACAGAGAAATGGTGGGTCTGTATGGGCCGGCGGTTAGCGGGAACCTGTCGACGGACTTCGGGTTCTCGGCTCCCGGCCGATCGCTTTGATTTGGTGGGCCATTTCCAGACTTCACCTGCTGCATATGGTAGTGGTATGGTAGGGATATGGCAACCAGCAAAGTCACGTTCACGTTGGACGAGGAGACCGTTCATCGGATCGACGACGCCGCCGAACGCCTGGCCAAGCCTAAGAGCCAGATCGTTCGCGAGGCTGTGGCTGACTATCACAGCCGAATTGGACGATTGAGTGAGAGCGAACGCCAGAGGATGCTGAAGGTCTTCGACACCCTGGTCCCGCTGATACCCGCACGGCCGCAGCACGAAGTGGATGAAGAGCTGCGGGAGATCCGCCGGGCGCGACGATCTGGCGGGCGACTGTCGATGTCCCGGAAGCGCAAGTGATCATCCTGGACACCTCTGTGCTCATCGACGCCCTGACCGGGCTGAAGCGGTCGGGGCCCGCGATTCGCGGCGCTCTCGCGGAAGGCGAGCGGATTCTGCTGCCCGCGCTGGCGCTCTATGAGTGGCTGCGAGGGCCGCGTCTGTCTCAGGAGCTAGCCGCGCAGGAAGCGCTGTTCCCAGCCATGTCGGCTATTCCCTTCGGACCCGAAGAGGCTATCGCCAGCGCCGATCTCTATCGCGCCGTGGGGCGCCCGCGCAGCCGCGAAGTCGATTTGGGCATCGCCGCTTGTGCCATCGTGCGTGACGCTCCGCTTTGGACTCTCAACCACGCCGACTTCCGGGACGTGCCCGGCCTGCGACTGTATGAGCGTCGATAGGTGGTCCCGTCGCGGCACGGCTACTCTTCGCGCAAAACCACCGCAGGGTCTACGCGCGTGGCGCGGTGCGCGGGGAAGTAACAGCCGGCGACGGCAGCGGCGCCGAGCAGGGCGCTGACAGCCCCGTATACCAGCGGATCGGTCGGCCGGACTGTGTACAGCAGGGTCGCCAGGTAGCGAGTCAGCGCCAGCGCCGCCAGCAAGCCCGCCGCGATGCCGGCCGATGCCAGCGACACTCCTTCGCCCAACACCAGGCGCAGAATCGAAGTCGGCGCCGCGCCCAGGGCCACTCGAATTCCCATCTCGCGCGTGCGCTGCTCCACGGAATACGAGACCACCGCGTATACGCCCAGGCACGCCAGCGCCAGGGCGATCGCCCCAAAGATCGACATGAGGGTCATTTGAAGCTTGGGACGGGCCATGGAACCGGAGATCAACTGTTCCATCGTGTTGATGTCCTGGATGCCTTGGTTGGGAGCCACCGCGCGCATCTGTTCCTTCACGGCAGCGATGGCCGCCGCCGGGTCGCCGCTGGTGCGGACCACCACCGAGGCGAATCCGCTGGGCGCCTGTGCCTGAGGAAGAAACAGGCAGGGTAGCGGTGTCTTCTCCAACCCGTGGTGCCGAACGTCCGCCGCCACGCCCACGATTTCGACTTCGGGGATGCGGTTCCACGACACCTTGAGGTGTTTTCCCAAGGGGTTCTCGCCCGGGTAAATCTCCTCCGCCTCGGTCTGATTGACGATTGCCACGTCGGGCGCTCCCATACGGTCGCGACCTTCGAATTCACGCCCGGCCACCAGGGGTATCCCCATGGTTCGGAAGTAACCGTCCGAAATCACCGAGACGTCTCCGCCAGTGTTCGAACCGGGCGGCGGGGCGGGCCGGTCTGTGCGGTAATAGCTGGAGCCGGACTGCACGCCGCCCAGGGGAATCAGGTGGATCGAACTGGCGGCGGCCACCATCGGAAGCGCGCGAACTCGTTCCAGGATCTGCTGGACGACGGCCGCGCGGTGCTCCATCCAATGCTCGTCCAGCGGCGTCATCAGCAGCATGCGAAAGGCGATCAGCCGCTCCGGCCGGAAGCCGGGGTTGGTTTCGTTGAGAAGGATAAAGCTGCGCAGCATGAGGCCCGCGCCGATTACCAGCAGCACCGCGACCGCGATCTCGGTGACCACCAGGGAACTGCGAAGCAGACGGTTGCCCGCCGTACCGGTCCGTCCTCCGTGGTGGAGGCCGGCGCTCACGCGGGCGCGGTCCACCTGGAGGGCGGGCAGCAGTCCGAAGAATACTCCGCAGCCCAGCGAGATGAGCACGGTGAACGCAAGCACGGCGCGATCCACGGCAATCTCCTGCATGCGGGGAAGAGGAAATCCGGCGGGCAGCATCCGGATAATCGCGGGCACGCCCCAGTATGCCAGCGCGAAACCGAGCAGCCCGCCGACCGCAGCCAGCAGCAGGCTCTCCACGGTCAACTGGTGCAGCAAGCGCCATCGGCCCGCGCCCAGCGCTACGCGGACATTCATCTCGCGCCGGCGCGACGACGCGCGCATCAGCAGCAGGTTGGCCACGTTGGCGCACGCGATCAGCAGCAAGAATCCCACCGCGCCCAGCAGCACCAGAAGAATGGCGCGGGTGTCTCCCACGGTTTGCTCCATGAGCGAAATCACGGTGGTACCCATTCCGGTGTTCATGGCGGGGCGCTCCCGGGCAGTCCCGAGGGCGATGGCCCGCATGTCCGCCCGGGCGTCGCCGAGGGAGACGTTGTTACGCAGGCGTGCCACCGTGCGGTAGTTCCGGCCATCCAGCGGCGCATCCGCGGGATTGATGCGGATCGGAACGTAGATGTCCGCCCGCAGCGTTGGAAACTCGAAGCCCGGCGGCATCACCCCGATCACCTCGCACGTCTCGCCGGCCCTGATCCTGCGGCCGATCACGTCCGGCTGAGAGCCGAACCGGCGCTGCCAAATGCCGTGGCTCAGCACCACCACGCAGCTTGCGCCATACACGTCGTCGTCCTGCCGCATGGTCCGGCCCAAGAGAGCCGGGACGCCCAGGATCCGGAAGAAGTCGGCGGAGACGCGCAGGCCCGGCACCTGCACGGGATCGTTGTCACCGGACAGATTCGCGGGGAGTGCCTCCATGGCCGCGATGGCTGCGAACGAGCGGTTGCGCTGCCGCCAGTCCAAAAAGTTCTGCGTCTGAACCAGGTTATCCGTCTTGCCGGAGGGAGCGCTTTCCCACACCATCACCAGGCGGCCGGGATCGAGGAACGTCAGCGGTTTCAGGAGGACGGAATTCACCACGCTGAAGATCGCGGTAGTGGCTCCGATGCCTAACACCAGCGCAGCGAGTGCGACTCCCGTGAACGCCAGATTCTTGCGCAGCAAGCGCGCGCCGAATCGAACATCCTGCGCGGCGCGCTCCAGTACCATCCATCCCCACATGTTGCGTGTGACCTCCCTCGTCAAAGTGGCATTGCCGAAATCGCGGCGGGCCGCTCGCCAGGCGGAGTCCGGCCGCTCGCCGCGGTCGATTCGCATCTGCGCTTCCGCTGCGACGTGAAAGCGGAGCTCTTCGTCGAGTTCGCGGTCCTCCTGGGACCGCTTGAACAGCGAATGCAAAAAGCTCATAGTGCTCCCTCAGGCCCCCCATGGGACAGACGATCGCCTTTTGTCGTCTGCCGGCCGGCCCCGCCCCCTACACGGGACGCATCACCCGCGCGATCGCTTCTACCATCCGGTCCCAGCGGGACTCCTCCGCCGCCAGCATCTTCTTTCCCTTCGACGTCAGCCGGTAGTACCTGGCGCGTTGCTTGTTCTCCGTGGTCCTCCACTCTGATTCGATCAAACCCTGCTTCCGCATGCGGTGCAACGCGGGATAGAGAGACCCGTGTTCCACCTGGAGGACATCCTGCGAACTGTTTCGGATCGCCAGCCCGATCCCGTGACCATGTTCGGGGCCCCATTGGAGCGTGCGCAGGATCAACATGTCCAAAGTGCCCTGTAACAGCTCGATCCGGTTCTGGTAGCGGTCGGCGCCAACCATAGGTAGAAGACAATCTACCACCCTAGGTAGTCGATCGTCTACCACCCTTAGACGGAGCTTCGGAAAAATCGTTTGGGGTGCCGTGGGACAGGCCCTTTGGCCTTTCTCTTCACCGCAAATACAGCCGCATCTCGTTCGTGGGGTTGAAGCCCATTTTCTCGTAGAGCTGGCGGCCGTCCACGCTGGCATGCAGCGAAACGTACCCGAAGGCTTCGCCGCGGCACCAGGCGACGATGGTCTCCATGATCCGCCGGGCAATCCCCAGACGCCGGAATTCGGGCTCGGTGTAAATCCCGAGAATCCAGCCTCGGCGCGGCGCCGGGAAATCCGGCGAGCCCGGCCACGGAACGATGGCAATGCCGCCGCCGCTCACGACGCGCCCGCCCTCCGTCTCGGCCATCCATGCGCGATAGATGCCGCTGGGCAGGGCTTCGCGCAAATACTGCTCCGTGGCTTCCTCCATGCGATCCAACAGGGGCTCATCCCGGCAGCCCATTTCCGAGAACATCGCGCGACGATGGTACAGGATATGAGGTACGTCGTTCAGGTTGGCCGGACGGATGCGGATGTCTCCCATGAAGTGATTCTTGCATGGTGTGCCATCTGGCACGGTAGTTCAACCCGTTGCCGGAGTATACTGCTTGCATGATAGGGCGATTGGTCGTATCCGTGGGATTCCTGGCGGCTCTGTTTCTTTCCTCATGCGCGAACAAGGATCGGGCGCCTGCCGCCGGCGCACCGCACGCCACCGTTCAGATGCGTGACGGAACTACCGTGAGCGGTACGGTGATCGAAAGCTCGCCGTCGGAGCTCAAACTTGCGGGCGATGACCAGATCAGGCGCACCATCCCCATGGCCCAGGTCAAATCGGTCGACTACGGCGATGCGCCGGGCGCACCGGCTCCGCCTGCTGCTGACACGTCACCAGCCGCCGGGACGCCCCCCGACACTGCCGCCGATCCGGTTCACGATCGGCACTACCATCCCGAGGAGCCCGCCGTCACCACCCGGACATATGAGCTGCCTGTGGGGGCGTCCATCTCCGTCCGGAATGAAGAGACCATCGATTCCGGCAAGGCCGTGGAAGGCCAGACGTTCGCCGCCGAGGTGACCAGAGACGTCCGGGACAGCGACAGAAATATCGTGATTCCTCGCGGATCCAACGCGCAGATTATCGTCAGGTCGGCCTCCGGGGGAGGAAAGTTTCACGGAAAGGCCGATCTGGTTCTCGATTTGCTTTCGGTTTCGATCGATGGGCGCCGCTACCAACTCGAAACCGTGGACCTTGCCCAGCGCGGCAGAGACGGCGTGGGTGTGAACAAGCG
Source organism: Terriglobia bacterium (assembly GCA_020073365.1). Lineage (GTDB taxonomy): Bacteria > Acidobacteriota > Terriglobia > Bryobacterales > Bryobacteraceae > JAIQFL01. The sequence goes on along the minus strand of JAIQFL010000033.1, from coordinate 30,134 downwards.
GACCGGCGAGTTTGCAGGTGGCGGCGCGGCGATCGGAGCCATTATCGGCGCCATTGCCGGCGGGGGAAAAGGCGCCGCCATCGGAGCCGGTTCCGGCGCGGGGGCAGGGGCCGTCACCCAAATCCTGACCAAGGGCGGCTCCATCAAGGTACCCGTGGAGAGCGTGCTGACGTTCAGACTGGAACGACCCCTCAGAGTGGTGGCCCGCTAATTTACCGCAGACGCCGGCCTTGTGCCACGGCATTCTTGCCTGTGCTGGTTTTCTTGCCGCGGTCACCAGGGGCCTGCCCTACGAGCCTCTACGCTTCAAATCGTAGCGGTAGCCGCGCCACTCGATGGTGTTGCCGAACACCGAGGCGACCAGCGCAATCAGCCAAACCCAGGTCGCCAGCGGAACCCAAATGGCATACACCCACGCGTGGCGGCGGAACCAGGCCTCGCATTCGGGCAGGGCCGCCTTCGCCAATGTGGCGCGATTGAGGCCCTTCAGCATGCCGGGAGAAAGCTGTGCGATCAGGGCCCACTCCGCCAGGCGGTTGCCGCGGATCGACGCCGCCACCGAGGCCGCCATCCCACCGCAGTAGAAGACGTGCGCGATCAGGGCGGGCCACCACAGGCGGGCCTCGTAGACTCGTGTGAGGATCATCTGCCGGCGGATCCAGGAGAAGAACCGGCGCGCGGTGATCTGTTCGAGACAGGGGGTCAGCGCGCCCGGCGCGAAGGCGATGGTCAGTCCGGCCGCGCGGACCGCGGCGCTGAGCGCGTAATCGTCGCTGACCGTGTTCTTCCAATACTCGAACACGCGCGCTTCGAAGAAGGTTTCCTTGCGAATCGCCATGGCGCCGCCCCACGCGAAACTGTTGGCGCCCGGTCCCAGCCTGCCGAAAACCACGGCATCCCACACGCTCCGCAGCAACGTCCAGAAGGTCGGCGGCTCCGGGGCGAACCACCGGTACCCGGTAGAAGCGCCGACATCCGGCTCGGCCAGAGGTGCGGCCAGGGCGCGCAGCCAGCGCCTGGTCACGCGGCCGTCCGAATCGGCGAAGGCCAGGATCTGGCTGCTTTTTCTCGCGGCGCGCACGGCGGCTGCGAGGTTCTGGACCTTCTCACCGGTGTTCGGATCGTCGCCGTGCGCCAGCACGATCCTGACTCTGTGCGGCAGCACGCCGGCCGGAATATCGGCCGCGCTGTGGGCCACCACGATGAGTTCGTAATCGGGGTAGTCCAGCGACGCCAGGGAGGCAAGGTTTTCCCGAAGCCCCTCATCCTCTCCCTTTACCGGTACGATGACGCTCGCGGGTGGCAGGCTATCCGGGCTTTCGGAAAGCCGCCCAGCCACGTACGCAGCCCGCTTCCACTCGCCGCGCAACGAGAGGAATGCCAGTAAGAGCGCGGGACCTACGAAAAACCAGTACCAGAACACCAGACGTAGGATAACAGGAGCTGGGCACTTCCAACCGACTCCAATCCGACAGGGCGCCGCTCAATGCGGCGCTCTCCTCGGCCCTGATATGGTGGCTGGCGGCGAAGGCCGGTGAGGCCGGGACGCTACTTGCGGCCCTTGCCCTTGGCGGCTTTGGCCTTGGCTTTCGGCGCGGGGGCCAGTGGCGGTTCGTCCACCACCTCGGCCGTTTCGGCGTCGGCTTCTTCAGCCCCTTCGTCCAATTCGGGGATGTCCGGCACGTCCGCGAGCTCGGACGCCTTGCCGAGGTCGTCCGGGTTGACCTTCTTCAGCACCTCATTGAACAGCGCCTGCTTCCGAAGATCCACTTTCGGAGGAGGCGCCTGCTCGTGACGGTAGTCGTGATCGCTGTGGCAGGTGCGGCAACGCACCTTGGCGGGTGCGCCGTTCACCACGGATACCACGGCGTGGTTCGTAATGCGCTTGCATCGGACGCAAAAATCATCGATATCGTCGCCCAGGCGGGGTTCGCGCATATGGACCTCCTAATTGGCGGTGGACTGGCCGGCGGGCTGAGGCTCGCCAGGCGGCGGCTCGGTTGGATGCTTCGGTTCGGGGAGTACCCATTGGGCCGGCTCGAAGCCGACGTACTTGCAGATGCGCAACCCGCCATCCGCCGCTTCCAGCAGATCGCCGACCGCGAGCGGCTCGCCCGATTGGCGCAGATGTTGCCACGCGTCGTATTCGTTCAGCGCCTCTATTTCTCCACGCTGCTCATAGTCTCTGGGCTTAAGGGATGCGCAGCCGGAAACGTGTGGAGCCCAGCGAAACTGTTGCCGTGGCGAGTCCTTCATGCGGTAGATCCGAAAGAGCGGCATCGCCCTAACATTGTAATCGATGTAGCGCTCTGTCGCATGGGCATGGAATGGAACGAACGGAACGTGGCACTTAGCGACACAGAATCGGGCACTGCGCCAAATGCCCCCTGTTTTTGACAGCCTCAACCATCCCCAATGCGCCTGAATCGGGAGGCCATGGCCACCCTTCGCCACCCCGTGAATCGAGACTCGCTCCACACGAAGAGGCCCCTGCCGGAACTCCCGCACCCCAAACAGCACCCCCAACTCCAGCCACCGCCTCCCCCAAAATGGAGCCGGTGGTCGCAACCGAGCCGGCCAGACACAAATTCGCGTCGGACCAATGGCCGCGTGCCCCACGGAAACCGAAAGCATCGAAAAAGCGCCCGCCGGCCAGCCGCACAAGTCCCCAAAGGCCAGCCCCAACTCTGATACATCAGAACTTGACGGGCTGTCCATGGCCTGTCATACTGCCTAATTACCATGAGCACTCAGGTTGCTGCAGCCACGTCCCAAACGGAGTCAGCTTGGGAGGCGATTCACGGTGCGTATGACCTTCAGGTGCATGTCGCACCCGACGTAATCGAGAGGCGTATCGACGACGTCGGCTTGGCGGAGGAGTTCCTGGCGCGGGGGCTGAAGGGCTTCGTTCTGAAGTCGCACTACTTCCCGACCGCGGAGCGGGCCAAGGTGGTGAACCGCGCCGTTCCGGGTATCGAGGCCTTTGGCGCCATCACGCTCAATCACAGCATCGGCGGGCTGAACCCGGTGGCGGTGGAGCTTGCGGGGCGCTCGGGGGCGAAGATCGTGTGGATGCCCACCGTGGACGCGGCCAACGAAACGGCCGGGCGCGTCGACGGACCGAGCACCAAGCTGCCGTTCTGGGCGAAGATCCAGCGGGAACTGGCCGCCACAGGGATCGCCCCGCCACCGCTCACCGTCATCGATGAGGGTGGCAATATCAATCAGGCCGCACGCAGTTGTCTGGAGCTGATCGCCCGCCACGACATGATCCTCGCCACGGGCCACCTGGGACGCCACGAGATCTTCCCGCTCGTGCGCGCGGCGCGCGAAATGAAGCTGAGGAAAGTCCTGGTGACGCATGCCGAGTTTCCTTCCCAGAACCTCAGCGGCCAGGAGCAACTCGAGCTGGCGGATATGGGCGCCTTCATCGAGCACTGCTTCACCACCATGCACACGGGAAAGGCTCCCTGGGAGGTAGTGCTGGACAGCATCCGCAGAGTGGGCCCGGAGCGTTGCGTGCTTTCGACGGATTTGGGCCAGACGATCAATCCCCCGGTATCCGATGGCTTCGCCATGTTCGCCCAGACACTGCTCGATGCCGGGTTCTCGGTGGAGGAGATCCGGCGGATGGGAGTTACCAATCCGGGCGATCTGATCGCCTAGACTAGACTGGATTCGGGCCGGGCCTATGGATTCCGACAAGAGCATTCTGGTGGTGAGCGCGCACGCGGCCGATTTCGTGTGGCGCGCGGGCGGTGCGATTGCACTCTATGCCGGACGCGGCTATCGTGTGCGCATTCTGTGCTTGTCCTATGGTGAGCGGGGCGAGTCCGAACGCCTCTGGCGCCAGCCGGGCATGACGCTGGACTGCGTCAAGGCCTTGCGGCGCGCGGAATCCGAAAAGGCGGCCGGCATCCTCGGCGCCGAGATCCGTTTCTTCGATTCCGGGGACTACCCGATCCGGCCCACCGACGAAACCGCTCACGAGATGGTGGTCGAGTTTCGCAAGCTCCAGCCTGAATTCGTGCTGACCCACTCCTTCGCGGACCCCTACAACTTCGATCATCCGGACGCCACCAACCTGACCCTGCGCACGCGGGTATACGCGCAGGCGGCCGGCTATCCCGCCGAGGGCAAGAAACTGGGCGCGCCGCCGGTCTTCATCTTCGAACCGCACCAGCCCGAACAGTGCGAGTTCAAGCCGCAGGTGCTGCTCGACATCACGCCGGTATACGAGATCAAGCGCAAGGCCATGGAGTCGATGGAGGCGCAGGAACATCTGTGGGAGTATTATTCCGACCTCGCCAGGCGTCGCGGAACGCAGGCGGTGCGGAACTCCGGGCGCAAGGAAATCAAGTACGCGGAGGCTTTCCAACGCGTCTATCCACAGGTGTCGAGCGAGCTCTCATGAAGGTGGGGCAGGCCCTCGGCCTGCCAGTGGGGTAATGTGGGGCAGGCCCCCGGCCTGCCAAGGGAGGCAACACAATGGGACAGATCGTAGCAGCAATGGCCACCGTTCACGCGCCGCAACTGTTCACCAGGCCGCCGACCGAGGATCCGGCGCAACTGGATGCCGACATCGCCGCCATGCGCGAGCTGGGCAACTCGCTGGAGGAATCCAAGCCGGACGCCGTGATCGTGATCGGCAGCGACCACCTGGAGACCTTCTTCCTCTCGTCCGTTCCAACCTTCGCGATCATCGCGGGCGAAACCTCGAAGGCCAAATTCGCGGGGCGCGACTACAATCTGCCGATCCACATGCCGCTGGCGGAGGATCTTCTGGACAAGCTCGTGCGCGCCGAATTCGATATGGCCTATTCCCAGGACGCCATTCTGGGGCACTCGTTCGCCGCGGTGTACGAATGGGTGATCGAAGGGCGCAAGATACCGGTAGTCCCGCTGTTCGTGAACACGTACCTGCCGCCGCTGCCCTCGGCGCGCCGCTGCGCCGCGCTGGGGCGCGCCATACGGGACATCGTCCAATCCCGGCCCGAGCGCGTCGCGATTGTCGCCAGCGGAGGCATGTCGCACTTCCCCGGCACCTGGAAGTATCCGCAACCGGCTTTCGACTTTGATTGGTGGGCCATCGCTCACATGGAGCGGGGCCATCATGACATCCTGCTGAACCTGACCAATGAGCGCTTGGACGAAGTGGGCAACACGGAGATGCTGCCCTGGATGGTGTTGTTCGGGGCCATCGGGAATCAGCCGGGCGAGCTGCTCACATACCAGCCGACCTGGCACCACGGCCACGCAGTGATGCGCTTCATCCCCAACAAGAAGGGCGCGCCGAGCACGCCGGAGCCGGGGCCGGAGTATGACTTCAAAGATGCCGGCGGATTCCAGTTCTACAAACATCCGGATCCCGCGGTGTACCGGCTCAACAAGGTGATCTACGATCTTCGTCACGATCCAGGCCTGCGGCGTCGTCTCCTTGAGAACACGCAGGCGCTGGCCTCTGATTACGGTCTGAACGCGCGCGAATCCGAAGCGCTCGCAACCTTGAAGGACGAGAGCATCGACGTGCTGCGCTCCTTGAAATCCCATCCCCTGGTGGAGGCGGGCGCGCATCCGCTGGGAATGCTGATGTGCCTGGTGGTCGTGCAGGCGGAGCAGCGGAGGCGCAAGCAGGAGGCGGTGGCGCACAACTGATATGGCGGAACGATTGAACGGGCGCGTCGCGGTGATTAGCGGCGCAGCGGCGGGATTAGGCAAGGCGGCGGCCATCCGGCTGGCCAAGGAAGGCGCGGCGGTGGAAATCCTGGATCTGAAGGACGCCTCGGCGGTGGCCGAAGAGATCCAGGCCGCGGGTGGCCAGGCGCACTCGATCCTTTGCGACTGCACGGATGAAGAGCAGATCGCGCGGGCCGCCAAAGAGATCGAGGCACGGCACGGGCGGGTCGATATCCTGGTGAATAACGCCGGGATCCTGACCGGCCGCAAGCCCTGGCACACGCTCACTAAAGAGGAAGTGAACCGGTATGTTCAGGTCAACTACATCGGCTACTTTCTCGTGACCAAGGCCATGTATCCGCTGATCAAGAAAAGCTCCGCGCCGCGCGTGATCATGGTTGCGTCGCGCACTTATTTCCTGGCCAATCCCGGCCAGATGTCGTATGTGGCCAGCAAGGGCGCGGTGATGGGGATGACTCGCGTGCTGGCCAAGGAGATGGGCGACGAGGGCATCACCGTGAACGCCGTGATGCCCGGGATGGTGGCGACGCCAGGCACCATGGAGCATTCGCAGGAAGAGGCCTTCAACCGCGTCATGAACAACCAGGCGATCAAGCGGCGCGTAACGCCGGAACACTTCGCCGGCCTCATCGCGTTTCTCGCCAGCGACGACGCCGAGCTGATTACCGGGCAGATGATCATCTGCGACGGCGGAGGCTATCTGCACTGAAGAGGCTGTGTGGGGCAGGCGCTTCCGCCTGCCAACTTGCTCTGTAATGGCTGCAACCGTCTCTCAACCCGTAACTGCCGCCACGGCCGGCATTCGATGGTACCCGCTGGCCCTGGCTGTCGCGGTGGGCGCGCTTATTTTCCTGATCCCCACCCCGCACGGTCTTTCCAGAACCGCACAGACGGCCCTCGCCATCACCGGCCTGACCGTAGTTCTCTGGGCCGCGCAAGTGATGAACAACGGAGTGGCATCGGTGCTGATGATGGCGCTGATGATTCCCGCCGGCATCAAGCCCTCCCTCGCCCTCAGCGGCTTTTCGAGCGGGTCCTGGTGGGTGCTGCTGGCGGTGCTGTTCTACGGCTTCGCCATGAAGCACACCGGTCTGGCGCAACGCATTTCCTACCACATTCTGTCGCTGTTTCCTTCCACCTATCCGGGGATTCTGGGCGCGTTCTTCGCCATCGGAGCCCTGCTCTCGCTGGGCATCCCCTCCATGACGGTGCGGACGGCCGTCATGGCGCCGATTGCCTGGGCGCTGGTGCAGTCACTGGGGATCGCGCCTCGCAGCCGCGGCTCGGCGCTGATCATGCTCACTACCATCGAGATGGCCGTGGTGCCGGGCGTGGGCCTATTGTATGGATCGCTGTACGGCCCGGTGGTCGATTCCGTCTTCCAGGTGAAACACCTGCCGCTGAGCTGGCTGGCGTACGCCCGCGTGCTCGAACTGCCCACGCTGCTGTTGTGCGCGCTCATTATCCTGATCAATCCGCTGATGCTCAAGCCGGAGGCCGCGCTGACCTCCTCGCCGGAATTCGCCCGCAACAAGCTGCGCGAGTTGGGTTCCATGGGACGGGCGGAGTTGCTCACCGCCATGGTTGTGGCGTGTTCGATCGTCTTCTGGGCGACGGACCGGTGGCATCATCTTCCCAGCTTCTTCATCGGGATGCTCGGCCTGACGGTCTTTGCGCTGGCCGGCATCGTTCGCGATTCCGATATCGCCGGGGGAGTGTCGTGGACGCTGCTGCTGTTCATGGGCGGCATTTTCGGCTTGGGCAACGTCCTGACCGAGTACAAGATTACCGACTGGCTGGCCGGCTACTTCGTGCCCATCGCCCAACGATTGAGTTTCAACCCGCTGGTGCTGCTGGTTGCGGTGGCGATTGCCATGCTCGCGCTCCGCTTTCTGGATCCCAGCGGATTCATCGCCATCGCGGTGCTCTTCGTTCCCATCGTGGACACAACCACCGCGGCCGGCATCCCTCCGCTGGTGTTGACGGCGGCACTGCTCCTTGCCTCGTCGCCATTTTGGGTGACTTACCAAAACATATGGGTGGCGATGGGCGAGGGCATTACCGCCGGGCAGGCCTTCAGTCCGGGAGATCGCGTGCGCCTGGCCAATACCTACGCGGTGCTGGCACTGATCACGCTGGCAGTCGCGACGGGCTATTGGAAGTTGATTGGCGCATTGTGAGAGAAAACGACATGACCGAAAATGGCTTATCCATCGGCTTCGTCGGTTTTGGCGAAGCGGGCTTTCACATCGCCAAAGGACTGCGACAGGCCGGGGTCGCGCGGCTCGCGGCCTACGACATCAACACCCGTACTCCCGGGCTTGGCGAAAGGATTCGCGAGCGCGCCGCGGAAACAGCGACACACCTGGCGGAGACGAATGAGGAACTGATCCGCTCTTGCGAGATTGTCTTGTCCGTGGTCACCTCGGACCAGGCCGCCCTCGCGGCTGAGCAGAACGCACCTTACCTGGGGACCGGGCGCCTTTATGCGGACCTGAACTCGGTCTCGCCGGCACTGAAGCAGTCGATTGCGCGGACAATCACGGCCACTGGCGCGCGGTTCGTGGAGATCGCGGTGATGGCGCCGGTTCCGCCGTATGGACACCGCGTGCCCATGTTGGCGGGCGGCGAAGCGGCCGGCGAGTTTGCGGAACGGCTGGCGCCTTTCGGCATGCGCGTGGAGGTGGGGGCGCGCGAGATCGGGGTCGCGGCCGCCACCAAGATGTTCCGCAGCATCATGGTCAAGGGCATGGAGGCGCTCATCACGGAGTGTGTTCTGGGGGCCAGTCGCTACGGCGCCGAGTCGCGTGTCTTCGCGTCGCTGGCGGAGAGTTTCCCGGGCATCAACTGGCACGAACTGGCCGACTATATGGTGGGGCGCGTGGTGGTGCACGGAGAGCGCCGTGCGCGGGAGATGGAGGAGGCCGCCGAGACGCTGCGTTCGCTGGGGATCGAGCCCATCATGGCGGAAGCGACCGCAAGGAGAATGGACTGGAGCGCGCAGATCGGGTTGAAGGCTCGATTCGGCGGCGAAACGCCGCGTGGCTACCGGGAAGTTCTGGATGCGCTCGGCGGGATCGCCGCGGTGAAGTAGTGGGGCGGACGCCCCCGTCCGCCCGACGCTGCTATATCAGTACTAGTCCGGAGGTGTTTCTAGAACGCGGCCTAAGTCGTATCCGTTGGGAGGATGGGACCTGTCCGCGCCGTCGGCCGGCGACGCAATGGAGAACTGTTTTTTCGGGTTTCGCGAATAGGTCTTCCCCTGCGTCTTGCGCGCTTTGAAATACGGCTCCAACCGCTCGATGGCGCGTTGCATGCTCGATGTCACGTGTTCGCGCATAGCCACGGCGGCCGCTTCGTGGTCCCCTTTTACGAGCACTTCCAGTAGTTCCTGGTGCCTTCGAGGTGCCCGTCCGTTGGAAAACGTGCGCGCTACGCAGAGCCAGGTAGAAGACAGCGCCCGAGTCTTGTCGATGGCGTCGCAAAGGGCCGGGCAGCGGGCACACTCGGCGATCCGGTGGTGCAGCTTTTCGTGCAGATTCAAATAATGGAAGCGATCGGTCTCCGGTTGAACGGACATGGCGTCCACGCGCGCCGCCAACTTCAGCAACTCGGCCCGTTCCTCGGTGGTTGCCATGTCGCAGAATAACCTCGCCGCCTCGACTTCGAGGGCTTCCCGCACCAGGTAGTGTCCCCGCACATCCTCCCGGCTGGGGATCCGCACACGCGTGCCGGCGCGTGGTCGGCTTTCCAGGAGGCCCTCGAACTCCAGCCGCAGGAACGCTTCGGAAACAGGCAGAAAACTCATTCCCAGCTCCGCGGCGATTTTGCGGCGGGAAATGACATGACCGATCGCCACCTCGCCGCGCAGGATTCGCTCGCGGATGATGACGTACGCTTCTCCAGCCAAGTCGGAAGCTTCTCGGCGATCTCTCATTTAAAATCTCGAACTAGCATATCACATCTGAAACACGGAATACTCTCAGACTGGTGACTTGTGGGGCAGGTTGGCAACCTGCGGCGGATTGGCAGTCTGCTCCACAAGCTATGGATTACTTCGGTTGTGTCGTCCCGAGGTGGAGCAGGTCTTTGTTGTTCTCGAGACAGACGTACTCCTTGATCTCCCATCCAGGCTCGAACCTGACCTTGAAACTCGTCGTCCACGGCTTAGTGTAGTATTTCGGATCTTCGATCGTAGTTTCGTACATCATGGTGCGAAAGTCGGGTCTCCGGTATCTTTCGATGACATGGAGGGACTCACTGGCGGGGTGGCCGACATAGTCCAGCCATGTCCTGCCGTTGAAAGCGATGGTATCGACAACCAGGGTGTCGTTACCTTCCCACCAGCCAATGGACTCTCCCAGCCAGGAAGGATCCGGATCCGCGGAGTGCTTCGCGTCCATCAGGATCACGCGATACATATGGGAAGCGCCTTCGTACAGGATGACGACTCGATCGGGGAGTTGAATGATCTGAAACGGATAGGGGGTGCCGGTGTAGCGCGGCACGCCGGCGGGCAGGCAATATCCTTCCGGGTCGTCCTTGGAATTGTTCGCCCGGCGTTCCTGGAACAGGGCCAAACCCGCGGGCGTAAAGGGCACTTCGATCGACTGGGTCACCCATTTCCTATCCGCCCAATCGAGAACCCAAATCGGCGCCCAAGCACCTTTTCCGCCAAAGTCGATTTTGCCGTTCTGTAGCCGCGGCGTGGGCAAAACCACCTCATCCTTCTTCGCCCCTCCTCGGGGTCCCCTACCCTCCGGAGGTTGTGCCTGGACCGGCGCGGATGCCAGGGACACGACGGCAATCGCGGCCGCTGAAAACAGGAGCGAATTCATTTGTTTGCTCACGTGGAAACCTCCTCAACCCGATCGTGGTGGCGGGCCGGTGCACCATGGGGGATTACTTCTTCGTGGCCGTGGCCGGCCCACTGGCGGAACCGGGGCCGCCATCATCCGCGGAGCCGGCAAAGACCTTGCGTCCATCGGCCAACTTGACCATACGGGCGGAAGCCAGGTTGGAACCGTCCTTGGCGCGATACGCGTCGACGGTGACCATGTCGCCTTCATTCAGGGAATGCCGGGTCCAACCGCGGCGCGAGAGCGCATTCGGGCTGCCGGTCTCCAGATCCCAATTGGTGACCTTACCGTTTTCGTCTTTCGCGTCCATATAGAAGTGCGTGTGGGGGTTCATCCACTCGACCTTGGTGACCGCCCCAACCAGCGTAATTGGTTTATTCATATCGAACTCCGCGGCAAAGGAGTGGTGGGCAAGCACGGGCAGAGCCGCCAACAGCAGGACGAAACCGGCGGCTAAAATAACCAACGGCCTTCTATTCATCGACATTCTCCGGAGGATGCGCAGACCTGGATCGAGCGCGGCATCCACTCGGATAATGCTACAGGCCCCGAACTGATATGTCAAGCGCGGAAATCGGTGGAGAGGTGGGGCAGGCGCTTCCGCACGCCCCGCCCGCTTGCGGGCGATTTTGGGGGGCGCAATTGTGGGCCGCGCGTCGGCAAGCGGGTTTCCACCCTTCTCCGTCCAGTTCAGAAGAAGCCAATCGCACGTCCTGCGAGGCCCACGCCGAACCATAATATCAGCGAAACGGATGCCACCATCCGCGCGCGGAACGGCGTGAGGAGCGCCTTGCCGGAGGTCGTGAACGGGCGGTACACCGTGAAGTGAAACAGGATGGCAAGAAAGAGGAGAAGCATTTTTGACTGAAAGGGGCCGCTGTCATAGCATTTCAACGCTTCAGACAGGAAGAGAAGAGTGCCGGAAACTAGGATCACGCCCAGGCTTCCCAACATCCAAGGCGCCAATTGTCCGGCCAGCCGGTCGATGGGTTGGCGGCGCAATCCAAGATTGAAGAGGCGCAGGTTGAGGAGCAGCAGGATGCCCAGCAACATCGTGATTCCCAGAAGATGGAACGTCTCGATGATGGGAAACAGAAAGCGCGAGTCACGGATTGCGACGCCGATCCACGAGCCATCGCACCAGCGAAAAAAGGGCAGCAGCGACATTTTCGGAGCCCCCTAAAACTTATACGCCATGGTACGTCCCGCCGCGATAATCCCGATCCAAAGAGCCAGCGAGAGGCCCCCGATCAGGCGGGCGCTGAGGGGGGTGACCTCCGCCTTGTCCCAGGTGGTCATGCTTCGATAGACCGTCAACTGGAAAACCAATGCGTTCACGCCGGCCAGCAAAAGGAGCAATAGCTTGATACGAAAATACACGCTGCCGTAGGCCTTGAGAGCTTGCGACCAGAACAGCAACCCGCCGCTGATAAACATCACGGCGAACCCGGCTAAAGACCAGGGCATGATCTGGCCCATCACCTGAGACGCAGGTTCGCGCCGCAAGCCCCAGCCCAGAAGTCGTAGATCGAAGACCGCGACCGTCCCCACCGAGAGGCCCAGCGCAAGAACGTGAATGGTCTCGATGATCGGAAACACCAGGGTGGATTCGCGTATTCCCGTGCCCCAGGGCGTGTCTTGCAGCCACTGGCAGAAACTGTAGAGGGACAACCGGACCTCCAGGGGATCGAAGATGCTCCCTGAATGATACCGGCGGCAATTTTGATATGTCAAATATTCCTTGACCGGCCTGGATTGCCCTTTCTCCTGGGAGAACTGCGGACGTTACCACCGTAGCCTTTCTGTCATATCAGACATGTGTTGACAGCATTCCACCCGTGTGATAGTATTCCGCGAATGCGTTTACTCGTTGCTGTCGCGATTTTCTTGCCGGTTTGTGCCTTTTCACAGGATGCCCCCAAAAAGGGCCCGCCCATGCCGGAACCGAAGAACCTGAAACTTTTGACTGGCCAGACCGGAGCGCAGGTCCTTGAAACCATGCGCTCCTTCCGCGTCGCGCTAGGCGTCCAGTGCACCTACTGCCACGTGGCGGGCGCGGGGGGGCCGCCGGATTTTGCGAGTGACGAGAATCCCAAGAAGGAAGTCGCCCGCACCATGCTTACCATGGCGCGCGAGATCAACGCCAAATTCCCGCAGGACGGCAAGCGGCGCGTGAGTTGTTACACTTGCCATCGCGGCGCGACAACACCGCTGACGGCGCCTCCGGACGCCACCGCGCCGCCGAAATAGAGGGCGCTGGAAGCGCTGGGGAACAATATTTGGCCACGGATGGACATGGATAAACACAGATCAAAAAGCCAAGTAGTTATCCGTGTTCATCCATGTTCATCCGTGGCCAAAACGGGGTTTCGGCGACGGTAAACTCAGACACCACGTTGAAGGAGACAAGATGGTCGGATTGGCGGACGCACGCAGAATCATCGCGGCAGCGGAGAAGAAAGCCGCGGAAATCGGACAGCCGATGAACATCGCTGTCGCCGATGAGGGCGGCAACATCGTGGCGCACGTGCGCATGGACGGAGCCTGGATCGGCAGCATCGATATCTCGATGAAGAAGGCGTATACCTCTAGGGCCTTCGACATTGCCACCAAAGATCTGGCGCCACATTGTCAGTCGGGCGCACAGTTTTTTGGAATCCACGCCTCGAACAACGGCAAGATCATGATTTTCGCCGGCGGCGTTCCGTTGAAGCGCGATGGCAAGGTCGTCGGCGCGGTTGGCGTCAGCGGCGGTTCGGGCGATCAGGATCACGCTGTTGCCGAAGCCGGGGCGGCGGCATTCTAACGTTCCGTGTAGAACGAGGAAAGGAGGCATCATGGCAGGGAATCGTGGGGTGGTTTATCTCGGACCCGGTAAAGTCGAAGTCCAGTCTATCGACTTCCCGAAGTTGCAGAGTCCTGGCGGCAGGAAGATCGATCACGGCGTTCTGCTCAAGATCGTCACGACCAATATCTGCGGCAGCGATCAGCACATGGTCCGTGGACGGACGACGGCTCCGCCGGGTCTGGTGCTGGGACACGAGATCACCGGAGAGGTCATCGAGAAAGGGAGCGGCGTCGAGTTCCTGGAGGTCGGCGACCTGGTCACCGTGCCGTTCAACATCGCCTGCGGCCGTTGCCGCAATTGCCGGGAAGGCAAGACCGGCATTTGCCTCACAGTGAACCCGGCGCGTCCCGGCGCGGCGTATGGTTACGTGGATATGGGCGGCTGGGTCGGCGGGCAGGCGGAGTACGTCATGGTTCCCTACGCCGATTTCAACCTGATCAAGTTTCCCAACAAGCAGAAGGCCTTGGCGAAGATCAAAGACCTTACGATGCTCTCGGACATCTTCCCCACCGGCTATCACGGCGCGGTGACGGCGGGCGTGACCACCGGCTCCATCGTCTACGTGGCGGGCGCCGGCCCGGTGGGCCTGGCTTGCGCGGCCTCCTGCCATTTGTTGGGCGCGGCGGTTGTGATGGTGGGCGACATGATTGAGGAGCGCCTGGCGCAGGCCCGAAGTTTCGGCTGCGAGACGATCGACCTTAAGAAGGATGCGGCGCTGGGCGACCAGATCGCCCAGATCGTCGGGGTTCCGGAGGTGGATGCGGCAGTGGATTGCGTCGGCTTCGAGGCCCGTGGGCATGGACATGACGCCGGGGTGGAGCGGCCCGCAACGGTGTTGAACTCGGTGATGACCGTGACGCGAGCGGGCGGAGCGATCGGCATCCCGGGCCTCTACGTCACCGACGATCCGGGCGGCGTGGACGCCAACGCCAAGACCGGCAATCTCAGCATCCGGATTGGGCTGGGGTGGGCGAAGTCGCATGCGTTCACCACAGGCCAATGCCCGGTGCTCCGCTACAATCGCCAGTTGATGCAGGCGATTCTGTACGACAAAGTGCAGATCGCAAAAGCCGTCAACGCGACTGTCATCTCACTCGATCAGGCGCCCCAAGGCTATAAGGATTTCGACAAAGGCGCGGCCAAGAAGTTCGTCCTCGACCCGCATCACACAGTGGCGGCGGCCTAAAGGGGCAGCAGCATGGAAACCACGCGACGCAACTTTCTGGCGATGGCAGGGGCGGCTGCGCCGCTCCTGCTGGGCGCGGACGACAAAGCCGGAACCAAGGCGCCCATCGTGGGAGAAGGCGAATTCAAGTACGAAGCCATTCACGACTGGGGCGAACTGCCGCACCACATCAAGTACGGCAACACCCACGGCGTTTGCGAAGATTCGCAGCATAACATCTATATCCACCACACCGTGGGCGCCGGCAGCGAGAGCAACGACACCATCGTGGTGTTCGATTCCAAGGGCAAGTTCGTCCGATCCTGGGGCAAGCAATTCAAGGCCGGGGCGCACGGCCTGCACATCCGCAAGGAAGGCAACGAAGAATTCCTGTACATCTGCGACCAGTTGCACGGCATCGTCACCAAGCGAACCCTGAAGGGCGAAGAAGTCTGGACCCTGGGTTACCCGACGGAGTCGAAGCCGTATGAGAAGGGGCCGGGCAAGCCCGGGTTGAACTACCGGCCGACCAACGTAGCCATTGCGCCCAACGGCGACTTCTACGTGGGCGACGGATACGGCTCATTCTATATCCACCGGTACAACAGCAAGGCCGAGCTGATTGGCACCTTCGGCGGCATGGGGAAAGAGCCCGGCCAGCTCAACATGCCGCATGGCCTGATGGTCGATACGCGGGAAAGCACACCCGTGCTGTTGGTTGCCGACCGCGCCAATCGCCGCATACAGCGGTTCACGCTGGAAGGCCAGCCTATCGACATCGTGGAAGGCACCAGGTTGCCGTGCCATTTTCATGAGCAGAAGGGCGTGGTGGTGGTGCCGGACCTTCTCGCTCGGGTGACCCTGATGGACAAGAGCAACAAGGTGATCGCACACCTGGGCGACGGCGAGTACTCCAACCAGGAGTGGAGCAAGCTGCGCACCGAGCAGCGCGATAAGTTCACCCCGGGCAAATTCGTCTGCCCGCACAGCGCCATCTTCGACCACTTGGGGAACATCTTCGTGGTGGAGTGGGTCGAAGTGGGCCGGGTGACCAAGCTTCGGAAAGTGGCTTGATATGCCCAAGCCGAAGAGGCAGCGGTTTGGCCGTCGCGGATTCCTGAAGGGCGCTGCGGCCGGCGCCGCGGCGCTGGTTGCTCCGGCTGGGGATGCCCCGCAGACCGCGCCGCAAGCCAACCAGAATCGTGGCAATGCCACCGCGCCGACGCCCTCGGCCGCGGCGCTCGAGCGCGATGCCGGAGGACGCGAGGCGCCCGCTCCGTCCGAGATCATCGAGCATCCCGGGTCCGATTTCATGGTGGACGTGCTCAAGACGCTCAACCTGGAGTACCTCGGCTCCAACCCCGGCTCAACGCTCGAATCGCTCCACGAGTCGCTGATCAACTACGGCAACAATGCGATGCCGGAATTTCTGACCTGCTGTCACGAGGAGTCTGCGGTGGCCATGGCCCACGGCTACGCCAAGATCGAAGGCCGGCCGATGATGGCCCTGCTCCACGGCACTGTCGGATTGCAACATGCCGCCATGGCGATCTACAACGCCTACGCCGACCGCGTGCCCGTGTACATCGTAGTCGGCAATCACGAGGACGCTGCGACCCGAAGGCCCGGCGTAGAGTGGTATCACAGCGCGCAGGATCTGGCCCTGCTGGTCCGCGATTTCGTGAAGTGGGACGACCGTCCGGAGTCCCTCCAACACTTCGCGGATTCCGCGGTGCGGGCCTACAAGATCGCCATGACGCCGCCGATGGCGCCGGTGCTTCTGGTGGCCAACCACGAGTTGCAGTCGAGGCCGAATACGACGTCGGGCTTGCGCATCCCGAAAATGACGCCGACCGCGCCCCCGCAAGGCGATACGGGCGCGGTGGCCGAAGCGGCAAGCTTTCTGGTGGCAGCCGAGAGGCCCCTGATTATCGCCCAGCGCGCAGCCAGAACTCCGAACGGGGTCAAGCTGCTGATCGACCTGGCGGAGACGCTGCAGACGCCGGTGGACAGCCAGGAGAGGATGAACTTTCCCTCTCATCATCCGCTTGCGGGCACGGGCGGCGCCGGCTATCAACCGGATGTCACGCTGTGCCTGGAGGTCAACGATGTGTCCGCCACGGCGCGTATGGCGCGGGCACGCGCGGCCAAGGTGATCAGCATCTCCTCGGTGGATCTCTTCCTCAAGAGCAACATCCAGGACTTCGGGCGCTATGCGGACGTGGATATCGACATGGGGGCGGACGCCGAGGCCACGCTGCCCGCGCTGATTGAAGCGTGCAAGCGTTTGATCACGCCGGATCGCCGGAGGGCGTTCGAGGCACGCGGCGCCAAACTGGCGGAGGCGCATAAGCAGGTTCGCGCCCAAAGCATCGAGCAGGCTTCGTACGGATGGAATTCGAACCCCATCAGCCTGGCGCGCCTCTCGGCCGAGTTGTGGCCACTGATCAAGAACGAAGACTGGTCGCTGGTGTCGTGGCAGGGATTCATCAGCAACTGGCCGAACCGTCTGTGGAAGTTCGACAAACACCATCAGTACATCGGGGGGCAAGGCGCCGGCGGGATGGGCTACGGCGCGCCGGCCGCGGTAGGCGCCGCTCTGGCCAACCGGAAGCATGGCCGGCTCTCAGTCAGCATCCAGACCGATGGCGATCTGAACTACGCACCGGGCGTGTTGTGGACGGCGGCGCATCACCGTATCCCGCTGCTGACCATCATGCACAACAACCGCGGCTACCACATGGAGGTGATGTTCGTGGAGCAGCAGGCCAGCCTCCACAATCGTGCGGCCGACCGCGCGCACATCGGCACCAAGCTCTGGGATCCGAACATCGATTACGCCAAGATGGCGCAGGCCTATGGCATGCACGGCGAAGGACCGATCAGCAATCCCGACGATCTTGCGCCGGCGCTCAAGCGCGGCATCGAGATCGTCAAGCGGGGGGAGCCGGCCCTGATCGACGTGGTGACGCAGCCGCGCTGAGGAGAGGCCTATGCACAAACTGGTTGTCGCGAGTCTGTTCTTCAGTGGAATGCTGATGGCCCAGGATGCCGCCAAAGGCAAAGAGCTGTATGTCAAATACAGTTGCTACGCGTGCCACAGCTTCGATGGCCACGGCGGCGCAGGCGCGCGGCTGGTTCCCATGAAGTTGCTGCTGCCCGTGTTCACCGCGTACGTCCGCGCGCCCCGCGCGATGCCGGCCTATCGGGAGAAAGTGATGTCCAATGCGGAGCTAGCGGACGTCTGGGCGTATATCAAGACGATCCCCGAGTCGCCTCCGGCGAAGTCCATTGCGCTGTTAAACGACCTGGAGAAGGAGCGCTAGTGCTGCTGTGCTTCACCCTCCTCGCAGTAACCTGCCTGCTATCAGCCACCGCCACAGACGACACCAGACTCACCCCCGCGGAGGCCCGCAAACTCAAAAGCCCGATTCCCTATACCAGGAAGTCCATCGATCGCGGCCGCGTCGTCTATTCCCAAAACTGCACGGGCTGCCATGGGACCGATGGCAAGGCGGAACTGGCCGTGATCGCCGAGGCCACCGACCTCACATCGCCCAAGCTGTACAAGAACGGGACCACGGAAGGCGAAATCTTCCGCAGCATCCGGGATGGGGCGGGCGATCAGATGCCGCCCTTCAAGTCCCAGATCGACAAGGAAGACGACATCTGGCATCTGGTCAACTTCGTCCGCAGCCTCTGGCCGGAAGCCGTGCGCCCCCGCTTGCTGGAAGACAAGGGCGAATAGAGGAGCACGAACATGAACGATAAGAATACGGGGACAGACGGAACGTTTCCCTCTGCATTCCCGCGGAATCCGTCCCGCCGGAATTTCCTGGCACCCGCCGCCGCCGGCGCCGCCGCAGCGGCTGTCATAAGCCCAGGGCATCTGTTCGCCGCGGGTACGCCAATCCCGTCGATCCGCATTCCCAAAGAAGTGACGGAAACCGCCAGCGAGCCCATCCGCCTCGGCTCCTTCGATGGCCAAGGGATGACCGGCGCAGAGGTCTTCGCGAAAGCCTGCAAGGATGAGAGCCTCGCCGCCCTCTTCTGCTGCCCGGGAAACTATCCCGTCATTCAGGCAATTTCCGCGGCCGGGATTCCGTCCTACGGTGGCCGGTCGGAGGGCTCGATGACCTCGGCCGCCGACGGCTTCTCGCGCGTGACGGGCGAAGTGACCGCGTGCTCGGGCACCGAAGGCCCGGGCTTCACCAACATGATCATGAATATCGCCGTGGCCCATCGGGCGCGCACACCCCTGCTGGTGCTGGCCAGCAATGTGACCATCGCCACCGACGATCGCGAGTATTTCATTCAGACCGGCTATCAGCAGCCCACCACCGAGGGCTTGAAGAAGTACGGCAAGCGCCTCATCGATCCCAAGCGCGTTCACGAGTACGCCGCCTACGCGTTCCGGCACCTGAAGACCGGAGTGCCTGGACCGGTGCACCTGGACTTCCCCGGAGAAGTCGTCCGCGCGCGCTTCACCGACGCCTCGCAGTTGACGGACTACTACGGCAAGGAGAAATATCGCACGGAATCGCGGCCTCATCCCGCGCCGAAGGACATGGCGAAAGCGCTGGACATGATTGGCAAGGCCGAGCGCCCCGTGATCGTGGCGGGCCAGGGCGTGTTCTTGCGCCGAGCCTGGGACGCCCTGATGACCGCCGCGGAAAAGAGCGACATCGCGGTGGTCAGCTCCGGACCCATGCGCGGCCACTTTCCCGATGAGCATCGATTGTCCGCGAGCCTTTCGACCGATGCGCTTATGAGCGCGGACCTGGTGCTCTTCGTAGGCCAATACAGTATGCCGGCCCGCAACGAGTATAAGTTCAACCCGGACGTGAAGGCCATTCGCGTTAACCCCACCGCGGAGGACCTGGGCCGCAACTGGCCGCTCGATCTCGGCATCGTGGGTGACGAAGCCGCTTTCCTGGAGATCCTCGCCCAAGACCTGCCACGGAAGAAGCGCGAGAGTTGGGTTGCCGGACTGGCGTCGGCGCGGCAGAAGTATGAGAAGCGGTTGCTCGACGAATACGACCAGGGCGTGAAGCACAGCCAGTCCACCAACACGCTCCATCACGCTGTGCTGTGCAAGGAGGTCCACGACTTCCTCTACAAGGGCGGCATCGATCCGAAGCAAACCGTAACGGGCTGGGGTGGTTGGACGATCGGCAACTGCGCGGCGCGCTGGCTGCGGGCATACCGTCCGGGACAGGAAGTGAATTGCCCCTACCAGTTCTCCGCCGTGGGCCCCGATCTTGCCATGATGGTGGGCGCCGGCGCCGCCGTGCAACTGGGCGTGGGTCCGCAAGCCGCATACAAAGGCGCGCCGATCCTAGTGGTGACCAGCGATGCCGGGATCGCGTACAGTATGTTCGAGCTGGACACCGCGGCCAAGTACAAGATCCCGGTGGTGTGTGTGGTCTACAATAACAACTCGTGGGGCATGTGGCCCAGCGCCGTGGGGACGCCGCGCTCGATGCATTTCTACCTGTTTCAGGAAAACCTGCGCTACGACAAAATGGCGGAGGGCCTTGGCGCGCGCGGCGAGTACGTGCGAACGCAGGAGGAATTCCGCGACGCGCTGAAGCGCAGTTATACGGCCGCGGCGAACGAGCGTGTGTCGAGCCTGATCAATGTGCAAGCGCTCAAGGAGTTCACGTCCGCGAGGAATTACCCGCCTGGGAACATGATCAACCCCGAGCCCGGCGTGGGCGCGCTTGCCCACTAAGCCACTGACGGCGGTCTCACTCGTGACCGCTATTCTCGAAGAATATGCAGCCCGAGGCGTCTTTCGCAGCTTCAGCGCCGAGCCATCGAAAAACGGCAGGGCGTTGTTCCGGATGGTGTGGCACTACGACCGTCGATTCGAGCTGCTTCTCGACGCCCGCAAGAAGACGCTCTGCTTCCCGGCGCTGCTGCCGGCTGTTCCGGCGAACCCAGGCATGCACCGGGATCTCAAGAACTTTATCGAATTCCGCCACTCGGAGGATCTACCGGACCATCGCCGGGTCGACGCCGCCAAAGCGCGTCTCCGCAGCGGCAACCGGCGCGGCCACATCTCGCTCACCATCACCGTGAATGACGGCGACTTCGAATATGCCGTTCGCAGACTCATTCACACGGTGCACGAGATCTTCCTCACGTTCCTCGTGGACGGCCCCTACTACGAGTACATGGTCGAGCATCTCGGACTGGAGCAGGACAAGTATTGAGCATCCAGACTTTCTGTCAGACTAGTTCTCAGTCGGGACCTTCTCGGCATGATCGATCACCAGCAATTCCACTGGCCCTCTGCGAGCATCAAGTCTGAGGCCAAGTTGCTCCTGCACGGCGGTGAATATGCCGGGTTCGGAACCGTTGTCTGGGTTTAAGCCCTCTGGAGTGAAATACAGAGCGAAACTGTAAGTCGCGGCCAGACCGGTCATATCGATCACAGGCCGGTCTAACCGCCCGGACAGGAAGTCGGCGAACTTCGCTATTGTCACTCCCTTGGCTGTCACGCGAGCGCGGCCGTCTTTCGTCTCGATCACCAGGCCTGCGGCCCGTAGCGACACCGTGGGAAAGCCGTCTTTACCCTCCGCTTGAGTGACAACCGGTAATTGCTCCCCTGGAGGCCTTCCAGCGTCATCATCCACAGCCGGTTTCAGCTTTGGTCCGTTCTTCGCCGCGACCAGGGCATAGATCGGAAGCATTTTCGACTCCAAATGCGTGGTCATCTGAAAACGGGTTGCCAGAAGATTCCGCAACATCGACTGGAACTGTTCCTTGGTGATTCCGGCGGGAATCTTCGCAGTAATGTCGAATCGAAGAGAGTTCAGCCAGTCCGGGCCCAAGATCTGATAGTTGCCGAACTCATACGCAGCCAGCAGCACCCGCCTCAGCGGGATGTTGGTGTAGCTGATGCGGCCCGGGTCGCCGGTCCCGGGACCGCCGTTCATCGTAAATCGCCCGCTCGCCGATTGGGAAGATCTAACCGAGGCAACTTCGAATGCCAGGCGATCGGTCGCGGTCTGCGAAGAAACTGCGCCGATGGCTCCCATCATCAACAGGCCAAGAGGCAGCATCTGCCTCGCCCGACTACTTGGTAGAGACCACCTGCCGTCAGCGCGTGGCGTGTGTTGGTTTTGCAGCAACATGCTGCAAAGGTAGCATCGCAATGCCCGCGTGTCAAGGACTCCCGCAGCCGCTCATTTCTCTTGACCCGCATCGCTGTTCGGCGCACCCTCCGGCGCGGTTCTCGATTCGCTAAACTCGACGGGAGATGTGTGGAATCCCTTTTGAGTGGGACCGACGAAAGGATTCGGCGAATCGGCGGAAACACGGCATCGGATCCGATGAGGCGAGTACGGTCTTCGATGACACGCTTTCGATCACGATCCCAGACCCAGATAACGCCATCGGCGAAGAGCGCTTCGTAATATCGGAGTGTCCCGCAAGCAAAGCCTGTTGGTTGTGGTTCATACTATTAGAGGAGAGCGGATCCGCCTGATCAGCGCTCGCCCCGCGACGAAGCATGAAAGACGCAAATATGAAGAAACCTCCCTCTAAACCCCGTACCCGCGAGATGAGAGCGGAGTACGACTTTTCCGGTGGCGTGCGGGGCAAATATGTAGACAGATACCGCCGTGGAACGAATGTCGTGCTCCTTGACCCGGAACTGGTTGAGGCTTTTCCGGATTCGAAGTCAGTCAATGATGCCCTTCGGGCGCTTGTTGCGATTGCAACGCGAGCCGAAACCCGCAAACGTGCAAGATCGTGACGCGGGGGCTAACGAACCATTCTCGCATCTGCCCCTGTCGAATTCGAAACCGCGCTACGGCTGCGGTATGCCCAACCCAAATGCATACAGCGTGCCGTCGTGAGTCACAGTATAGACCCTGCCCCCCGCTACCGCCGGGGCGCTGAAATGCGAGAATCCCTTGATGGTGTCACCGCTCGAAAACAGCGCTTTGCCGGTGGCTGCATCGAGCGCGTAGATGACAGAGTGGCCGGTCGTCGCCTTCCGCTGCTGCGTGTTGAGGAGGTTTCCTCCGGCGCCAAACTGCGGCGCATAGTCGCCGTCGGACATCGCGAACACCAGGCCGTTGGCGATCACAACTGGCGTCGGCACGGACATGTCAACGGAGTTCCAGGCGGGCGTCAGCGCCGGCTTGTCATCGCGCAGTTCCACTTTGAAGGCCATGACGCTACCATTGGCAGTTTCGCCGTACTGAATTGGGAATTGCGTTTTCGAGGTCGGCGGCCCCCAGGCCGGGGCGTACAACCAGCGGGTTCCCGAGGGATCTTCCCAGGTCGAAAAGGCTCCCCAGAAGCCCTTGGTGGCGAAGTTCACCTCCTCATTGGTATAGAGCGGACTACGGTAGAGCGGCGTTCTATGGTCGGCGCCGCCGAGAGACCTGGTGTCGAGCAGGAAGATCACGCCTTCTTTGCCGGCGGCGGCCGCCAGTTCCCAGTTCTTATAGCGGAAGACGGTTGGGCCGATGCTCCCCATGTCGAGATCCTTCTTGGTAATCCACGACCGGTTCGCCGGAGTGAAATAGTCGGCCAGCTTCAGATCCTTGGGTGAAATGCCGATGACCGAATCCGAGAGGAAGCCCTTCGCCGCATCGTTCGGCCCGTCGCCGGTTTCGACGATGATCTTTCCGTCCGACGCGATCGCGGCCCCGGCTCGGCCCCAGATTCCAGACCCGGTCGTGCCCGTCTGGAAGAAAGCGGTCTTATGGTTTGGGTCGCTCAGATCGATGCCGTAGACGCCCGATTTCACCCCGTTGCAGCCCTGCGATGTGGTGGCGTAGAGAACGCTGCTCGCTAAGTTCAGGCTCCATGCCTTGGCGAACGGCGGAACGAACGGAACCGGTGGCAGAAGGTCCTCGCCGCTGACGAGGTTGAAGACATGCAGCTTCCCATCGCTGGCCACCACGTAGAGTGCCTGCCCTCCCATGCCGGATCCTCCGATACCGGATCCGGTCCGGGGGGCTGGACCGATCGCCGGAGTGGCGTTCAGCGCGTTGGGACACAGCCATGTCTCTCCGCGTTCCGGAGTACCTTCGACGGTCAACTTTTTCTGCCAGTAGATTTTCCCGGTATCGCCATCGACCACGAACACTCTGTCGGCGGCGCCCGCCACCACCACGAGGTCCTTGACTCCTCGAGGCGTGGCCATGGTTGCCCGCACCAGCGGCGCGGTGGGGCCAGTCAGCTCCTTGGGCTGGCTGTCGAGCTTCACGCTCCACTCCAGCTTCAGGCTCGTCACGTTCTCTGCGCTCAGTTCGTTCTCCGTCCGGTTCCATCCCGTGCGTTGCGGATCGCCGCCAAACGTGGTCCAACTGCTGCGGCCGAATTGCGCCTGGGCCATGGTGGGCAACAAGGAGAGCGTAACCAGTGTTGCAAGTCTCATCGGCATCAGCTTCTGCGCGGCCAGTGTATATCGCCGCTGGTGTTGGTGTCAACAGACTGCAATATCAAACCCCGGCGCGGCCAGTAAGCCCAGCGAGGAGCGTTTTGGCGCACCGTTTGCGACGGACCGATCCGTGGGGCCGAGCGCAAAGAGGATAGAAAAACACCGAAAATCACAAACTCTAATTGAGCATTGACATATCAGAAAAAGACGGATATACTTCCAACCCGAGATACGTTTCAAGCCCCGGCTTTCTGCGGACGACCTTGTCTGAGGTCCGTCGGGAATCCGGGCTGCAAGGGGTTCTTTGGGGGCCAAGTAGCTTGAATTTCACTGCCGGGGAGACGTCTGATGCGATCATTGTGGATTGCGACCTGTGTTTTTTTGCTTGCCTGGGGCGTGTCTGCCCAGAGCGACCGTGGCACCGTTACCGGTACCGTCACCGACCAGGCCGATGCCGTGGTCGCCAACGCCGTGATTGAGATCACCAACGCGGAAACCGGAGCTCAATACCAGACGATCAGTACGGTCACGGGCAACTATACGCTCGCTCAACTACCGGTCGGCACGTACCGGATTTCGGTGATGGTTCCCGGATTCAAGAGATTTGTCCAATCGGGCATCACGGTGGAGACAGCGCAAACTGTCCGGCTGGACGTCAGCCTGCAAATTGGCAACGCGTCGGAGTCCGTAACAGTTATGGCGGACGCGTCCTTGCTGAAGACGGAGACTGCCGACATCAGCCACAACGTAACCGTGCAGACCCTGGACCAGCTTCCCATGTTGGGAGTGGGAAGCGCCGCGGCCGGCAGTTCGGGGGTCCGCAATCCGAACAACGTATTGAACCTGGTCCCCGGCATCTATTACGTGCCGAACTCCCAGGTAAAAATCAACGGGGCGCCCACCAACACGCAGGCCTATCACGTGGAGGGCATGGACGCCACCAACCTGGGATTCCCCTACGCCGCAGCACAAGTCCAGCCGAGCGTCGACGCGATTCAGGAGGTCTCGGTTCAGACCAGCAACTTTGCGCCGGAATTTGGAACCTCGGGCGGAGGCTTCTTCAACGTCACGATGCGGTCGGGTACCAACGGCCTCCACGGAAGCGCCTACGACTACTTCGTGAACGAAGTGCTCAACGCAGGCACGCCGTTCACCAGCGACGGCCGTGGAAACCTGGTGCGCCCGCCCGCGCGCCGCAACGATTACGGCTTTACCGTGGGCGGTCCGGTGAGGATTCCGAAGGTGTACAACGGTCATGACCGCACCTTCTTCTTCTTTAACTTCGAGCAATACCGGGAAACCATCCACATCAACAACACTCCCGTAACGGTTCCCACCGCAGCCTATCGCGCGGGCGATTTCAGCCAGGCGATCACGGCCCTCGGGACTCACTCGCTGGGGACCGACGACGACGGCCGTCCGATCATCCAAAAGACCGTCTACGATCCTCTTACCGTGCGGCAGTCCGCCAAGGGCACCTTGATTACGGATCCGTTCCCGAACAACACGATTCCGGCCTTCCGCCTCGATCCGGTGGCGCTCAAGATCCAGAGCTACATCCCGCAGCCGAATCTGTCCGGACTGACGAACAACTACCTTCCGTCGTATCCCGCGACGCGGCACACCACGATTCCCGCGGTCAAGGTCGACCACAACATCAGCTCTAAGGCCAAGCTTTCCGGCTACTGGTCGTTCACCCACACCGATGCACCGTACTCGAACATCTACGGTCAATCCGAAGGTTTTCCCGACATCATTACGGCAACACGGGGAACGTTCATTCACTCCCACGTGGAGCGCGTGAACTTCGACGACGCCCTGTCGCCAACCTTGCTATTGCACGTCGGCGGGGGCTATCAGCAGAACAACTTCTTTGACGACGCTCCCATATTGAATTTCAACGCGGCCCAGACATTCGGCCTGAAGGGGGCCACCATCAACCGCAACGTGCCGATCTTCACGGGATTCTGTCCCGCAGGCGCCGCGCCAGGCAGTGTGGTATGTTCCGCGGCGGGTGGCCTGAACAACCTGGGCCCCAACGCTGGACAGGGGCACAGTTATTGGGAGAAGCCCGCGGCAAACGCCAGCCTTACCTGGATCAAGGGCAGCCACGCATATAAGGCGGGCGGCGAAGTCTTCTTCGAGGGAGTTCCCAACATCCCGTACACCAATACCAACGGCGCCTACGGCTTCAGCGCCAACGAAACAGGCATTCCCGCATTGACCACTTCCGGCGGCCAGAGCCTCTCTGGCGGGACTGTGGGCTTCGCATACGCCAGCTTCCTTCTGGGCGCGGTCGACCAGTATTCCATTGCGGCGCCTTCGGAGGTGCGCAACGGGAAATCGCAGTGGGGTCTGTTCCTCCAGGATTCCTGGAAGGTGACCCGCAAACTGACGCTGGACTATGGTCTGCGCTGGGACTATGGCACATATTTCAGAGAGCAGTACGGCCGCGAAATGGATTTCTCCCCCACCACGCCCAACCCGAGCTTGGGGGGCCGTCCGGGCGCCTGGCTGTTTGAAGGGGATGGAACGGGGCACTGCAACTGCTCCTTCGCGAAGAACTATCCTTATGCTCTTGGCCCGCGCGTGGGGGGCGCTTACCAGATCACGCCCAAGACGGTGGTCCGCGGCGGATGGGGACTGATTTACAGCCAGACGGGCACCACCAGTTTGGGGATTGCGAACGCAGGCACCGCCGCAACCAATACGGTGCAGTCCACCGGTCAGGGCGTCGGCTCGATGTACCTGCAGACGGGCATACCCGCGCAAACCATACCGATGTGGCCCGTCATTTCCACCGGGATATTTCCCGCCGCGGGAACCACGCTGACGCCGAGTCTCCCGACCGGAGTCGGACTCCTCGATCCCAACGCGGGGAGGCCGGCACGGCAGAGCCAGTGGAGCGTCGGCATCCAGCGGGAGATCTTTCGGGATCTGGTGGTCGAGGCTTCCTACGTGGGGAACCGTGGCGTGTGGTGGCAGGCGCCCGGCTTGATCAACCTGAACGCGATCACTCCGGCGATCCTTTCGGCGCATGGAATCGATCTCACCAAAGCGGCCGATCAATCCCTAATGACGTCCCTGGTCACGTCCCCAACCGCGGTCAGCCGCGGAATCACTCTACCTTACGCCGGCTTCCCGACGAACCAGACCGTGGCGCAGTCACTGCGGCCGTTCCCACAGTTCGGCACCATCCCCGTAACCGCGCCGCCGTTGGGTAAGACCTGGTACGACTCGTTGCAGTTGAAGGTGAACAAGCGGCTGTCGCACGGCCTGAACCTGACCGGCACGTTTGCAGAAAACGCATCCTGTACATCATACTCGAAATTTTTCGATTTGGCCGCGCACTGACATTTCAGAGTTTAGTATGGGCGCGTAGGTGGTCGTGAGAACGCGAGGGGGAATCGCCCGCAAGCGGGCGAGGCAGACGGAACCGCCTGCCCCACCTCTGAAAGCGCCAAAAATCCTGCTTCTGCGAGAGCCCGCCTTGTCAACCTGCCTCCGGATCCTTTCCGTCCGGCGGCAACTGCCGCAGAATCGCCTGGTCCTTAATCTTGAGGTCGTCCGCCAGCAGAAACGCCTTGCTGAGGATCAGAGAGAGTGTGTGGTCTTCCTCGAACGGGAGAGAGAGGCTGCGTGGCGTAGCCTTTGTGGAGAAGCCTTCGACGATGCAAAGATACCGGCTGCCCGGCTCCATGAGAACGTTCCCGCTTCCAAGATGGATTTTGTATGTGGCCCGGCCGCCACGTACCACGAGATATCGGTCATCGAGCTCGCAACGGTCCTTGATCGGGAGGCGGGGGAGCAGGCGATCGAGGACAGTTTTGCGGTTTAGCGCCATCACCGTCAGTTAGCCAAAGGAAAACTCGTTCCAGTACTCTCGAAACGGAACCGGCTGGTGTTGCCCCCAGGCCGGGTCGCTGCCGATGCTGGCGACTCCGGTGAATAGATCGACCTCGCGCATCACCTCGCTGAAAACGATGGGCGGAACAGATTCGAGTGGCTGCGACTCAAGATTTTCGTTCAGGAATCGCAACGCGCCCGTGCGGATCAACAGATAGACCCTGTGGCCGCTGACTTCATTTTCGTTCTCGGGAAATGTCACCTCGTATTGGACTCGCAGGCCGAACTGTGGCAACTCGAGCGTGGGATTGTTGTGGGAGTCCCATTGGCCCATCAATCGAAATGTCCAGCCACGCTGTTCCGAAAGGGCGGCAAACTGGTGCTGGCGCAAAATGTGCGCGGCGAATCGGTTCGAGTGTGTGCCGGTCTGGCGCTCGGCATCCGTGATCAGGTATACCTCTCGGTGCGCTTGTTTGAAGGGCTGGCGGACGTCGTGGTCTTCCAGCCAGCAACGCCAATGCAGGATGGTTTGTGCATCGGATAAAACCGGATGCCATAGCCGTGCGGTCTTCTGAGTGGTCAGATCGATTTCCCGTTCCGTGTCGTCGACGATTCGGCCCTGGTGCCAGACGCCGAGTCCGGACTCAAATTGCCAGATGAGGCGTCGGGACATGCCGTCCAGCAGCGCGTGGTCCAGATAACAGGTTCGCAGGGCTTCGATGGAGATGGCGCGCTGGGACAGCAGAAGACGCTCGATGCGGGTCCGGTGCGCGGAAAGCATTTTCTCCATGTCCTTGACGGTGTGTTGCAGGTCCTTCCATTCCCCGGCGTGATGCTCCTTGACGGCAGCGGGTACGCTTTTCAGGGCCTTACCCTGCTTATCAGTCCAAGTCACCGCCGCTGACGTGGTTTCTTCGATGGAGACGCGCACGGAGTAGTCGCCGAAGCGTTCGCTGCGCGTGCCATCCGGTCCCAGCCCGCAATCGGGCACGCTCATCTCCTCGATCTGGTTCCGGCTGACGCCCGCTCTCTCCGCGGCGCGGGTCAATGCCTTCTCAATCAGGCGTTGTGCGGTGTCGTATTTGACGTGCTGGGCCAGGCGGCTGAGTTGGGAGACGGGTTCGAGACCCGGCAGTTCCGCCAGCACGTTCACGCAAGCATTCCCCACCTTTTGCGAAACGGCCCCCAGCATGGGGATCTTCTTCAGCGCGGCTCCGCCAAAATTGGCCAGCAGGCCAGGCAGACGATCGTCGGTCTCGCCGGCGAGAAACCAGAGAAAGCCGGTCTGGTATTCGGCCTCGCCGGAGCTGATCTGTACGCCCGGACGGTGGGGGCTCGAGCCCAGCGCCAGCCAGCGTCCCGCCGCTTCCAGGAACACCGCGCGGCCTAGTTCTTCCACTAACTGCCGCGCCGTGGCCCGCCACTTTTTGGGGGCCTCGCTCGATTTGAGCTCGGCAGTGTGAAAGAAGATGCGCTCCCATGCGCTCCGCTGCGCCGACGCCGAGATCTCCTGGAATACAATCTGCGACCAGGATCCCTGCACTTCCAGAGAGGTCTGCGGAGCCGGACCATGCAACAGGTTATCGATACGGGCGTGGAGATCCCGCGCCTCTCCACCGCCCAAAAATTCGGTGATGCAGGGTCGCAGGCCCCGCAGGGCATCCGCGATTCGTGGCGACATCGGCAAGGATTCCGCGGCTTTGAGGATGCCCTTGAATGGGAATTCCCGGTGCGGCACAGAGACCAGTTCGATCATCTCCACAACCTGGTCTTCGGTGAAATTGAGTTTACGCCGCAGCACATTCCCAGTCGCCTTATTAAGGATATACGTCGGCCAGCTTTGCTCCTGCCGCACGAGGCGCAGACCGCTCAGTGTGAACTCCGTGGCGGCTTCGGGTGGGGCATCCTTCAATCGCTCCAGCACCGAATTCAGTATTTCGTCCTGCTCAAAAGGCCAGAGGTCAGTCTTGCCCGACATCTGACGCCTGACGCCGGCAATTATATCCGCGACGAACTCCGTTTGTGATGTCATTTCAGCCGCCTTCGTCAGCCGCCTATGAGGGGAACCAGCTTCAAGAACGCGAGCTTACTGATCACGCTCAGCTCGATGGTCTCGTCGAGGTCGGTGATCTGCCGGCCGTCTACGAAAACCAGGAAGCCGTTGCCGTTGAACGCTGTGACGGCCTTCGCGTATTGGTTCTCCCATTGGAGAAAGCGGCGCTCGCGGACGCCGTTGAGGATTCTCTCGGTTTCCTCCGGCTGAACCAGACTCTGAAACACATCGGATTCGGCTCGGTTGAACCGCTCGACCTC
>JAIQFL010000430.1 GCA_020073365.1 Terriglobia bacterium | reverse complement strand
TTCCGCCAGCGGTGCAGCACATTCGGGTTGATTTCAAAGGCCCGAGCCACCTCCGCGGCTGACGACCCTGCTTCGAGCTGCTGAACCGCAGCCAGTTTCACATCCCGTGAGAACTTCCGTCGAAATTTCATGAGCCAAAATCTCCATTTAATGAATTTTGACTCTTAACTGTTTGTCTCAAAATGGGGGACAAGTCCAAGAAACATCCCACGACCCCTCTATAGCCCACTGCCAATTCCCTCCCCCTCTGCTGTCCGAAAGGTGATTCGTTATGCCGATTTCCCGTTGGCGTGAGCGCCGCGAGGTCTATCTGCGCGGATCTGCACGAACTGCGGATCTCGTGCGCGAAGGCTTTATCAACAGCGGGATAGAGGTCGTCAAAGGTCGTGGTCTGCGCGTGTGCGGCGCGCAGGCGGCATCCCGACTTGTTCTAGTCGCGCGTGCCGGCGCGACTATCCCGTCGGGAGAACGGGTTTTTCATGACGCCAAAGAAGTCGATTGAGGTTTCGTTGAAGCTAACTCATTTTCCGGTGATCGGGGTGGGCGCCGGCGAAGTCCATTGGCGACTGCGACCGGCGAATGCCGAGGAATGCCGCTATCTGGCGGAACGACTCCGAATTCATCCGATAACGGCGAGGATCTTAACTGCGCGGGGTTGGACCACGCCGGCCCTGGCGTCCAGCTTTTTTCAGTCCAGGCTGGGACGACATTCTCGATCCGGCCCAACTGCCCGACTTCGACGGTGCGATCAGTCGCATCATCCGCGCAATTCGCAATGGGGAGCGGGTCATGGTCATTGGTGACTATGACGTGGACGGAGTCACTGCGACCGCGATCCTGTCGAATGCGATCCGCCTAGCCGGTGGGATTGTCACATGGCGCATACCGCACCGGATTCTCGATGGATATGGAATGCGCGACAGGCATGTTGAGGCGGCTAAGGAGGATGGAGCACGCCTCATCGTAACCGCCGACACCGGGACCCGATCGTTTTCCGCCGTCCACTGCGCGAACAACGCAGCTATCGACCTCGTTGTTACCGACCACCATTTGCCGGAAGGGCATAATCGCAGAAGACGAAGAAGCTCGCTCCGTATGCCCGCAGCTTGGACAGCGAAAGCCCATTCACAATGGCGGCCATGGCGTGCTCGCGGATTCCGTAGTGTAGATTCCGGCCGCCGGGGCGGTTGGCCTGGAAATCTCCGGCGCCGGCCAGGATGGTCTTGTTCGACGGCCCCAGATCCGCGGAGCCGCCGAGAAGCCAGGGGATGTTCTGCGCGAGCACGTTCAGCACTTTGCCGGAAGCTTCGCGTCCGGCGATACCCTTCGCGTCGGCGGGGAAAACGGGCAGGTTGCGGTCCCACCCGGAGGGGAGTTCCCGCCGATCGATGCGGTCGATCTCGATGGCGAGATCGGGGTACTTGGCACGATACCGAGCGAAAAGTTCCGTCCATTCGTTCCTGGCTTTCGCGCCACGCGCGCCCACTCCCTCCGCGAAGTGTTCGTAACACATTCCCCGGGACCAGGAACTTCGCGTCTTCCGGCCATCCGTAGTACCGCTTGGTCAAGCGGATCTCCTCCTCGCCGAGCGGCTCCCCATGTGCGGCAGCGGTGCCCTGCTTGTTCGGCGAGCCGTAGCCGATGTGGCTGTCGAGAACGATAAACGTGGGCCGGTCCTTCGTCCGCCTGAAGAGTTGGAGCGCATGCTCGATGCGATGGATGTCGTTGGCGTCGCCCACACGCAGGACGTTCCACCCATAAGCCAGGAAACGCGCCGCGACGTCCTCCGTGAACGTGAGCTCGGTATCCCCCTCGATGGTGATGTGGTTGTTGTCGAAGATCCAGCAGAGATTGTCGAGACCCAGGTGCCCGGCCAACGAGGCAGCCTCCGAGGAAATACCCTCCATCAGGCAGCCATCGCCGCAGACGGCGTAGATCTTGTGATCGAAGATCTCGAAGCCTGGCCGGTTGTAGCGATTGGCGAGCCACTTTTCGGCAGTGGCCATTCCCACGCTCGTGGCTACTCCCTGCCCGAGCGGGCCCGTAGTAGTCTCCACGCCGGAGACCCAGCCGTACTCGGGATGCCCGGGCGCTCGGCTGTCGAGTTGGCGGAAGTGGCGGATGTCATCGAGCGTCACCGCCGGCTGTCCGAGCCTCTCGTATTCCCTGTTCACGGCACGCGTACCAGTGAGATGCAAAATGGACCAGAGCAGCATGGATGCGTGGCCGTTGGAGAGCACGAAGCGGTCGCCATTGGGCCAGATGGGGTCCTGAGGATCGAACTGCATCACACGATTCGAAAGCGTGTAGACGAGCGGCGCGAGCGCCATGGGAGTGCCGGGATGTCCGGATTTGGCCTGCTCCACGGCATCAATCGACAGAGTGCGGATGGTATTGATCGAGAGTTGAGCAATCTCAGTGTCGGTTGCCAGTTCAGTTATGAATGGAGCACTCATGGTTGTCTCCTTGCATCTCCCGGGTAGTCACCTTGCCGAGGCGGCGCAGGTGTCGTTCAGCCTGGCTGAACTCGGCCGCCAGGAATGTCCCTATCAAGTCCCAGGCCACGGCGGGCCCAACCGTGCGGCCACCCAGACAAATGATGTTGATGTGAACGTCCTCCACGCCCTGGCGGGTACCGGCAGATGTATAACCTCCAATTCGAAGAGGCTCACCGTTCATTTGCCAGGTGGCAGACGCTCCGTCCCGAAGATGCTCTTGGACCGGCATCCGACGCAGCGGCATACCTGTTCAGTAAGTTTGACCGGCTGCACATCCTGCAGTCCGAGTTCTTCACTCAGGACGATCACTTCATCATCGACCGGCGGCTGGCGCCCGATCCGGGATTGAAGCTACCGGTCTTGATGTGGCCGGCGCCGGTTGCAACCGTCAGGTCCGCGATGAAGGTATCTTCGGTCTCCCCAGATCTGTGGGAGACAAAGCACCGGTAGCCGTTCCGCGCCGCCAGTTCCATCGTGTCCAGCGTTTCCGTCACCGTACCGATCTGATTCAACTTGATGAGGACCGCATTGCCGATCCCTTTGTCGATTCCTTGTTGAAGGATCTGCGGATTCGTGCAGAAGATGTCGTCGCCCACCAGTTCGATCTTTGCGCCGAGAGCGGTCGTCAGATTCCGCCAGCCGTCCCAATCGTTTTCTCCCATGCCATCTTCGAGGAGCACGATCGGATACTGCTTTGCCCACGCCTCCCAGATCTTGATCAGCTCGTCAGAGGTGATCGCCTTTTTGCTGGATTTGAAGAGCACGTACTTTCCGTCGTCCCACATTTCACTGGCGGCCGGGTCGAGGCAGATCGAGATGTCGGTGGACGGCTTGTAGCCGGCTTTCGTGATTGCTTCCAGGATGAGATCGACAGCTTCATCGTTCGATTTCAAATCGGGAGCGAAGCCTCCTTCATCACCCACTGCAGTGTGGTTCATGAACCATTGTGGGCCACCCTCAAACCGGCTTGGGGAAGCCTGTCGCCGTCCAAATCGCGGCAAGCCAAAAGTCGCCGCAAGCCACTGACACCAAGGAGCTCATCAATCTTCGCAAAGCACTTTACCGGACACTAGTGAAAAATACACGATCACAAAGACAGCGAGTGCGCCACTCGCGCGAATCCACCGCGAAACGATAATGGAGAGGAAGCCTGGGACCATCCCGGCCACCCTGCAGCGGCCAGCGAGAGGACGATTCGGAAAGTGGTGTACTGGAAGGTCGTGGGAGTTGGAAAGGCAATCGCCAGCGTCACTACGACAACCAGAAATGCCACACCGAATGCGAACGCAGATAGTTGCTGAGCTTTCTTAAGACAAGGCGACTCCTCTGGATGAGCGCGGCGCAGCTCTCCCTACCTGTATGATAAGGCCCCAAATCAGCCGCTCGGGCGTGACGCGTCCTGGGTGGAGAGGTTCCGGTCCGGTTCGACATTTTGCGTGTCGGTCCGTCGCCCACTCGGCTGTGCAGTCACTCAACTACTCGCAGCAGCTCGAAGCTCATGTGGCCGCGGCCGGTGCTGAGGAAGGGCTCGAATTCCGCTTCGACCGGATCAAGAGGACACCGAACACGTTGGAGGCCCACCGGCTGATTTGGTTTGCTGGTCGAGAACAAGCTCAAAGCGAACCAAACCTGCGGAACATGCAGAACGCGGTCGCCGAGAACCTGTTTCGAGCCTACTTCATCGGCGGTGAAGATGTCGGAGATACTGAGGTGTTAAAGAGGATCGGAGCTGAGAGGAGTCTGGATACGCGCCGGCTTGAGGAATTGTTCGCCCTCGGGATCGGCACCGAGGAGTTGACCGTCGAAGAGGGCGAGGCTCGGGCGCGAGGCGTGACCGGTGTGCCGACGTTCTTCGTCAATGGAGAACCGATAACCTCTGGGGCACACAGGCGGAACTGTTGGGCGCCGCTCTCCGCCCCGCCCTGAGTGTGGCTTGAGAAGTTACCGTGACGCCAAAAACTTGTGCCGCTTGGGTTCAGTGGAAATAGTGGTTCCCAAGGCGTGGGTAGATATCTGACGGATGGGGCAGACGGCGCCGCTGTCGATTCGTTAGAGTTCCCGCTGGGTCGTATACTATATCCTGATCCGCGAGGAGGACTTTCGGATGTGCCAACACGCTCTTTCGCGCCGGAGCTTTTTCCATCGGATGGCAATGGGTTCTTTGGCGGGAGGTTCGATTCTCGACCTGGCGTGGCGCCGCGCTGCGTGGGCGCAAGCCATGGTCCCCAGCGCCCCGACCGATCTGTTTGAGATTCAAAGCGTGACCGAGGGAGTCTACTTCGCTTTCGCGCGTCCGCAGGCGGTGGGAAATTGCAATGCCGCCATCTTTATAAACTCAGCCGATGTGTTGGTGGTGGATGCCCATTCGAAGCCTTCGGCGGCGGCGGGGCTGATCGCGCAAATCAAGCAACAGGTCACGACGAAGCCGGTGCGGTACTTGGTGGATACGCATTTCCACTGGGATCATTCGCAGGGCAATGCGGGCTATCGCGACGCATTCGGCAAAGACCTCAAGATCATTGCCAGCGACACCACCAAGAAACTGCAGGCGCAGTTCTCGCAGACCCGGTTGCGGGAATCGCTCGATCCGCACGGCCATCCGTTCGCTGGCCAGCCGCATATCCCGGTGTTGCTGGAAGCGGCGCGGCAGCAGTTGAGCGCGACCGGTTCACCGGAGCAGAAGGCGCAGATCGCCGACAGGATCCGCCAATTGGAGACTTTCCAGCGCGAGATGCAAGACTTCGCTCCCATGCTGCCGACCGTCACGTTCGGCAAGACGTATGTGATCAAGGACAAGGCGCACGACCTGCACGTGGAGTTTCACGGGCGCGCCCACACCGCCGGGGATGTGGTGGTGTTTTGCCCGCAGAAGCGCGTGGTGGCAACCGGTGACATGATTTTGGGCACGTTGCCGTTTCTGGGCGACAGCTTCCCCAGGGAATGGCCAAAGACCATCGATTCGGTGGCGAAGCTCGCCTTCGATCACGTGGCCGGGGGACATGGGGCAGTGCAGCATGGGCGGCAACGCATGACGAGCCAGCGCAACTACATTGAAGACCTGGCCACGAGGGTGGAGGCGGGGAAGAAGGCCGGGCAGTCGCTGAGCGAGATCCAGAAGAGCATGCCGGTGGCTTCGATCAAAGCCCTTCAGGCCGATGGTTACGGCGATGTGGTCCGCGGCGGCCGCGATGAGTCTGCCATGCAGGCTGCGGTGAATACGAATATTGAGCATGTGTTCAATCGGCTGGGGCAGAGGTAAGGCGGACGGGTCCCCTGACGTTCCAACTTATCTCTCCCTTAGGGGCGTCCCGCCATCAGGCCGGAAATCTGGGGACCTAAGAAGGTGACGTCCGACACACACCTCCTCAGAGACTGTGACCGGCGCTCTACCTGTCCAGTTTCTGCCACAACTTGCCCATGAAAGTTCTCTTCACCGGCGGAACCGGCAACATCAGCACCGCTTGCACCCACCTGGCGATTAACCGCGGCATCGACGTTACGCTCCTGAATCGCGGCCGTCACTCAGACCGTCCGCCAGCCGGCGTGAAGACCCTATCCTTGGACATCGAAGACGCAGCCGCCGTATCCCACGCACTCGCCGGCACCTCCTTCGACGCCGTAGTCGATTGGGTCGCCTCTGAACCCCCGCACGCAGAGCGCGACATCGCGCTGTTCCGCGGCCGGACGCGTCACTACATCTTCATCAGTTCCGCAAGCGTATACCAGAAGCCCCCGACGCACTATCTGATTACCGAGTCCACACCGCTCGCCAACCCATACTGGGCCTATTCGCAGCAGAAAACCGCGTGTGAAGAGCGACTGCTGCGCGCGTACCGCGAAGAGGGCTTCCCAATCAGAATCGTGCGCCCGTCGCTGACCTACGGGGACACGCAAATCGCCCTGGCGATCAACAGTTGGGCCAAGTCCTACACCGTAGTGGATCGCATGCGTCGCGGAAGGAAGGTGATTGTTCCCGGAGATGGCTCGTCGCTTTGGGTCATCACCCATAAATCGATTTCGCCAAAGGGCTGGTAGGACTGCTGGCGCGTGAGCAGACCATCGGTCACGCTTTCCATATCACCAGCGACGAGGTGATGTGCTGGGACCAGTGGTATCAGCTGACTGCCGAGGCAGCCGGCGTCGTGACGCAACTGGTGCATATACCGAGCGACTTCATCGCCGCGTGCATCCCCGAGACGCGCGGCGGCCTCCTGGGAGACAAAGCCGTCAGCGTGGTTTTCGATAATACCAAGATCAAACGCTTCGTTCCGGGCTACTGCGCGACCGTACCATTCACGCAGGGAATTCGCCAGACCATGGCCTAGTTCGACGCCGACCCGGCGCGACAGCAAATCGATAACCAAGCCAACGCCCTCTGGGACAACCTGATTGAGTCCTACGAACGTGGTACGCAAGAGGCGTTGCGCTGCTTCCGGCATTGAATTGAAGAACGAATTCGCCCGTGCGGGCGCGGACGACGGCAAACATGCAGTGGCAGACCGTGAGGACGTTAGCAATGATCCACCCTGCTCGTTCGCAAGCTTGCGTGCAGGCCCTCACCCCTCCCCCACAATTACTTCTGCAATTTCCAGTTTTCGTCAAATAGGCCGGCGCTAAGCAATTCTGGAACTTCTGAGCCCACCTTTGCCTTGACGAGCGCATAGTCGCCCCATAGTGGCGTGCCGTAATCGCCGTTGTAGCCGCGATCCTCGATGGTCAATCCGGTATTCGGAACAACGTATTTTGCCGGGTTGAGGGGATTCGGGTAGATCAAGGCGGGGAAGCTTTCACTGGCGGGGAAACTTTGTGCACCGATCGCAACCGTATCCTTGGTCCACTTTATCGGCAACTTCCCGTTCAACTCGCGATCCATTTGTTGCTGCCAGGATCGCCGAAAAGGACGATGTGGTATTTGGCGAGGTCGGCTTCGGTCACGTCCTTGTCGTCCTTGACGTAAGGATGGCCGCGGAAGAATCTGGCCCACATGCGGTCGAAACGGGCGAGTGAGCGAAGCGCCTGCTGATTGACTTCGTCGTTCCAGGGTGTGCCGGTGGGGCGGACCAACAGGAACGGGTCGAGAAAAGTGTCATCGATCGGGCCTTGCAGCGCATGCGCCTTGTGGCGGCCGGACGCCCTGCCGTTCTTGTCCACCTTCCATGTGGAGCCGTTACGGGCGAGTGTGATCTCGGGACCGGACTTCACCTTGAGATCCTGGCCGTCGATTTTGATCTCTTTGGCTTGCTCGGTTTCGCGCACAACCAGTCGGGTCAGGTTCTTGGTTTTGATGTCGTAGACGGCACCGTCGCCGGAGCGCTGCGCGTCCACGTCGGCGCGGTCGTAGTGCTTTTCTAATCCGTCCACCGAAATCCAATAATCGGATTGTAGCGGGTGGTATAAGTGACGAAACGGATGTGGTCCGGGGACGACTGGCCTTTGTCACCCCACTCTTTGAGGAAAAGGTCGAGACGCTGGCGAACCAGTGGGCTGGTGCCATGGCCTGTGTTCTTCGAAACCATCCAGAGGCCGGGTGCCCCTTTGGAGCGAAGGTAGTCCGGGTCGCCTTCGGACGGGAAGCCCTCCTTCTCCAATTGTGCGCGGGCGCGGAGCGAGGATTCGAGTTGGCCGGGATCGTTCTCGCCATCGTGTCCGGCGAGTGGCAGATTGTAAATGTTGAGCGCCCACTCGGAGATGTTCTCCCAAATCCGCAGTGTGGCGAGCTGATAATGCGCCAGGCCGGGTTGCTGTGCGCGGCGCGAAACAGTGCCGGCGCCGATTTCAGCAGCGGCGAAACTGTCCGGATGATGAAGCGAGATGTGCCATGCGCCTTCGCCACCTTGCGAGAAACCGCGAAGGATCACGCGCTTGCCGTCGATGTTGAAGCGCTTCTTCACGGCGGCGATCGACTCGAATACGTCCATTTCGCCGGCCCAGTGCCAGCCGGCGCCATTAATGCGCCCAAAGCAATCGAGCTGGATCTGTCCATGATCGGCTACGGGCGCATTGCCGGGCGGCCTAGGCTGGAGAAAACCATAGATGAACTCGGCTTCGGTCGTGTTGTTCTGGCGCCCGTGCAGCCAGACATAGAGACGGGTTGGTTTCGCGGGATCGTAGTTTTCCGGCAGGGTGATGCCGTAAGGGAGTACTGCGCCGTCGATTTCGGGCCGCTTAGAACCTTCCCGCCCTGGCTGCTCACCAATTCCTTCGAACACCGTCTGGTGCAACTCCCAGGGCCGGTTCTGAATTGGCGTAGGCCAGGGTGGACCTCTTGGGCGCCAGCGGCACTCCCAAATGCTTCAACTGCCCTTCGCAACACGCCAGACCGCCACAAATCTCGCGCAAGGAATGTGCGCGTCCCAACTGGCAAAACAGCATGGCCATGAACTGGCCCC
>JAIQFL010000429.1 GCA_020073365.1 Terriglobia bacterium | reverse complement strand
AGCTGCCGGCGGGCACTGTGGGGGTAGCCTACGTCGCGGCGCTGGGAGCCAGCAACGGCACTCCGCCGTACGTGTTTTCGCTGGCAGGCGGCAGTCTGCCTGACGGCATCACGCTCTCGGCGGACGGGTTCCTGACGGGAACCCCCACGACTGCCGGGACATCCCGGTTCACCGTCAAAGTGACGGACTCCACCGGCGGAACCGCGACGAAAGACTTCTCGCTCGAAATCAAGCCCGCGCCCCTGGCGCTCACCGGCACCGTGAGCGACGGCGTGGTGGGAGCGACGATTTCCGTCAAATTCGGAGCCACCGGCGGGGCTCCAGGCTATCTCTTCAGCGCCAGCGGTTCGCTTCCTCCAGGGACCAGTTTCAAGAACGATGGCACACTCTCGGGGACGCTGACCGCGGCCGGCTCGTTCACCTTCTCGGTCACCGTCACTGACACGGTCGGAGCCACCGCAACCAGGTCATTCACCATCAACGTCACGGTGCCCCCGCTCACCATCGCCACGGCTTCCCTGCCCAGCGGGCAAGTCGGAGTGGGGTACTCGGCGCAATTGACCGCTACTGGCGGTACGCCGCCCTATACCTGGTCGGCAGGCGGACTTCCCGGGGACTTGAGCGTGTCCTCGAGTGGCGTGGTGAGCGGCACTCCGGCGTCGGATGGCACGTTTACGGTTTCGGTCACTGTGACGGATTCCGCCAAGAAGACGGCGACCCGAAATTTCTCCCTGGTCATTATTCCCGCCCCATTGGTGATTTCGACGGCGGCGCTGCCCAACGGCACGGTCGGGGTCACGTACCAGGCGAGCACGGCCGCAACCGGCGGTGTGCCGCCCTACACCTGGACGTTCACCGGATTGCCCGGTGGAGTCAGCGGGGCTGCCGACGGAACGCTGAGCGGAACGCCGTTGGCGATGGGTACCTTCTCGGTAGGCGCCACGGTTACCGACTCCAAGGGCGTAACCGCAAGCAAGACATTTTCCGTGACGATCGCGCCTCCGCCCCTGGTGATCACGACCGCATCGATTCCCAATGCCACGGTCGGCACCGCGGTCTCACTAAAACTCGCGGCCACCGGCGGCGTGCCCCCGCTCACGTGGTCGGCAACGGGTCTGCCGGCGAATTTGAGCGTGGCTGCGGACGGCACGCTTTCCGGAACCCCCGCCGCGCCTGGTACCACCACCTTTACCGCGACGGTAAAGGATAGCGCCGGTACGTCTACCAGCAAGTCGTTTCAATTGACCGTCGTTCTGCCGCCTTCACCGGGCGTCAACCTG
This sequence comes from Terriglobia bacterium, assembly GCA_020073365.1. Taxonomy (GTDB): domain Bacteria; phylum Acidobacteriota; class Terriglobia; order Bryobacterales; family Bryobacteraceae; genus JAIQFL01. Next base: position 7,639 of record JAIQFL010000429.1, on the reverse strand, counting down.
ACGGGACTTCCGCCGAGTTCCAACCCCAACACTCAGCCACGAGTAGGGGTCAGTTTGCCCAGCGTGTATCCGGTGGATGTGACGGTGACACTCACTCTCACGTTCGTCGCAGATTCCGGACCGGACGATCAGAAGGTGATGTTTCAAACCGGCGGCCGGTCCGCTACGATCGTGATTCCAGCCGGATCGACCGTAGGGGCCAACGATGTGGGGGTGCAGGTCGGAACCGTAGCCGGCACCATTACGATTACCACGCGACTGACAGCCGCGGGCCAGGACATCACGCCGACTCCGCCCCCCACCCAAACGCTTCGGATCATCCCGTCGGCTCCCGTGATTGTTCCACCGGTCACGGCCACGCGCAATAGCACCGGGTTTACCGTGGCAGTTACGGGCTTCTCGAGCACTCGCGAGCTCACGCAGGCGGTCTTCCAGTTCACGGCCGCCGCCGGCGGCAACCTGCAAACCAGCCAGGTCACGATTCCGGTGGGTACCTTGTTCGCCGGGTGGTTCCAGAGTGCTGCTTCGGCGGCGTTCGGCAGCCAGTTCACGCTGACCCAGCCCTTTACCGTTACGGGCAGCACCCAGATTGTTTCGGTGACCGTGACCCTGGTGAACTCGGTCGGTAGCTCGGGGCCGATGTCGGCGAACCTCCAGTAGGGGTGTCGCTGGCACTCAGTGCCTGCGCAAGACAGGCCGAACGGCTTGTCCCACCAGTCTGCCACGTGTGGTGAGCACAAAAGTGGGACAGGCCGTTTGGCCTGTCTGTGGCGGCAACGCCCCCGGCGCTTGTCCAGGAGTGAGAAACGCGGCCTGACTAATCCTCCAGGATCACGTGGGCCATTCCCAGTTGCGCGGTGTGCGTAAGCGATAGGGAAATGTTGCGTACACCCAGTTTGACCGCGGTGGCGGCCGCTACCCCGTGTAGCTTCAGCGTGGGCTTTCCCGTCGGCAGGTTAGCTACCTCGAAATCCTGCCAGGTCACCCCGCGCTTCCAGCCGGTGCCGATCGCCTTCATGCCCGCTTCCTTGGCCGCGAATCGCGCGGCGTAGCGCTCGTATCGGTTGGCCTTCCGCTCCACATAGGCGATTTCGGCGGGAGTGAAGATGCGATTGACGAACCTGTCGCCGAATCGTTCGATCGATGCGCGAATGCGCGGAACCTCCGCCAGATCGACGCCCGTGCCCACAATCACTTCAGTTCCACCCCGGAAGTCGTAATGGTCAGCCGCCCGTGTTTGACACCCTTTGTACTGGTTAAAACGTCCGCCACCTTCCGCACCTCCCGTGACTTACCCCGGACAACCAGAACTTCCAGGCAATGGTCATGGTCCAGATGCACGTGCAGGGTCGAAAGAATCGAGTGATGGAAATCGTGCTGGATGTCCGTCAACTTCTCGCTCAGCATCCGAACGTGATGATCGTAGACCAAGGTTACGGTCCCCACCACCTGGCTATCCGGCGACTCCCAGTTCTTCTCCACCAGTTCGTCTCGGATCAGGTCGCGGAACGCCTCCGACCGGTTCGTATACCCGCGCTGTTCGATCAGTTGGTCGAACTTCTCCAGCAGGTCCGTATCGATAGCGACGCCAATCCGGCTAAGCTCTCCCATGCGTACACATAGTAGCACCACCAGGTTTGATGGCGTGCCGACTGGAGCATTCCCCACCCAGGGATATGATGACCAGCAACGCTGTCCCGCCCGGAGGGCGGCCCGCGCAAAGACGCCGCCTGGCACTGCGAACCCTGTCGGCATCTTCGGTGAGAACCGTCAATCGGAGCCGAAGGCGGGGATTCCAGATACAGTTATCCGGTTAGGTGGGCATTCCAGCGGCGCTGAGTAAGTCGGGACGCCGAGCAGCGTCTTTAGTGAGCCTTGGCGGCCAGTTTCTTGAGCCTGCGATGCTCGGCCCAACGCTTCCGTTGTGCAGCGGCGATGCGGCGGCGAGCGGCGGCGCTCAGGACGCGCTTGACAGGTGAGTGGTTCGTCTCAAGACCGGCGCCGGCAGGCGAGTTGATCCGCTTCCCTTTGAGTTGCGACCGAAGCTCACGGATCTTGTCGTCAATCTTCTGACGTTCGATCTCATAACCGACTAGCGCCATTTGTAAAATGCTCGGGTCCTCGACGTTTCTGCCTCTTGTCATAGGTCCACCTTCGCACACAATATAACATAGGAGTGTCAAGGTCAATAGAATCGATTAACTTGAAACTATGCGGATCGTCCTACAACGGGTGACAAGCGCCTTCGTAAGTGTACAGGATAGTACCGTGGGGGCCATACGTACGGGATTGGTCGTGTTCCTGGGAGTAGCAAAGTCCGATACGACCGCGGAGGCAGACTATCTCCTGGATAAGCTCCTCGGACTTCGAATCTTCCCGGATGACGCAGGGAAAATGAATCGCCATGTGCAGGAAGCAGGTGGCGCGCTGCTGATCGTTTCGCAGTTCACACTATATGCCGACTGCCGCAAGGGACGCCGGCCCGGATTCGACCAGGCAGCGCCTCCCGAGCAGGCACAAACGCTCTACAATTACTTTGTAGAATCGGCGAAGCGTGGACCCGTTCCCGTCGAGACGGGTGTCTTTCAGGCGATGATGGAAGTTCACATTGTCAACCACGGCCCCGTGACTATCGTGATTGACTCGGCGGATCGAACCAGGAAATGATCGAAACCTACGGTTATGCGCGTGCCGGCCTCTTGGGGAACCCGAGCGACGGCTACTTCGGCAAGACGATTTCGTTTGCCATGTCCAATTTCCGTGCGCGGGTCCTGTTGTATCCCAGCGGACGGCTCGAAATCAAACCTTCAAAAGCGGACCTCCCGGTCTTTGAGAACCTGGATGACCTCTACCTCATCACGCGGTGGCGCGGTTACTACGGTGGCATCCGCATTATCCAGGCTCTGCTCGTCCGGTTCATGGACTACTGCCGGCAGCAGGGCATCGAATTGGAGAACCGCAACTTCACCCTGGAGTATGAGTCCAACATTCCGCAGCGTCTGGGCCTGGGAGGCTCAAGCGCCATCATTACGGCGTCGCTGCGCGCCTTGTGCCAGTACTATAGGCTCAACATACCGCTTCCGATTCAGGCGAACCTGGTTCTGGAGACCGAGACCCGCGAGCTCAACGTTCCTGCCGGCCTTCAGGACCGTGTCATTCAGGCCTACCAGGGATTGGTATATATGGATTTTTCGCGTGACCTCATGGAGAAGCGAGGCTATGGCGAATATGAGTGTATGGATCCGGCGCTTCTTCCGAGTGTATATGTTGCCTGCCGTACCTCACTCAGCGAAGGCACCGAAGTCTTCCACAGCACCCTGCGGGACCGCTGGCGCCGCGGCGATCCCGATGTAGTGGAGGCCATGCACACTTGGGCCAGTTACGCCGAGCAGGGCCGGGAATGCCTGCTCGGCCGCGACTACCGCCGGTTGGACGAGTTGATCAATGCCAACTTCGATTTGAGGGCTCGCATCTACCATATCGATAAGGGAAACCTCGAGATGGTCCACACCGCCCGGCAGGCCGGAGCCACGTCGAACTTCGCCGGTTCGGGCGGTGCCATCGTCGGTACCTATGCCGACGAGGAGATGCTGGCGCGTTTGACGGCGCGGCTGAAAGCGATTGGAGTAGAAGTGATCAAACCGAAGATAGTGTGACACGTCGCCGAGACCCGAAGCGCGCTCTACATCCCGCCAAGCGTCAACACGAGTGTCGACCGACCCAGAGGGTGCCCCGAACACGAGTGTTTGCGCCACAAGACCACCCTACTGGCGGCTCATGTACTTGTCGTTCAGCCGCGTCTGCTTGTTCGTCAGAGCTACTTCCTTACCGTTGATGTAGAGGTGTTTGACCTGTGTCTGGATTTCCAATGGATCGCCGTCCGTGACCATCAGGTCCGCCACCTTGCCTTTTTCAACCGAGCCGACCTTCTCGCTGACGCCCCAGATCTCGGCCGGCGTGATGGTGACCGCCTTCAACGCCTCGTCATACGGCAACCCGAAGGCCACCGCCGTCGCGGCCTGGTAGGGCAGGTTGCGGACGAACTCGTTGTTGAACGTGCCGAAAGCGAACTTCACGCCCGCTTTGTAAGCCTCGGCAGGCAGCGTGAACGACTCGTCGTAGGCGCTATCCTCGGTCTCCGGGAGGGCCAGGACACGCCCCAGAATCACCGGAATGTTTTTGGCCTTCAACTCCTCGGCCGCCTTGCCCAGTTCGCGAGGCTGCAGAATCACGATCTTGATGTTCTGCTTCTCGGCAAATGCGATGGCATCGTGGATGGTGCCGCTGCGGGCTGCCGATATGGCCACCGGCACTTTGCGTTCCAGCACCGGCATCATGGCTTCCAGCTTCAGGTCCCGCTGGAACCCCGGAGCATTGGCAGCCCTGGCCTTCTGGTACCTGCGGGCGCCGTCGAAGAACTCGTTGAGCCTGGCGATTTGCTGCTCGTATGTCCGCCGCGCCGCGGTGTAGCCGCCGGCGCCGGCCACGTTCAACAGTTCCAGCACGCTGCTGTCCGGGGTGGGTCCCCCGCCCCCACGGCCACCGCGTCCCGCGATGCTGGGGAAGATCAGGTGCATCGCCGCGGAACGGTTGATCTCCATTTCTTCCCAAGACCAGCCGTCGGTATGGATCAAGGCCGCCTGGCCCGAGATCATTTGCCGCTCACCGCCGCCGAACCGGCCGCCGCCACCACCGCCGCCTGACGATGGGAACGTCATGACGCTGGTGATGCCATTCACGCGCACGACGGGAAAGTGCTCGCTCTCCGGATTCACCGCGACCAGTGCGCGGAGTTGCGGCATGAACTCGCCCAGTTCGCCCGTGTCCACCGATTCGCGTACCGCGCTGATCTCCGAAAGCCCCAGCTCCGTCCCGGAATCCAACATGCCCGGGTACACGCGCAGCCCTTTCCCTTCCACCACCCGGACTCCCTTCGCCGGAGCGATCCTGGCACCGATGTCGGCGATCTTACCGTCCTGGATCAGGACCGAAACACCCTTCATCGACGCTCCCGTCACGGGGTAAACATCGGCGTTATGGATGAGTATGGTTTCGCTCGAAGCTGCGAAAGCCGCCGCACAACCAAACAGGATTCCCAATCGTTTCATTGTGCCTGCCCCCCTTGACCGCCGCGCCCACCGCGGCCCGGCGGCTGCCGCTGTTGGTTTTGCTTTTCCTTGTCCAGCAGCTTCTGCTTCTCGGCTTGCTTGCTCGCGCGCCCGCTCACATCCTTATCGCGATCGAAGTAAACCGTGCCATCGATCAGCACCTTCTGCACCTTGGCATAGTCCGACAGCGGGAACTTATCGTAAATCACCAGGTCGGCGTCTTTACCTACCTCGATCGAACCCACGCGATTGTCGATGCCCAACTGCTTGGCCGGATTCAGCGTGACCATGGCCAGCGCCTCGGTCTCACTCATTCCGCCGTACTTCATCGCCTTGCCGGCTTCGCTGTTCAGGTGCCGCATCAACTCCGCATCGTCGCTGTTCAAACTGACGATCACGCCTTTCTTCGTCATGATGGCTGCGTTGTAAGGAATGGCGTCGAACGCTTCCACTTTGTAAGACCACCAATCGCTGAACGTGGAAGCACCGGCGCCGTGAGCCGCAATCTCCTTGGCTACCTTGTAGCCCTCCAGAACGTGCTGCAAGGTGCGGATCTTAAAGCCGTAGTCGTCCGCCACGCGCAGCAGCATCAGAATCTCGTCGGCGCGGTAACAATGCGCATGTACGAAGCGCTTGCCTTCGAGCACTTCCTTGAGCGGCTCGAGTTTGAGGTCCTTACGCGGAGGGATCGGGTGCTCGCCGCGCGCCACCTTCCCGTTGTAATCGTCCCACTCCGCCTTATACGCCTTGGCTTCGTTGAACGCCTCGCGGATGGTATCTTCCACGCCCATACGGGTCGCGGGATAGCGGGCCTGCACCGTGGTTCCGGTAGCGCCGCCCCGACCTCCTTGCGGATTGCCCGCGCGCTTGGGATTCTCGCCCAGCGCGAACTTGATGCCCGGAGTCGCGCCTTCGAAGATCATCGACTGCGCGTCCTTCCCCCAGCGCATCTTGATCGGCAGCGTGCATCCACCGATCGAGTTCGCCGAGCCGTGCAGGATGTTGGCCGTCGTCACGCCCCCCGCCAGGGCGCGGTAGATGGCGATGGCTTCCGGGTCGATGACGTCCTTGATATCGACCATCGACGATACCGAGACGCTGCCTTCGTTGATCCCGCCATCCACGGCGATGTGCGAGTGACAGTCGATAATGCCCGGAATCACGTACTGGCCCGTGCCATCGATGACGCTTGCGCCTTCGGGCACCATCACTTTCTCGCCCGCTTCGGCGATCTTACCGTCCTTCACTACAACCGACCCTTTGAACGTACCCTTGCTCACCGTCATCACGGTGGCATTCTGAATGACGATCGTCTCGGCGCTGAGAGGCGCCATGGCAATCAGTGCAGCCAACAGTATCTTTGTCATCGATTCACTCCTGGATCGTCCGTTACCGGGCCACGGCCGCCCGGAGCAGCATCGGCTGCCAGTGTGTATTTTCTGCCATCGACGAAAATCATTTCGATTCTGGTGCGATCGTCAAACAGTTCGCCCCTGGTGACTATCAGATTCGCGATCTTCCCTTTTTCGATGCTGCCCACGCGGTCGGCCACGCCGTAGATCCGGGCGGGTGCGAGCGTCAGCGCGCGAATCGCATCCTCGCGCGCGAGCCCGGCATCGATGGCTTTCTTCACCGCGCGCTGAATGTCGCGCGGCTGGTCCAGACCGTCCGAATACAGCGCAAACTGGACGCCCGCCTTCTGTAGCACGGCCGGTGCGGACGCCGCCTGGTCGCGCGTCTCCAGGGTCTGGAGACTGTCCACATCCTCCGGGTTGGCGTCGCGCGGCGGTTCCGGCCACCGCATGCTCACCAGCACGGGAGCGCCGGATTTCTTCAGTAGCTCGACCGCTTCGGGGCGATAGCTTTCGCGAGCGCCATAGAGGATGGCCGGCTGCTTCAACTCCGCCGCAAACCGCAGCATGCGGTCGATCTCCACCAGTCGATTGGCCGGAAGCAAAATCCTCTTGGATTCCAGCACGCCCTCGAGCGCGTGGTCATATTCCGGGCGCTGGATGCCGCGCGGGTCTTTTGCGTAGGCGTCTTTGACCAGCTTGTAGTGCGCGGCATCCAGGTAGATCTGGCGGATATACGAGATCGTGCCCATCAGAGAGCTGGGAAATCCGCCGCCACCACCACCGCCACCGCCTCCGCCGCGGCTGAGCGAGATGTACTGCCCCACCGAGGGGACCAGCACCATTTCGCCGGCCCTCTCGCCCGACAAAAGGTCGATGATGGACCCTTGTCCGGCAAAGATGCCGCGTGTGGGGAAGGTCACTGCCGTCGTGATTCCGCCGCTGCGGACCGTTTCGATGCGACGGTCGGTAGCCTGGATCTCATCCGCCGCGATCAGCCAACTGGTGGTCGACGGCCGATCCTCCGGTCCCCGCGCGCGCTCCACCGTGGCCGTAGCGGCAACCGCCGGAGTGGTGGGAGTGGAGGGAGTTGCCGGTGTGGTCTGGCCCCGTCCGCCGCCGCGTCCGCCGGCGGCTGCGGCTGTGGCCGGCGCCGCGCCCGGAATTCCGACCGTGCTC